>CAKPCU010000001.1 GCA_934148015.1 uncultured Bacilli bacterium
ACTAAACTTATAAATGGTTCTTTTTCCATTATTTCTCCAATATAAGATTATCAAGTTTAGTAGTTCCATATTATCCTCCTTTCTTTACCAGTCTTTTTAGGAACACATAAAAAGAACTGAACACATTAGTCCACAACAAAAATAAGGGAATATTTCCAATCTTTTTTGTTGGATTAATATGTATTCAGTTCTTCACTGATTAATTATCATACATTATTCTTTAATGTATAATAAAGCTATCTAATTTCTTTTTAATATTTACTATTTTATATTTATATATGTTTATATGTAATAGTCACATTCCCGTATGACTAGTTTAATTATAACATTAATTATTTAATTTTCAATATGTAATTGTTCGACAATGTTCTAATTATACCTTATTTTGTTTGCTTTAGTATTTCATCACATGCAATTACAATATAATTAGGAACACAATCATATTCGTATGGATCTAATTGATAAATAAAACTATTTTCTATATGATATGTTTCGTTAATAAACTTCATAATATTATTGTCGCTTCCATTTAGTGAAAAATAATCATTTATAATCCTAAATATTTCTATTTTTTCATAATTGCTTTTAGCATCAAAATATAATCTTTTCATTTCTTCAAAATCATTAAATTTATTACGAAAACTATCATAATCAAATTTTTCAATGTATAAGTTAATACTTGATAAACCGCTTTTAATCTCCTTTTCAGACAGTTCCTTACCATTCAATTTAGTAATTTTGGAATTGTTATGAAATAAGTTTGATAAAATATCATAAGCACATTCATAATTATTTTGTAATTCAAATAACCTTCTACAATTGATTAATCTACTTAAAATGTTGGAATTGGCGTTCTTTGCTTTTTCTTCACATTGATCTATCACTGAATATAATTTATCATTAGTTATTATTTTTTCTTCTACTATATTATTATGATTTGATAAACAATATGCAACAACATTATTTGGAATAGTCCTATCCTTTTTATAAAAATTGATTATAGGTTCTATATCATGTGAAAACATCAAAACTGTTTTATCCTTTAATGATTTTTCTCCCTTAAATAAATAGTGCATAATTCCATACTTTTTATTTGTGTCAAAAGAAGATACTGGATCATCCAGAATAACTAGTTCAGGTTTGTTTGCTAGGCAATCAAACAAAAATAATGCCAATGCGAAACAATTTTTTTCTCCCCAACTTAAATGTGATTTAGGTTCTACAATTATATCAGAATTAATATATTTTAATCTAATTTTATCTCTAGTGATTTCTACTTCATAACTCATTCCTACTGACTTTAAAAATTCATTAATTTTATATTCATTTTCTCTAATATATCCTTTTATTTCAGTATTAAGTATACCTGTGGCCTTTTTTATATCAACAATATTTTCTAAAACTGCATCGATAGAATTATTAATCTCTTCAAATATTTTTTTCATACTATCAGAATTAAAATAAATTATACTATTGAAGTCAAATCTTAATTCATTTAATGTTTTTTCAACATCGTCTAGTTTATTTATTGATAAATAAGATAAATTTTTTAAAAATTGTAATTTTTCTACTATTTTTGTAAATTCTAATTTAAATTCTAATAATTCCTTTTTTGATTCATCACTTATTTTTTTAGGATCATTTAGTATGCTTTTTAATAACTCATCTTTTTTAGAGTTAGTAAAATCAGATAATTTTTCAACTAATTCACTAGTTATAGAAATATGTGTAACATCGGTTTTAACAAATAAATTATCAACCAAATTCTTTTCTTTAACTAAGTTTTTTATTTCAGTAGTACAAAATGGGCAATGTTCTTCATAAAATTCAAATCCTTTAGTATACCAATCATACCATTTTATTTTTAAAGCGGAGTGTAAAAATGGGGAATATTTTTTTATTTCTTCTGGAATATTAACAATTTTATTACCATTTGATAAAGATTTTACAACACCAGAATTTCCTAATTTATTATTAGAATTAATTTTAATTTCTTTATCAATTTGATTGTATATTGATATTAGTTCATCTATTTTTTCATTTGAATTAATGATAGTTTTAACCTTATCAAGTTTCTCATTTATTTCTGCAATTTTAGTATCATATTCGGGAACTTTAGCAAATACTTCAAATGAATTTTCATGTATATTATCTTGTGATATAAATAAGTACTGATTTACATAGTCTTCATTATATATTAATACCTTATTTATTTGTTTATCAATGTATGTTATAGACGGAATTACATCATCAGATGATTTAAAAGGTTTAAATAGACTTAAATCAGATTCTTTACCTTCTTTTATCACTTTAGAAATAGTAGATTTTCCGGTACCATTTATTCCATATTTAATATTTAATTTTCCTTCTTGTATTTCTAAATTACATTCTTTAATATTGTTACAATTTTCAATTTTTATTTTCATTTTGCTCCTCCTAATGCAAAAAAGGCGCAATACAAAACTATAAAGCCTGTACTAGCGCCTTTTTTCTTACTAAATATAGTATATCATTAATTAATGTTATTTTAAATACTTTTTAAATGTATTCTTAAATAATTCAACATTATTGCTCATCCATTCGAATGCTTCATTCCAAGATTCAGAATTAGGATCAACATCTATATTAGATACTAATTTAATTCTTGATGCTTTTTTACCCTCTAATGGCATCCATTTTAAATTTGATGATATCTTCTCATTTATTTCTTCTTTATATTTTTCTAATAAATAATATAAATCTTTGTTATCATTTATATAAAGTTCACATGCAATTTCATGCTTTTTAGTATTATAAGTTAAGTCTAAATGGCAATCACTTCTACCTATAAAAATATTATACCAATGTTGTGGCAATGGTTTTATAAGTGAAAAATTAACTTTTTTATCTTCACAATAATTTTTAAAATCTTCCCAAAAATTTAATTGAATAGTTGAAGCATTACTCATATTTTTAGAAACGTTTTTTCTAATTGCTTTAGCCCAATTATTTGGTTTACTTATAATTTGAAATTTAGGAGCAATTAAAGAATCACCGATTTTCCACAATTCAATTTGGACCAAGAATATATTAATATGCTCATCAGAGTGTTCATTTAACCAATCAACTGCTTGTTTATGTTCATCTCTAACATCCTTAACAATCCATATTTGTATATCAGCATCAAACCCTGCTGAATAAACTATCACTTTCCCTAAATGATCATGGTTAGTCATTTCTAATTGATTTTCAATTATTATAGTTTTATCTGTTTCTTCTTCATGAGCTTTAATATCAACGTTATATCTTCCTGTTGATGCCTCGGTTTCATCTACAGTAATATTAAATCCAAGTTCTTCACTTAATAACTTAATATTACTTTCTTTTGCCAACCATTTTGTAAAATCAGTTGCTTCATTTTTCCAAACTTCTCTTAAATTTGTTATTTTTTCTAATTTTCCTAAATTATAGTTCATTTTTAATCCTCCAAAAATTGTATGTATCTTTTATATTGTTCAAGCATTATATTTTTTATATATTGTTCCATATATTCATAATCCGGATTACCATTTGAATCTACTGGTAACATAAATCTAAAATTCTTTATTCTTGAATTGTTTATAGAATATCCATGACCAAATCTGCTTCTTTGTTTTGTAATAGCAGATGCAACAAATATGGAGTTATATTTATTTAGTAATTTACATTTAGGATATAATGCAGTTACATGACTATCCAGCAACATTTTATAAGGTTGATAATAGGCGATTCCTGCGCCACCATCACCATCATTATTTATTGTAATACAACTACCATTAAATACACTCTTATTATTTTCTATAACAAACCCTTTATAGCCATTGTCTATCTTTTTAGCAGATACTAAAGGTATATCACCTTGTTCTAGGGATGACATATTATTTTGATTTCCTTTTTGTATTTCAAATAAATCTGTTAGTTTAAAATCTTTCCAACTTTTTTCTTCTATTTCTTCTACTAATTTATACTGCATATTTGAAATTTCTTTTTTTAAAAAATTTATACATTTTTCTTGAGTTGTATTCTTATTTATTTTAATATATTCTTCCATTGCTTGATAATCTGGATTACTATCCTTATCTACGGGTAATAATATTTTCGATTTCACCATTCTTTTTGGTCGCCATTTACGAGAATATGTAAAACAAACTCTTTGTTTTTCAATAGCAGCAATTAAAAACATAGCAAGTTCTTTGGTTAATTTATAATTCTTTAAGTAAAGTGGATTAACATCATGACTACAAGTAAATTTACTTTTTTGATAATAAGCATAACCAACAGAACCATTATTTGTTACACAAATACAATTTCCACTAAATAATTTTTTTGAAATATCAACATTATTTTTATCACCAGTTTTCGATGATTTGTTAATGTTCTCCACAGTGTAAAATTCTGTAACGCCATTATTAGAATCTGTTGCTCCTATGAAAGGTATATTTCCATTATCCTCTTGTTCTGGTTTTTTATTATAAAAACCATTTTTTATTTCAAATATATCAGTAAAATTAAATTCCTTCCACTCTGTATTATTTATCATTTTCTTCACCATTAAATAAATATTCTTTATTATGAGAAATCATATTAAATTCAAATGTTAAATAATCTGCAATTTTATTTGAAATATCATCATAAGAAGGTAATTCATCATTAAAGTAATAAAAAGAATGTAACCACTCATCTTCATAATCAATAGTAGTTTTAACACAAAATTTTGATGATGCATCAATTCTGTCAAACCAAACATCTAATAAATGTTGTTTTCTATCAAGAGCTTGAGAAGTTTCAACTAAACCAACATGTTTTCTCACTTCATAACCGTCGTTAGTAAAATCTATAAATTTACATATTTTTTCTTTTGGATGTGGTATTCCTGTCGTGAAAACAGCAATACAAGGATCTGTTCCAACTCCATAAAAAGTATTATTATTTAAAGTTATAACGCCTTCTAAAGTATGATGTTTTAATATTGTCTTTTTTAGTTCTTCTTCGTATTTATATTTACCAGTCATTGAACTTTGAGGAACTATTACAATTACCTTACCTCCAACAACAATACTATTCAATAAATGTTCTATAAAACTCAACTCACATAATTCTGGGGATTTTTTTCCTTGAGAATATGGTGGATTCATCATACCAATAGTTGAACCTTTTAGTTGTAGTTCACTAGATTTTTTATTAAAAAAATCTTCATGTATTAAATTACTTTTACCATCGCCTCGTAAAATCATATTAGTAGTAGCAATAGTAAACATATATGCTTTTTGTTCTATACCATGTAATTGATATGTTTTAATGTGTCTTTTCTCTTCATCTGTTTTTGCTTTTTTTAACATTGAATGCATAGCAGAAATTAGAAAACCACCAGTACCACAACAAGGATCAAAAACAATATCGTCCGGTTTAATATCTATTAATTCCGTAAATAAATCACATATATGTTTTGGAGTTAATACAATTCCTAAAGATTGTCCATCACCACCAGAATAACTCATAAATTCACCATAAAATCTTCCTAAATAATCCTCTGATGATTTATTGTACCTAATAGACATATATAATTTGTTGTATAAAAATTCTGTATAATATCTTAACGGAGTTTTACCTAAATTATTATTATATTCATTCAATTTAGGATTATCTTCTATCACTTTAAATTGTGTTATAAGTTTATCTTTTTTCGTTTCCGGTGCAACTCTAGATCTTCTTAAATTACTTTCTATTGCTTCCATAATTTTTCTACCATCACTCTTTGTTTCATCACAAGTTAATGAATTAATAGAAAAATTACCATACTCAATTTCTCTTAATGCTAACAAAATACCACTTACAACTAAAGGTTTTTCTTGTTCTCCTAAATTACCATAGTTTCTTAAATACTCATGTAATTCTTTTGCATCGTTTAATAAATCATTAGTAGTTTTTTCTTCATCAGTATTTTCTTTTAAAATTTCACGAATGTAATATTCATCTATATTTTCTTCATTAAACGATATAAAACTTTCAACTTCTGGTAAATCTATAAAGTATTCTCTTCCATCTAAATATATTGGTTTTATAATATGATTCTTTTCATTGCCGCTTATACCAAACGCTATCGCTTTCTTGTAGTTAGTATTTTCTAAAATATGTTTAGCATAAAAATAAGCACCATTTAAAGCATAATCAGTAATTGCATTTGTACTAAAATCTAAAATACCATCTTCACTATATTTTACCTGTTTATCAGTAGAATACTTATCTTCAATTACTAAAACAAAATCTTTTACAATCCCTACGTATTCTGGGAATCCAACATTACCAGTTCCTTTTTTTGATGCTGTTTTTAAAGCATTATCTATTTCTATTATTTTACTACCTTGTGGATCTAAATTTATATTTGCTTCCTTTAATAAATCGTAAACCCATAAATCTGTATTTATTTCCTTTTTCGCCATACTACTTTAACTCCTTCTTTAATTTTTCTTCTATAGCTTCAATAACAAATTTATTTATACTATAACCTCGTTCTTTATCCTTTTTATTGTTAACTATATTTCTAATCTTTTTATATAATTCGTTAGACATTCTTAAAGGTATCGGAACTCTTTCTTCTTTCTTTGCGTCCATATTATCCCTCTTTATTTATGATATCATTATATCTTGATATAATGATATCACTTTATGTAAAATTAATCAAGGGTTTGGGACATTTCCCACATACGAATTTCGTACGGGAGTACAAATTCAGTGCTGGCTAGACAATAAACATACTCCTACAAACTAAAAACACTACCATTTCTGATAGTGTTAATTTCTTTAGTAATATCTTTTTAATATTAATGGATTAGTATTTCTTACTACTAAATTATATTTAATTTTTAATATTTCTTTTACCCTAGGTATAAGTTTATTCATATCACATCTACAATTAAATACATCTACTGCAGAGTTAATATGATTCCTTAAAGGACAATCTGATAAACAATGTCTACTATATTCATTTGCTAAATAAAAGGCTACTAAATCTGGTATAACATAATTATTCAAATAATCATTAACATTGTTATAAAAAGGTAAATATATTTCTTCAAATTCTTTATCAGTTATATCACACATAGATATATTCCTTTAAAATAATTTCTTCTACTCTATTTTTTATATTATTCATTTTACCTATCCATAACATTTGATTATTACTTTTTAATTCTTCAGTAATATTTTCTTTTTCAGCATGTTCTTTAATTAAATTTTGTTCTTTATCAATAAGTGTAATATCAATATCACACAAATACTCATTCAACTTATCTTTCATAAGTAGTTCAGTATATAGTCCTCTTTTATTCTTCTTTAAATGCTCTAATTTAAGTAATCCATACTTTCCTATATTAAATCTTTCTTTATCTTCTAATTTTAAATTTGGTAATAAATAATCACCAACTTTTGTGTAACTAATATTCATAACATTTCTCCATTTCTTTTCATATTTATTTGGCTTTAATTGTTATACATTCGTTACACTTTGACTATCGCCACCTCCCGCATTTAAGTGATTAGATATAACTATATCATCACTACTTGTAATATTTGGCCTTATGGTATTTATTCTATCTGCTGGATTTAAAGTAACATCCTCTGTTCTTGTTATAACTGTAGGAATCCCCAAATCATTAAATCTATCATACATATATTTTGCCATTTTAAGAGTATAATCTTTTTCTATTATATCGCCGCTTGATGCTCCAGGATCTGTTCCACCATGTCCTGCATCTACTATAATCATGCAATCACACCTTTCAAAGTATTGTATGATATACCCATAATTATGTGATATTTATTTAATATTTTAATGTATATAAAAAAGCCAAAATAAATGGCTTTTAAAAATAATACTATCTTCTAACTAGACTCTTAACCTCAATCTTAGGACTTCTTGAAATTTTATGTATATCTAAAAGACTATTTTTAGCATCAGAATTCTCTCTTAACGGAATATCCAAATTATTTTCTATTAACATTCTTGATATATCATTTAAGCAATTATACTTATCAACTAATTCCTTAATTGCCTTTTCATCAGATAACAAAGTCCTTTTAGTAGCGACCAATTTTAAATATTTTAGTATTCTAACATCTACAGCTTTAATTTTATCACTAGAAATACTATTTGGTGCTATAAACTCATTACCATAATTAATACTTGATCTATATGCATTAACATCATCAATTAAAAAATCCACATAATGTTCATTAAAAGGATCCCATTCATCCTCCTTAGGACTTAAATCAGTTAATCCCGTAACAGATAAAGAAATACCATCTATACCATTAACATGTGAATCTGTATTACTCATATTTCGTAAAATTTCTTTTGAATAAGTAACTATACCATTATCTGTAAGCGTCCTCATTGATAAAATCCCATGTTCTAATATAGATGTTGCTTTAGCATAACCCGTATTATGATGATACCTAAAATTTATTACTTCAAGTGGATTAGAAATACAATCCGTTAAAGAATATTTTATATATTCTAAGACACAAGTCTCCTCTAACAATATTTTATTCATACTACAACCCCTTTTTTAAAGCGCTTCGCTATAATATCATATTATTAGAAAAAAGTCAATTTCATACCTTAAAACCTTAAAACGCCTAATTTTGGCATATAAAAAGCAGCAAAATCATTAAACAGCTGCTCTTTGAATTATTTGTTTTTTTCTTTCTTTTTAGATTTATCTACTCTTTTAAATACCTTAAGAGTTGGAAAAGATCTCATTAATCTATTACCATACTTAGAATAATTAGCTATATAACTCCTAACTTTTTGAGTTATTTCCTCAGTATCATCAGTAGTTTTAACTTTTTTTGAAATATGAATTTTACCTATTACAGAAAATGATATAATAACATCTATAACAAACACAACAAGAAGAATGTAAGAAATAGCCATAACAACATTTGATGGAATTTTTTCGATTATATTAAGTATAAATGGATGAAGATAATATACAAAAAGACAACCTAATATTCCAAATGGAATCATAGTTTCTAAACATATTCTTCCATTTATATTGTATTTATACTTAGTATAATCCCACCATCTAGCTTTAAATATCTTCTCTAAAATATAGCTTACAAAATATTCTAGTGCTGAACAAACAACTATTATCATAACAAAAAGAACTATAGGATCACTTTTATACCTACTAAGTAAAAGACTAATTAATAAACATCCAAAACCATATATAGGGCAATATGGTCCCATTAAAAAACCTCTATTTACTATTTTTCTATCTGGAAAATAAGTTGAAACCATCTCAACTACCCATCCTACAAATGAATATATAAAAAATAGTAAAAAAATTTCATAGAAATGCATATTATCATCCCCTCTACATTATATAGTATACCATTAATATTATTTTAATTAAAGGCAAATAATTACTAATGTAAAGAAAAAAAAGACTCAAATTACTAACAAAATAATTGTTAGTAACATAGGTCTTGATTTTTATTCACTTGTTTTATCAAGTTTTACTTTAACTTTATTTTCCTTACCATCTCTATAATATGTAAGCTCTATTTCATCTCCAACACTATATTTATATAATTCATATTTAAATCCAGATGAAGTTGTAACATCTTCACCATTTACTTTAGTTATTATATCACCTTTCTTAAGTCCAGCACTTGCTGCAGGATATCCATCTTCAATACCCATTAATATAATTCCATTTGTAACTTTAGAATCAATTTGAATGTTATATCTATAAAGTAAATATTTATTGGTCATATCAAGTATTTGAACGCCTAAAACTGGTCTTTTAATTTTCTCTTTCTTTTCAAGAGTATCAACATAAGTTAAAACGTCTTCTATAGGTATAGCAAATCCCATTCCTTCTACTTTTTCATCAACTAATTTTAATGAAGTAATTCCTATAACATCACCAGCTAAATTAACTAATGGTCCACCACTATTACCTGGACTAATAGCAGCATCCGTTTGTAAAACTTTAACAGTATAAGATTCTGATGAAAGTCCATTTGTAGAAGTACTTGTCTCAATTAATCTATCCTTACCAGATAATATTCCCTTCGTTACGGTTCCAGCATAAGAAGAACCAAGAGGAGACCCAACTGTAAATACAGTGTTTCCTATCTTTGTATTTTTACTAGTTCCTATACTTGCAACTTTTAATACATCCTTAGCATCCATTCTTAAAACAGCTATATCAGTATAAGTATCAGTACCTAAAATAGTTAATTTTACTTTTTCGTTATTAGATAACATTCCTTGAACGTTAGTTCCACCTGAAACTACATGAGCATTAGTTAAAACATAACCGTACTTGTCATCTTTTTCATAAACAAAGCCAGTTCCAGTACTAGCAGCTTCACCACTATCATTTAAAACTTCTATACACAAAACAGCATCATATATTTTATCTATTGCATCTTCCATAGCTTCTTCTGTAACAGTATTTTGTGAAATAACTCTATTTTTAGTAACCGTTTTAGAAGTTTTTTCTTTATACTCATACATAATACCCATTCCAAGTCCAAATGCAAATAAAATGATTATAAATAAAAGTAATCCATTTCTATTGTTATTTTGTTTCTTCTTAGTTTCTTTAGTTTCCTCTTTTGCACTAGTTTCAATAATTTCCATAATATCATCCTCTCTTATTTTATTTTAGCTATTTCCTCCCAATTAGCTGGAAATCCCATTCTATCTAGTATCTTATCTTGTGGAATAATATTAACTCTACCATCTAATAAGCTTAAGTCATAACTTACTTCATTAATGAAATCAGTAAAATCACTCTCATTTAGCATAAATTTAAGCATTATTACCACTGCAAATATATCATTTTTCCCGTAAATGTACTCATCATTCATCATAGGAATATCAAGCTCTCTATGATATCTTGTATCAGGTATTTCTTTTTGAGTCCTATGTTCAAAAACAATATCCTCATGAGCACATAAATTTCTATAATTAGATAATAGTGCTATATATATACCAAGTGTTTCAACATCCAAGTTATAATAACTTGCAATATTTAACTTATCTTCAGGTTTTAGTATGGAATATAATTCATTTATCATACCAAAAGATAATAACTTAACTAGTATCCACAGTGGTACATAACCATAATTACTTAAATAATGAAGTGTTGCAGTATGTTGTCTTCCATTTAATTTAATCTGTCTTTTTATTTTGTTTAACACATCATTAACCTGTCTTACCTTCCTTATATCTTGAGAGAAGTTAGACATTTTTAAATAATCCTTTTCCCTAATACCATATTTTTTAGATAATCCATATGATAATATTGATTTCAAGTTATTTTCCACAATAAGTAAATTTTTAAACAATACATTTCTAAAACTTCTATCAAACTGAAACAAAGCATAAAGCTCATCAAACGTAGTTCCAGGTATAAATTCACTTGACTTTGAATTTTTTAAAAAAATATGTCTGTAACCATTGATAAAGAAATAATTTTCGCTTAAAAGTAAATTTTTAGCTTTATCAACATCATTTATAACCAACCCACGTTCTTTTAATATTCCAATTTGCTCATCTAAAGTTTTAAACTCTTTGAGCTTCATCTAAACACCACCTATATTAAATTATAGCACATAATCCTTTAATTTTTTATTAAATTATATTAAAATTTATTAACAAAAAAAATTCAAGCATAAAGCTTGAACTTTCAAATTAACGTTTACTAAATTGTGGTGCACGACGTGCTTTCTTAAGACCGTATTTCTTACGTTCTTTGATTCTTGCATCTCTAGTTATAAAACCAGCAGATTTTAAAATCTTTCTAAATGATGCATCTGATGTTGGATCTGTGTTTTCATCATACTTTAATAAAGCTCTTGTAATTCCTAAACGGATAGCTCCAGTTTGACCAGAAAAACCTCCACCATAAACAGTTACATCAATATCAAACTTATCACGAGTTTTTGTAGCATCTAAAGGTTGCGTTAAATCCATAACTAAAGTTTTAAAAGGAAGATATTCATTAACATCTCTACCATTAATTGTAATTTTTCCTTTACCCGAAGTCATTCTAACACGTGCTACCGAACGTTTACGACGACCTGTTCCAATAAATGTTTTTGCCATTTAGTCTCCTCCTTAAATTTCTACAGTTTCTGGTTTTTGAGCTTGATGCTTATGGTCAGAACCTTCATATACAAATAACTTCTTGTACATTTGACGTCCTAATCTTCCTTTTGGAAGCATTCCTTTAACTGCTCTTTCTACCATTTCAACTGGATAATTTTCACGCATTTCTTTAGCTGTTCTTTCTCTTAAACCGCCTGTGTAACCACTATGATTGTAATAAACTTTTTGATTTAATTTGTTTCCTGTTAATGCTACTTCTTTAGCATTAATAATGATAATATTATCTCCGCAATCAATATGAGGAGTATAAGTTGCTTTATGCTTTCCTCTTAACATAACTGCAGCTTTAGCAGCAACTCTTCCTAATGGTTTTCCCTTTGCATCAATAACATACCATTTACGTTCAATGTTTCCGGCATTTGCCATAAATGTTGTCATATTTCTTTTCCTTTCCTTTATAAGTTGTGTTCCCAATACAAACTTATGTGGGTTGTAAAATGTACCAATTTAAATTCTACTTTAAATCGGTACATTTGTCAACAAATATTATTACTTTTTATTGTTTTTTTGTTATTCTTAACTTAACTTTTGTTGTTTTAGACTCATATTTAGCTCTTAAATCAGTTCCTTTAACAGATACGTCTATTTCATGTTCTCCAACATCTAAGCCTTTTAAATCAACATAAGCTTTAATTGTTGAAGGATCTATATCATTTAACACACCAGATACTCCCTTAACACTTACAGATACTTTTGTACTTTCAGCACTTGCTGCTTGAACAATTAATCCATCACCTAAATTTTCATATTCTAGATAAATATCATCAAACTCTTTAGCAGATTCTGTTCCAACAGATACATTTACATTAACAGAAGTTGCACTAATAGCTTTTACTCCAGATGGTTTTTCAAGCGTAATTGAATATTTTTTATCAGCCTTTAAATTACTTACATCAACATAAACCGGTATATAAGATATATTATCTAATTTATTTGATGCACCATATATAGTAACCTTAGTAATATCAGTTGTTATACTACTAATTGATTTACCAAATACTATCTTATCATAATTTTTAGGTATTACCTTTAATGGAACTTCTTTTTGAGGAGATGTAATATTAACTGTTGCATCAACCGTTGCAGGAGCTATTTCAACATCCACTTTATCCCCATTTGAATTATATGCAACAAGTTTAACATCTTTAATAACTTGTTCTCCAGTTTTTTGTTCAGTTAAATTTTTCAAATCAACTAAAGCTTTAACTGTAGATACTTCTTTTAACTTTGCCTCATTTCCTTTTACATATACGTTTTCTTCACTTAATGAAACACTATCAACCATCAATTTAGAGTCAACCTTGCCTTTATTAATAACTTCATAATTAACTTCTTTTTCTTCTGATACTTTTTCATAAATAACAACAGTTGCAACAGAAGGATCAAGCTTATATTCAACAGAACTTAAAGCTTTCTTATATTTTAACTGTACTTTATGAACACCTGGTTTATAATCAGTTAAATCAACTTCTATGTCATTAGTAGGTAGCTGTTTAGCTAAATAAACATCAGATCTTCTTCCAATTAAAGTAATATCTACTGTTTCAGGAAGCCCTTCAATTACATAAGCAGCTTCATTATATTTAGCAGATATAGGCTGATCATATAAAACCTCAGCAGAAGTTTCAATTAATGATGTGGACTTAGAATCAGCTATAAAGAATGCTAAAAGAGCGACTAATAGCGAAACTATAATTAAACCTGGTTTTCTAGTAATAAACTTTTCAAATCCACGGCCATTTAATTTTATTTTATTTGAAATAGCAACAAATACCCTAGTTATAGGAAGTACTATCTTCTTATCTATAAATTTTCCAATTGCCTTAAATAACTTACTCATCATCTTCACCAACCTCTTCTATTTCATAATCGAACTCAGCGGTTTTCTTAGGCTTTAATTCTTCTAATATAGTCATCTTTGCCTCATCAAGTGATAAATTATACTTTAACTCTCCATTAATAGCAATAGATATTCTACCAGTTTCTTCTGATACAATAATAGCAATTGCGTCTGTCTCTTCACTTATTCCAATAGCAGCTCTATGTCTTGTACCTAATCTTTTACTAAACTTCATTTCTACTGTTGTTGGAAATATTGCACCAGCACTTGTTATCTTATCTCCTTGAATAATTACACCACCATCATGAAGTGGATTATCAGGAAAGAATATTGCAACTAATAACTCATTTGATATTTCAGCATATAGCTTTTTAGAACGCTCTATGTATTCAGCTAACGAATTATCTCTTTCAATAACTATTAAAGCTCCTATTCTATGCTTTTTTAAGTACTCCAAAGCAAGACCTATCTCATACACTATTCTTTCACGTTCTGATATAGTAAGAACCTTATGTCTTCCAAGTAATTGTGATCTACCTAACTGTTCCAATACCGATCTTATTTCTGGTTGGAATATTATTACCAAAGCAAGTGGTCCCCAAACAACTACATATTCAAGAAGAAGTCCAATTGTTTTTAAATCAAATACATCACTTAGTATTTTAATTAAAACTATTATTATTATTCCCTTAAATAACATCGTAAATTTAACATTATTCTTTATACTTTTTAAAATGAAATATAGTCCTGCCCAAACTATACAAACATCAATTATATCTTTTAATATTGTAAGCACATTATCTAAACTCATATATCCTCCTAACATTTCCCTTAATATTCATTTTCTTTTATAATAAGATTATATCACAATAAAATGATTTTTTAAAAACAAATTTTCTTATACCTAGTCTTCGCCTTATTATATAAAGAAAAAAAATTAATTATTTAAAATTAAAATTTATTATAGTTTTAAGTTTAATTAAAGTGTTATCTTTATATATTTCTTTAACTTCATATGTTGCTATATCATCTTTTATTTTACCAGAGAATCTGTTTTCAAATGCTTTATTAACCATTTCAGCACTAATAGAATAATTAAAATTATTAATATATCCATCTAATGCATTTTTGATTATTTCACTAGAAAACATCTCATTATCAGAATATATAGTCATGTTAACACTTAAAACCTTTTCTTTATCATATGTTGTTACTATTTTTATATCATTTTCCCTACCATCATAATCAAAATACTTTTTATTAATTATAAACTCTTTATTATTTTTTCTATATAAAGTTTCATATGTATCACAACCATATGTTTTACAATAATTACTTAATTTAATTCCTATTTTAGAAAACTCTTTTTCATAAGCTTTATTAATAGCAAATGGTATAATTACACTTAAAGAAGATATTACAATAAATAATATTATAATTATAACTAGCGACTTTTTTTCATTAAATTCTTTAAATAACAATAATACATTGAAGAAAATAGATATTATAAGAAATGCTATGCATAAGATGAACCATATACTTATAACCGAAGAATTATATCCTAATTTTAAAAATGTATTTTTTAACATTACTATAAATAGTAAATATACTATATTTAATATAAATAAAAGTTTTGTGTTTTTTCTAAGAAAAATTTCTTTGTTCATTTTTGCCTCCAAAAGTTATTATATCATAATAATTTTAGATTGATGTAACAAAATAATTATGATAAGATATAAAGGAGGAATGAAAGATGCTATTTTACCTTTGCATTAAAATATTCTTCGCAAGAGTAGTAGATGTCTCACTTGCAACATTAGTAACAGTGTTAACGGTTAAAAACAAAAGATTAATTGCAACAATATTAGGATTTATTGATGTAATAATTTGGTTTTTAGTAGTTAAAGAAGCATTAAATACCAACATCAAAAGTATATGGATTTCTTTATCATATGCTGGTGGATATGCACTTGGAACTTTTATAGGAACAACACTTTCTAATACTTTAATTAAAGGAAAAGTTTCTATGCAAGTTGTAATAAATTATGTTAAAGAAGAAAAAATAGATAAAATAAGAAATGCTGGATTTGCTGTTACAAAAGTTAGTTGTAAGGGTAAAAATAATACTAAAAAATTAATGCTATTTATAGAAGCTGAAAAAAAGCACATGGATGATTTGAAAAACATTATAAAAAGCATTGATAAAAATGCCTTTATGGTAGTAAATGAAACAAAATTTGTTGAGAACGGGTTCTTTAAATAGAACTTTATATGCCACTTTAGTTTAATGGTAAAACAAGTCACTCGTAATGATTAGCTGTAGGTCCGATTCCTACAAGTGGCACCACAATTGATTGTAACTCGAACTTTTCGAGATAATATAAAAACTACTCTCAAATTGAAAGTAGTTTTATTTTGACAGTTTAGTACACTACACTATTGGCAGAGCCAATAATGATGTGCAAAGATAAAATTAAACCATTTTAAATATTTTATCAATTTATAAAGTTAAGCAAAATTATGTTTAAATTTTTTAAACTTCATAGTGAAAATAAATCTATAAAAGTCTATCGCCACTACTTTAAAATATAATTATCTTTATAGTATAGTTCATCATTTCTTCTTTTTAATTCTAAAATAGTAATTATTTTTGTTGTTTACACACTTACTTTAAAAAGATTTGTAAACTTATGAAAATAACTGCATATATTTTCTATTTTTATACTATTAGTCAAATCAATAATTGTTTGTTGGTAGTCATTGATTTTTCTACTATTATACATTTGACAGCAATAATATAATAAATTATTCTTATCAAATTCATATAAATTGTTATCACATGTAATCCCCCTAGTTCATCTAGTATAATTAGATTATGTTTTTAAACTTTTAACTAATTTTTTATTTCCTTGGTTTAAATTTAAATGTGCAATTAATTCTATTTCTTTATTGCTGAATCTCGTATCAAGTTGCGACTCATTTTCTATACAATACGATTCCATTTTTTTAGTAATAATTTCACTAAAATCAAGGTTTCTTAAATACTTAATCAAATCTTTATTTTTATTAAATAAATTTCTTAGTGTCCAATTATAATCCTTCATAGTTGATATATTAGTATCTAATGTATAACCCTTCTTTAATTTAAAACCCCAGCTACTAGAATCCACATATTTATTAAATGTACTACTTAATTCTTTGTTTTCAAACTGAAACATATTTGTTTTTTGATTATCAATAGTTAATGCACCTAATGTATAAGTATAAAGAATTGAATCAATCTTATCAAAACCAATTACAAATAGTGAACTAACTAATGCCTCTGTATTTATTATTTTCATGAGACCTCCTTTACATTTATTGTAACATTATTATTTATATTTTAATATATTTTTATAAAAAATGTATTATAATTTAACTGGTTGGTGATTATTACTACCTAAAAATTTATACCTAGCGGTTGCTAGGCTTCCACCAAAAGGACACCATAATTGATACCAGACTCGAACCAAATTATATAGTTCGTTTTTTATGCCGTGAAACATAGCAAGCCTTTTTGTTAATTTAAAAATTAATTTTATTTATTTGTATCTATGCGAATTTTTACCAAATTTTATAGTGGAATAAGAAAATTCATATATTGATGAACACATTTGATTTATTATAGTGCAAAACGGAGTTGGAATAAATGACATAAATGTTCTAATAAAAATGCTATCATTTCATTAAATGTTGTTTTAAATAAAGAATATTCCAACCGTAAATATGCTATTTTAATATTTGTAAATGGTGTTAACATATAATCAACAATATGCCGTGTAGTGAATATCAAAAAATAGACATATTTGGTTTATATATAAATGCACATATCAGAGCATTATGATAGTATTACATTTAATCTCAAGATATTTTTTATCTTTTCTTCCTTAAAGTTTTACTAATCTAATTTTATTTTGAAAATCAGCAATAATTTCAGATAACACTTCATTTTTTTAATTTTATACCTTTTATAAATTCGTTAAACATCACTAGTTCATTATATTTTTAATTTTCTATTAGCATTAAAACAATACAATCAAAAATATTATGGTGATAACTATAGATATCGCAAATATAGTACCAATAATTGTTAATAGAAACTTAAATCTTTTCATAATCTTCTTTTTTATTTCACTTACTTCTTCGTTTACCTTATTAAAATAATTAGCAGAATCAAAATTATTTTTTACCCAATTTGGGTCATAATATTTATTTATCTTTGAGTAAGAAAAACTTTTGCTTATTCTTGCACCGTTGTTTTCCAAATAACTAGAATTATATTCGGTTCTATCTAAATATAAAGCTAGCATGGATAAAGCATCTTTTAAATAAGAATACTCATCTTTTAAATAGATTCTATACTCATCTTTTCCGTCTACTACAACATTTGGTTTTAATAATTCTCCTATTTGAGTATCATCATTATATATGCATATGTGTCTAATATATCCATCTTCTACTGAATAGCATTTATAAATCATATCTTTATATTTAACTATAATACAACCATTCCAAACTCCATTCATTTCAAAGAATATTGATATTTCATCATTATCATTTAAGTTTGTAAATTTTAGTTGATTAAACTTTTGTGATTTTGTTACCAAGTATTTTAGCGGAATTAGCTCTTCTAATTTATTATCAATATAGTTATAACTTGTTTTATATTTTAAATTATTATTTTCATCATATACCTTTATTTCTCTAAGCTTTTCTAAATCCAAACTTCCAAGTACATTAATAAAAGGAAGCTTCGATCTATATATCATTTTATTGTTATATGATATTTCAAATTCATTTTTTCTCTCTGATACGGTTTGTTTTATATCTATTATCACTTTACTCCTCCTATGATTTATTATAATTGTATCATTTTTATTTATCAAAGTCTTTATTTAATCATTTTTATTTACAAAAAATAGAATTGATATTTAAACTCAATTCTATATTACCATTTATTAACACTTTAAAGTTTATTATTTTTTATTTTTGAATTACATTTATCCTTAAAGTCATCTACATATCTATTAAATGAATTTTTAGAATAATCTACATTCATAATCTTATCTATTTCATGTGTAGTTAAATTTATCTTAAATTTATCATTAAATTCACTTATAAATTTTTTAGCTCTCTCATAACCAATTTCTGGAGTAGTGTTTTTTGAATACAACATCTCTAATGAAGCAAGTTCTAATAGTTTTTTTCTTAAAGTTCCATCACAATCATAATTATATATACATTTTTTTAGTTCATCAAACTCTAATCTTTTACTATAATTACTTTTTAATACATCATATAATTGCTTTAAGCTAACACTATTATTGTTAATTATTTTGACAAGATCATTAGTATGTTCTATAAAACCTGTAATACTATTTGCATGAATCAAGAAATTATTACTAACTCCTTCTTTGTTACGCTTATTTATCTGTAAATATATAATAGGTTCATAACCAATTTTAACGCCATTATTATCATATACGTTTTTAAGTGCACTACCTTTTCCTCTATAATAACATTTAAGTACATCAGCTTCATTTTTCTTTAATCTATACATAAGCTGCTCTATGCTCATATATTTATCAAGTGGTTTTATTCTGTATCCATCATAACCACGTTCATAGCACATAATTTGTGCATCAGGGTACTTTATTTCATACCATTTTACAATATTATCTATAAGGCTTTGATAATCATCTAAGCTAGCAAAAGATGTGTAACCATGAAGTACAATATCATAGATGTACGATATAAAATCTTTATTATTTTTTATAATATATTTTTTCGTATCTTCCTTATAAAATCTTTTAGTATCATTAATGTTCACAAATATCCTCCTTATACTAAACTGTTCATCTTAAATCTATGTACAAATTAAAAATAATATTACTAATTTATTTAATATTTATTTATTAACGTGGTATTATATAATTAGGAGGAATTTTATGGAAAGTATATTAAATAAAAAAACATGTGGTTGGATTAATTTAAATGATGAAGAAAAAGATAAAATATTTAATTTTTCTAATGGATATATAGACTTTTTAAATGAATGTAAAACTGAAAGAGAGACATCAAAATATATTGTGGAAAAACTAAAGTCTAATGGTTTTATTGATATAAAAAACGTTAGAAAACTAAGTGCTGGAGATAAAGTATATATGCTTAATAGAGATAAAAGTGTATATGCTGCTGTTATTGGTACAGAAAAGTTAGAAAATGGATTTAACCTAGTTGGTTCTCATATAGATTCACCAAGACTAGACTTAAAACCTAACCCTCTTTATGAGGATGCAAAGCTTGCTCTTTTTAAAACGCATTATTATGGTGGAATTAAAAAGTATCAATGGACAACCATTCCATTATCGCTTAAAGGCGTAGTAGTTAAGCCAAATGGCGAAAAAATAGAAATAAATATAGGAGAAAAAGATGATGATCCTGTGTTTACAATAACTGATATTTTACCTCATCTAGCGGAAGAACAATATGAAAATAAAATTGGAAAGGCTATTAAGGGTGAAGATTTAAACATATTAGTTGGTAGTATTCCATCAAATAATGATTCCGTTAAAGAAAACATTATGAAAATAATAAACGAAAAATACAAAATAAATGAAATTGATTTTTATAGTTCAGAACTTGAAGCCGTACCTAGCTTTAAAGCAAGACACCTAGGCTTTGATAAATCTATGGTTGCAGCGTATGGTCAAGATGACAGAGTTTGCTCCTATACTAACCTTTTAGCATTAGTTAATGCTAGGGCAGGAAATAAAACTTTTGTTTCAATATTTGCAGATAAAGAAGAAATAGGTAGTGTTGGAAACACCGGGATGTGTTCACAGATGTTTGATTTATTTGTAAACGAATTATTAAATAAAAAAGAGGAAAATAATCCTGGTGCAATAAACAAAACATACTGTAATTCTATGATGCTTTCAGCAGATGTAGGTGCAGGAGTTGACCCTAACTTCCAAAGTGCATCTGAAAAAAACAATGCATCTTATATTGGATATGGAGTTGAATTTAACAAATATACAGGTTCTCGTGGTAAATCAGGAGCTTCTGATGCTAATGCAGAATTTGTTGCAAAAGTAAGAGGAATATTTGAAGAAAATAACATTAAATATCAGGTATCTGAATTAGGAAGAGTTGACCTTGGTGGTGGTGGCACAATAGCATACATTTTAGCTGATAAAGGAATGGATGTTATTGACTGTGGTGTACCAATAATTTCAATGCACTCTCCATACGAAGTTGCAAGTAAATTTGATATATATGAGGCTTACTTAGGATATAAAGCTTTCTTTGAAAAAAACTAATATAATTAACAAGCAAAAAAAACATCGTTATTGATGTTTTTTTGTTTATTTAAAACGTTGGATATATATTTGGTCCTATAGGTATACCTATTATAAACCAACAAATTATTAGAACTATCCACGTTAACGCAATTGCAAGAAAATATGGAAAAATCAATTTATAACATGATTTTATACTAAAATCATTCTTGTTTTTAGTGTATATTTCTATAAAACCAATAAAGATTACGAAATAAGAAAATATTGGCGTTATTGGATTAGCAAGTGAATCACCTGCTCTAAATATAAGTTGAGAAAACTCTGGTGTTATATTAGCTTTCATTACAACATTCATAATATTAGGTGCTAATATTGACCATTTTGATATTGAAGCAGGTGTTAAAATATTTGCTACAATTGTTATGATTAAAATTAATAATACTAAAGGTACAAATGAAAAGTTTGACATTCCTATTAAGTTTGCTAAAAATGCTGTCAAAACCAAGCCTAAATTTGATTCCTTTAATACTGATATTAAAAATGATGCAAAGAATATTAATATAAATATACTACCTATACTTTTTAGATAATCTGCAGAAAAACTAATCATATCTCTTATTTTCTTTATAGTTCCAGATATAACTCCAAAAACAAAACCTTGAATAGCAAATAATAGTGATACTATACCAACTAAATTTGTCATCAATAATGCATCAGATGAAAATAACATTTTAGAATATTCTGTTTGTGATTTATCTAATAATATACCAACAAAACTTTCTTTTTCATATGGGATAAGCATTATAATTATTGGAATTAAGTATATTATTGTTGCAATTAAAGATGCAGATAATCCTTTCTTTTCCTTACTTTCATCTATTATTACTTCCTCTTCTTCTTCGATTGTATTTCTACCTAATCTTCTAACAACTATTTTTTCAGTTATGAAAGTACTAACCCCAGCAATTAATAAAGTTGCTACTATTATAAAAAATAGGTTACTACTTTGTGATACCACATATTCTTCATTCAATAGTTTTGCACTAGCTTCAGTATAACTAGATAAATTATAATCTAACATGGTTACAAAAAGTCCAGCTCCATGTCCTGATGCAATTGATGCAAAACCCAAAGCTAATCCACCAAGTGGATTTCTATTCATACTCATAAATAGTACTGCACCTAATGGTAACAATAATACATAGCCTAAATTACCATCAAGACTAGATATAATGCATAGTAATGAGTATATAAATACTATCAAAAACTTTGGAATTTTCTTTGTTACTTTATTACACAAAGTTTTTAAAAAACCTGATTTTAGTGCTATTGCAAATCCTATTGATGCAATAAGTAAATTACCAAATGGTTCAAAGTTTATTAAATTATTATATGCCGAAGATATAATAAACTTGAGTCCATCTAAACTTAATAAAGAATTAACAGCTATTGTTGTTGATTCAACTTCTCCTGCTATTGTAGTTAACTTATCATAAGTAACCTGAAAATTAAGAAGTGATGCTATACCACTTGCTATAATTACAAATAATGACAAGTATATAAAGAACATAACAGGATGTGATGATCTTTTTATTTTTTTATCAATCATTTTTTCTCCTCCAACACCTTTTTTATTTTTTTATTAAAATCTACTCTCGATAACATTATGGTTCTACCACATTTAATACATTTAATTTTTATATCAACACCTGTTCTAATAATTTCAAATAAATTATTTCCACAAGGATGAGTTTTTTTCATCATAACAATTGAATTTAATTCATAATTATTTTTCATTATGCACCACTATCTGATTATATGGAATTGATATACCATTTCTATCTAAAGCATTTTTAAATTCTTTTTTAAGTATTCTCTTAACCTCATAATGTTTACCTGGCTTACATGTTGCAACAACCCTTATCACAACGGATGAATCAGCTAATTCCTGAACTCCTAAAACATTTATATCTCCAGATAACTCTTTTATATCTTCTTTTATATTTTCTATTGTAATAGAAAGCACACTTACTACTTCATCTATATTACACTCATAACTAACTGGTACATCTACTATAGCAACTGTTTTATCCATACTATAATTAATTACTTCAGATATATTTCTGTTAGCAATTATCTTAATTTCACCTGTAGTATTTGACTTGATTCTAGTTGTTTTAAGTGTTAAATGAGTTACAGTACCCTCAAAATCTCCTATTTTAACTAAATCTCCTACAACAAACTGATTTTCAAGCATTATAGATATACCAACTAATACATCTTTTAGTACATCTTGAAAAGCAAGACCTACAACTAATGATGCTACTCCAAGACCAGTTAATATTGCATTTGTATTTATTCCAAATACATCAAGTATCATTAAAATAGCTAAAATTCTTAAAATATATTTAACTATATTAAATATTAAACTACTCATTGTCTTAGACTTTCTAGCATCTAATCTTTTGTGTTTTTTAGGATTAAAAGTCTTTTTTAAAGTAAATTTAAGAAGTTTTTCTAATATTACTTCTATAATTATTATTAATATAGGAAGATATATTTCCTTAACAATAGTTAAGCCTAATATTTTCATATTTTAACCTCTATTCTACTTCTATATTTAATATTTCAAGTATTCTATTTAAATCTTCTTTTGTAGCAAAAGATATTTTTATTTTGTTGCCAGAAATAGATACTTTAGTATCTAACTTTTCTTTCATTGCATCTTCTACGTATTTATATTCTTTTACTGCTTTCTTCTTAACTGGTAAAGCCTTTTCAAATTTTTCACCACTTGATAATTCTTCTAACTCTCTTACGCTTAAGTTATCATTTACTACTTTATTAGCAAGTTCTTCTATTTGGTCATGACTTTCTAATTTACTAAGTACCCTAGCATGTCCCATTGATATTTTTCCATATAAAACCATATCTTGAACACTTAAAGGAAGTCTTAAAAGACCAAGCATATTAGTTATATGACTTCTTGATTTACCTAGTTTTTTAGCTAACTCATCTTGAGTTAGTCTAAGTGATTCTATTATTGATTTATAAGCTTTAGCTTCTTCTATAGAAGTTAAGTTTTCTCTTTGTAAGTTTTCTAAAAGTGCTATTTGCATCATTTCATCATCAGTAAAATCTCTAATAATAGCTGGAATAGTAGTTAATCCAGCAAGTCCTGATGCTCTAACTCTTCTTTCCCCTGCTATTATATTGTATCCTTTAACACTTTTTCTAACTATAATTGGTTGAAATACACCATGTTCTTTTATTGATTCAGATAATTCTTTTAATGCATCATCATCAAATACCTTCCTAGGTTGGTATGGATTACTCATTAAATCCTTTATTTCAAGCATTACAACTTCATCTTTTGGTGTTTCATTAACAATTGTTTTTTCAACTTGATCAAAGTCAAGTACCTCAGTACTAAATAATTGTTCAAGTCCCATTCCAAGTGCTCTTCTTTTATTAGTCTCGTCTTTCATTATGTTCTATGACCTCCTTTGCTAAATTAAGATAAGCTTCTGTTCCACGACTCATTGGATCATATGCAACTATTGGTTTACCATGACTTGGTGCCTCTGTTAATCTAATAAGTCTTGGTATTAAAGTATTATATACTCTCTCTTTAAAAAATCCTCTTATTTCTTCTACTACTTCTAATCCTAAATTAGTTCTAGAATCAAGCATAGTTAAAAGAACACCTTCTATTTCTAGTTTTGGATTAAGTTTTTTTTGTGCAAGCATAATTGAATTTAATAATTGCATTATTCCCTCTAACGCAAAAAATTCACACTGTACTGGTATCAATACAGAATTTGCTGCAGTTAACGCATTAGTTGTTAAAAGTCCAAGTGATGGTGGACAATCTATTATAATATAATCATATTTATCAATAATTGGTAATAAAGCTATTTTAAGTTGTAAACTCTTTTGAAAATTTACATCTAATTTAGACTTTTCTATTAATTCTATATCAGCACCTGCCAAATTAATTGTAGCTGGTATTATATTTAAATTTTTAAAATTTGTTCTTGTAATAGCATCTTGTGCACTACACCTTCCAAGAAGTAAGTCATATATACTTTTATCTATATCACCTTTATTTATTCCAACACCTGTAGAACAATTTCCTTGAGGATCTAAGTCTATAAGAAGTACTTTTTTGCCTAATACACCTAGTGATGCCGCTAAGTTTATACTAGTAGTTGTTTTACCTACACCACCTTTTTGATTTACTAATGCAATTGTTTTGCCCATGACAACACTTCCCCTCACTACTTCTATTTTTATTTTTAATGTTCTATTCTATATTCTATCAAAAAATTATAATTTTTGAAAGACTTTATTAGATTAATTTTGACTCTTTAATTTATTTGCAAACTCTTTTATTTTTCTAAATCTATGATTTAAGCAAGATTTACTAACATTACTACCAGTTTCTAAACTAATTATTTTACTTAATTCAAGTAGTGATGATTCAGGATATTTTATTCTATATTCACAGCTTACTTTAAGCTTATCATCTAATAAATCAAACGCTTCATTTTCTCTTATATAATTAATATCATTAATCAACATATTAGAAGTAGCTACCGTTTTTTCAACATTAGCTTGTTCACAATTATTAAGTCTATTAGTCATATTTATTTTTTCTCTATAAACTCTTATTTCTTCATAATACATAACACCATTATATGCCCTAATAAGTCTTAAAAAATCACTTA
The DNA here is from genome assembly GCA_934148015.1 of uncultured Bacilli bacterium. Taxonomy (GTDB): domain Bacteria; phylum Bacillota_I; class Bacilli_A; order RF39; family UBA660; genus Aphodocola. Next base: position 26,116 of record CAKPCU010000001.1, read on the forward strand.
TTTTTTCAGCTTCCTTAATGTATACCATGTATCCTTTTCTTCTATGTAGTATTTTACTATTTAAACCACATTCATTTAAAGTATCATTTAAAAAATTAGCATAACTTGTATCATTTATTAAAAACTCTAAGTGATATCTAGAAGTCTTAGGATCATTTAAACTTCCACTAACTAAAAACACACCTCTTAAATATGCTCTTTTAAGTTCTTCATCAGATAATAGAGACTCGCTAGGTACTTTAAGTAATTCATTTTTATCATTTACTATACCTAAATCTCTAAGTACTTTAAGGGTATCTTTTTTAAGCTCTAAAACATATATTTCATTTTTCTTAAAATTATAATTCTTTCTAAGTGAAATATTTAAGTTTATATCAAATAAAATTTTAAATAAACCAAATATTCTATTTGCAACAAATTTATTTTCTGTTTGTATTTTAATATTATATATCTTAATTTGTGCACTAGTTCTTATAACTCCAGATAATTCTGATAGATACTCTGCTCTTGTACACTCTACTGAACTAATCTCTTTTTTTATTTTACTAGAAAATGTCATACCCTATCGCTTCCTTTATAAAAGTATTATATCAAATAAGATTTTCTTTTTCAACATATCCAGGTGTTTTTTCTTCATTTATTTAAAAATAGATAGCTACTTTCTATCTATTAATTACTCTTATTATATCGGTTGCTGCTAACGCACCTTCACTTGCTGCTGTTACAACTTGATATAATCTTTTACTTACACTATCTCCTATAGCATATACTCTATCAAGAGAAGTTTTCATATTATTATCCACTAATATTCCAAGATTATCACTATTAAGTTTCAAATTCTCATAGTACATATTATTTATTATTTGACCAATATACACAAAAATGCACTCTATATCTAGTTTTCTATTATTATCTAAATTAACACCAACTACTTTATCATCTTCAGTTATTACGTTATCTATATTAGAATTATAAATTATTTCTATATTATCTTTACTTTCTATTATTTCTTTATCTTTTAATTCACACTTAAACTTATCACTTCTATTAACCATATATATTTTATGTGCTATGTTAGATAGGTAAATAGAAGCTATGACAGCAGATGCACCAGAGCCTACTATAACAACATCTTTATTTTTATATAAAGTTCCATCACAAGTTACGCAATATGAAACTCCCTTTTTTATATTTAAATTTTCAAGTACAGGAAGCTTTTTAGGTGTTCTTCCAGATGCTATAACAATAAACTTAAAACTATACGTTTTATCATTAGTTTTAACTATAAAATCATCATTTTCTTTTTTTATACTTAAAACTTCACTAGAGACTATGTTAGCACCTAATTCTTCTATAGCACTATACATCCTAAATGCTAAAGTTGATGGTGATTTTTCTGTAAAACCTGGATAATTATCTATTTTAACCATCTCATTTAAAACTCCACCAGGAGCTTTTTTTTCAAATATAGTAGGATTTATTCCTGCTCTTAATAAATAAAGAGCACAACTAAGACCAGCTGGACCTGCTCCTATTATTGCAACATTATCTTTTTTCATCTAAAGAGTTCCTTTCATTATATAAAGATTTATTTTTTATAGATATTATTATAATTATAACTCCAATTAAATTCATTATAATTGATACTAACTGTGCCATCTTTATATTCCCTAACATTAAACTATCAGTTCTAAGTGATTCTATTAAAAACCTTAATATACCATACCATACTAAATATATTCCTGTAAGAGTTCCTGTTTTAATGTCTTTATTTCTTCTAAGAATAATAAGAATAATAAAACATAGCAAACAAAAGAAGGACTCATATAAAAATGTTGGATGATAATAATTACTATTTATATGCATTCCATCTATTATAAATTTAGGTAGATGTAACTTCTGTAAAAATTCTAATGCTACAACAGGTCCATGAGCTTCTCCGTTAAAAAAATTTCCCCATCTTCCAAGAGCTTGTGCTAAAACAAGTGATGGCACTATTATATCTAAATACTTTAATAAATTAATTTTATATTTACGGCAATAATATATAAAAACCAAAAGACCAAATATTATACCACCATGTATAGCAAGCCCACCGTTCCATATTTTTATTATTTCAGTTGGATAAGATAAATAATAATCCAAATTAAATAATACGTAGTATGCTCTAGCTCCAAGTATTCCAAATATTACACACCAAAAAACAGAGTCATTAACAAATTTTTCATCTATATTATGCCTTTTAGCTTCTTTTAATATTAATATATAACCAATTATTACTCCAGTTAAGATAAAAAGTGAATACCACGTTACCTCTAAACTACATATTTTTATAGCTACACTATTCATATTATTTTGTACACCTTTCTATTATAGGTTTTATTATTAAATTTTCCATTATTAGGTTCATCAAACTAATAAACATTGCTATTATAATAGGAGAAAAAAAGCCATGTAACTCAAAAGCACTTCCTAATATAAAATCAACAATAAATAATATTATTACATTAATTACAAAGTAAAATAATCCAAGTGATATTCCTATAAGAGGGAGAGATAATGATACTAATATAGGTTTAATTGTTTTATTTAGTATAAATATTATAATGGCAGCTAAAAGACCATATAAAAAATTTTTAACATAAATTGATCTAAATAAGCCAGAGGCCATTAAAAGTACAATGGCATAACCTACCATGTATATAAGCCATTCTATAAATAAATTTAATCTGTACTTAGTATCAGTATTATTTTTATAATTTTTTTTATTATCATCTACTACAATTACTTTCATATGTATCACCATAATAATTATAACACAATATAATCTTTTTATATATATTATTTAAAGTTCTTAATTTAGACATTTTTTATGATAATGAATTAAAATAAGCAGACACATTATTTGCTATCTGCTCTTTTTTTGATGAACCTCATATGAACTACCATTTATTAGAACATATGGTATATTTTCTTTTAGACTCTTTTTTAAAACTCTTTTTCCTTCTGCATTATAAACTTTATTTTCTTTTCTAATATATATTGAAAAATTAGGATATAATCTTCTTATCTTATCTATCATTTTTTTCTTCAACCCCCAAACAATATGCAAATCTAATTAATGTTTCTTTCTTCTTTAAATAATAATATCCTAATGAAAAGCCTAGTGAATTAGCTATATATCTATCATCATAATTATCTTCTTTATCTAAATATGTCCAGTATATTATTTTTCTTTCTTCTGTTGTTAATTTATTAAATGAAAATCTAAAATAATTTATGTATAGTATTCTTTCTTTTTTCTCATCTTTTGTAATATTTGAATAGGCATTATCATCTTCTATGTCCTTTATTTCATCTAATAGATAATCATCATTTATTTTTGACGGAGAAGAAAAATCAACAGATAAACTATAATAAATATATTGTTTTATAGTATTTTCAACATTCTTTTTAGTCTTACTCCAACATATGTCTATAGTTTTATACATGTTTATCCAACTCTCCTTCTATATATATTTTAACATTTAAAAAGATACAAAAGTTAACTTTAAAATCACTAATAAATCATAAAAAAATAAAGCAAAAGTCATATGCTTCTACTTTATTATTATCTATTAATATATTAAAACCCTCTTATTTTAGAATCTTTTTTAAATATTTTCCCGTATATGATTCAGGGCATTTTGATACTTCTTCTGGAGTTCCACAGCAAACTATCTTACCACCAAGATCTCCACCTTCTGGTCCTAAATCAATTATATAATCAGCAACTTTTATAACATCTAGGTTGTGTTCAATTACTATTACAGTATCACCATTATCTACAATTCTATTTAAAATAACAAGTAATTTTTTTATATCATCACTATGAAGACCAGTAGTTGGCTCATCTAATATAAATACACTTTTACCAGTTGGTTTTTTTTGTAGTTCTTTAGCTAATTTAACCCTTGATGCCTCTCCACCTGATAAGGTTGGTGCACTTTGTCCAAGCTTTATATAACCTAATCCAACATCCATTAAAACTTGTAATTTTCTTTTAATTTTAGGATGATTTTCAAAAAACTCTAAAGCTTCTTCTACTCTCATTCCTAGTACATCATATATGTTTTTTCCTTTATATTTTACTTCTAGAGTTTCTTTATTAAATCTAGTTCCACCACATACTTCACATGGTACATATACATCTGGCAAGAAATTCATAGATATTTTCTTAACTCCATCTCCAAAGCAAGCTTCACATCTTCCGCCTTTTACATTAAATGAAAATCTTCCCTTTTCATATCCTCTTATTTTAGCTTCTTTTGTCTGAGTAAAAACATCTCTTATATCGTCAAATACACCAACATATGTTGCAGGATTACTACGAGGCGTTCTACCTATAGGATCTTGAGTAATATCAATCACCTTATCTATATTTTCTATACCTTTTATACTTTTATGATTTCCAGGTATAACCCTAGAATTATAAACCCCTTTCATAAGTGATTTATATAGTATTTGATTTACTAAACTACTTTTACCACTACCAGATACACCAGTTACTAAAACCAATTTACCCAAAGGAAATTTAACGTTTACATTTTTTAAATTATTTTCTTTAGCTCCCTTTATTTCAATGTATTTACCATTACCTTTTCTTCTTTTTTTAGGAACTTCTATCGTCTTTCTTCCACTTAGATAATCTCCTGTTAAACTATTAGTATTTTGCATAACTTCTTCTGGCGTTCCACATGCAACTATCCTACCTCCATGCTCTCCAGCTCCAGGTCCAACATCAACTAAGTAATCAGCTTGAAGCATAGTATCAGTATCATGTTCTACAACTATTAGTGTATTACCTAAATCTCTCATCTTTAAAAGTGAATCAATAAGTCTTTGATTATCTCTTTGATGAAGTCCAATAGATGGCTCATCTAAAACATATAATACCCCTGTTAACTGTGACCCTATTTGAGTTGCAAGTCTTATTCTTTGAGCTTCTCCGCCCGATAATGTTGATGCACTACGAGATAATGTCAAATATCCGAGACCTACATTATGTAAAAATTCTAATCTAGATTTAATTTCTTTAATAAGTAATCTTGCAATTTGTTCTTTTTCTTCACTAAGTTTAAGTTTATCAAAAAAGTTATATAATTTATCAATATTCATATCAGTTAAATCTATTATATTCTTTTTATTTATTAGCACTGATAATACACTTTCCTTAAGTCTTTTACCCTTACATGTAGGACAAGTAAGCTCTACCATATATCTTCCAAGCCAGTCCCTTATAAACTCACTATTAGTTTCAAAGTATCTTCTTTCTAAGTTATTAATAATTCCTTCATATGGTTCATAACTATTCATTTGATTTCCACTTCTAGTTTTAAACTTAAATTCTATAGGTTCTTTTGTACCATATAATATTGCATCTAATTCTTCTTTAGTTAAATCTTTCATTTTTTTATTCATATCAATATTATATTTATCACATACTATTTCTAATTTCTTTATGTATATATTTTGATCATCCATACCCGAAAGAGGCTCTATGCCACCACGAAGGAGTGTTTTTTCTTTATCTGGAATAATTAGGCTTTCGCTAATTTTTTGTTTAAAACCTAGTCCCTTACAATCAGGACATGAGCCATAAGGAGCATTAAAAGAAAACATTCTTGGCTCTAATTCCTCAAGAGAAAAATCACAGTTAGGACATGCAAAAGACTCACTCATAACAATTTCTTCAGCACCTGGTATTTGCACAACAGCCTTTCCTTTAGATAATTTGCAAGCAAGCTCTAATGCCTCATAAATTCTACTTTCAGCTTCATCTTTTCTAATTACTCTATCTATAATAACTAATATATTATGCTTTTTATTTTTTTCTAAAACTATATCTTCACTTAAATCTCTTACTTCACCATCAATATTTACTCTAGCATACCCATCTTTTCTTAAATTATCTAATAGTTCTTTAAATGTACCTTTTTCTCCATATGCTACTGGTGACATTATAATAAGTTTTGTACCATCTTCTTCATTCATAATTTGCGTTGTCATTTCCTGAATGGATTGACTAGTTATTGGAATTAAATGATTAGGACAGTATGGAACTCCAATACGTGCATAAAGGAGTCTTAAATAATCATATATTTCTGTTACTGTACCAACAGTTGATCTGGGATTATTATTTGTAGTTTTTTGATCAATCGAAATAGATGGAGAAAGTCCTTCAATGGAATCTACATCTGGCTTTGATGTTCCACCTAGAAATTGTCTTGCATAGGCTGATAAACTTTCAACATATCTTCTTTGTCCTTCAGCATATATAGTATCAAAAGCAAGTGATGATTTACCACTACCAGATACACCTGTCATAACAGTTAATTTATTTTTAGGAATATCTATATCAACATTTTTTAAATTATTTTCTCTAGCACCTTTTACTATAATTTTATCCACTTAAATCACCTTCAATTAATTATTCTATCACAAATCTCTTAAATTTATACAATATATTATATCAAACATTTGTACTTATTTCAATACGAAAGAAAAAAGCTATGTAAAAACATAACTTCTTAAATATTAATAATTAATTTATATTTTTATTTTCTACAAAAATTTCTATAGAAACATCATCAAAATGATTATCAAATTCTATTTCATATTCTCCGTCTTCTTTATATGGAATATAAAGATATTTATTAACCTCTTCATTAGACTTTATAGCATCTGCTAAATCTAGACTATCTTCTTTGTAATTACTACCTTGACTTTCTAATCTTTCTTTATATGGACCTGTTATATCACAATATTCCATATTAAACTTAGCATCATTATATAATGTATTTTTTATAGATACTGGAATCTTTATTAAATATGTATCTTCATTTTCTTTTTTTATTACTTCATAATTACTTGATAATTTAATTTCGAAACCATCAAAGTAAAAAGTCTCATCTAAATTATAATCATCATTTTTTTCTTCTTCTTTTATCTTTTCATCTATATATGTACTAACTTTAGGTATAACTTTCGTGGTATTATAAACTACAACTAGTGCTAATGCAACAATTATCATTATAAACATCATAAATACACTAACTATTATACCTACTATTGAATATGTTTTACCATCTCCATTTAATTTTTTACTCTTAACAGCTCCTATTATTGATAAAATAAGTCCTACAATAGAAGTAAGTCCACAAGTTATAAAACTACATATAGATAAAATCATTCCAACTAATGCTATTGTATTTTTTTCTTCTTTCATTAAATCATATCCTCTTATTCTTTATTTATCTTTCCTATTATAGTATTACCCATACATGTTGCTTCTAAATCATTACATTTATCATTTAAATTAACATTAGAAAAATCCCCAATTGCATCAATTTCTAATTCATAATATGTACCTTTATCAGTAATCATAACATCATAATATTCTTTATTATAATTATAATTCTCATAACAATTATCTTTTGTACAAGTGATGTTTGTATCACCTAAAGATGATAGTATTATATTTTGCTCAGCAGATTTTTTTATCATTTTATATGTATCTATTACAGAACTACTTTTTGCATCATAAACACTATCTTTTATTGAAATTAATAATACTGCAATAATTATTGTTATAAATATTATTCCAACAGAACTTATAACAATTCCTGCTATGGACAAACCTTTTCCTTTATTATTTTTTTCTTTTGATTTTTTTAAACCTACAATTGATAATATTAAACCTACTATATGAAGTCCTATTAAAGAAAGAATGAACCCAGCTACGGCCACATTATTAGATTCATTTTGAACTTCATTACTACTAACACTGCCCGAATTTGAAGATATATCACTTATATCTTGAATATCCTTTTCATTAAAATTATTTCCAATTTCATTGTTATTCATAACTCCTCCTACTATTAGCTTAATAATACATTATAGATAATATTTTGTCAATTAACTTTCATCTCAAATATAATATCGCGTAATTCCATAGCTCTTTCAAAGTCTAAGTTATCAGCAGCTTTTTTCATTTCTTCTTCTAACTTTTTAATAATACTTTCATTATTTGTGATTTTATTATTTTTATTCTTTGTTTTTGGAGCCTCTTCAGAAACACTTACAACATCCATTATTTTTTTCTTTATTGTTTTTGGTACAATATTATGTTCTTCGTTATATTTTATTTGAATCATTCTTCTTCTTTTTGTTTCATCTATTGCAGTTTTCATTGAATCACTTATAATATCTCCATACATTATAACCCTACCATGCTCATTTCTTGCACATCTACCAATTGTTTGTATAAGACTTCTATGACTTCTCAAAAAGCCTTGTTTATCAGCATCTAAAATTGCTACTAAACTAACTTCTGGTATATCAAGACCTTCTCTTAATAGGTTAATACCAACTAATACATCATATTTCCCTTCTCTTAAATCATGAATTATTTTTAGTCTTTCTAGAGTTTTTACTTCACTATGTAAATAAGCTACTTTTATGTCTAAATTTTTTAAATAAGTAGTTAACTCTTCTGCCATTCTAATCGTAAGTGTTGTAACTAAAGTTCTATCTTTCTTTTCTATTTGTTTTTGTATTTCTTCTATTAAGTCATCAACTTGATTAGATGATTTTCTAACCTCTATTAATGGATCAAGTAATCCTGTTGGTCTTATAATTTGCTCGACAACTTCATTATTTACTTTTTCTAATTCTTCGTCACCTGGTGTTGCAGAAACATATATAACCTGATTTATCTTATCTTCAAATTCTTCATACTTAAGTGGTCTATTATCTAGTGCTGATGGAAGTCTAAAACCATAATCAACAAGCATTTGTTTTCTTGCTCTATCACCATTATACATTGCTTTAACTTGAGGAAGTGTTACATGTGATTCATCAATTACCATTAAATAATCATCTGGAAAAAAGTCTAAAAGACAAGTTGGCGTTTCACCTGCCTGTTTTAATGCGAGGTGTCTTGAATAATTTTCTACTCCAGAACAAAAACCTGTTTCTGCTAACATTTCTAAGTCATACTTACACCTTCCCTCCAGGCGTTCAGCTTCTAATAATTTACCATTTTCTCTAAAGTAAGCTAATCTTTCATCTAACTCTTTTCTAATATTTACTATCGCTTTTTTTAATTTATCCTCACTCGTTACAAAGTGTGATGCAGGAAGTATTGAAACAAATTTTTTATCTCCTACAATAGTACCAGTTAAAACATCAAATTCAGATATTCTATCTATTTCATCTCCAAATAATTCTATTTTAATACCATGAGATTTTTCATAAACTGGTATTATTTCAATAACATCACCTTTAGCTCTAAATGTACCACGTGCTAAATCTATATTATTTCTTTCATACATCATATCTACTAGTTTAGATAAAATCTCATTTCTATCAATTACATCTCCTACTTTTAGGGTAAGCATATGATTTTCATACTCTTCTTTATCACCTATACCATATATACACGAAACAGAAGCTACTACTATTACATCTTTATTATTTATAAGTGATGATGTAGCATAATGCCTTAATTCATCTATTTCATCATTTATTGATGAATCTTTTTCTATATATGTATCACTAGATGGAACATAGGCTTCTGGTTGATAGTAGTCATAATAAGAAACAAAATAGCAAACATGATTATTAGGAAAAAGTTCCTTTAATTCTGAATAAAGCTGACCTGCAAGTGTTTTATTGTGTGCAAGTACAAGTGTTGGCTTATTAACTTCTTTAATTACATTAGCAATTGTAAATGTTTTACCAGTACCTGTTGCACCAAGAAGTACCTGATACTTTTTATCATCTTCTATACCACTAACCAATTCTTTTATAGCCTCAGGCTGATCACCACTTGGCTTATATTTTGATACTAAATCGAACATCTTATGTCACCTTCCTTAATAAGTAACTAATAAATTTATTATATCAAATATTTACAAATTAATAACTTTATATTTAATACTTTCTGCTTTAATTCTATCTTTTTCATTATCCCAAACTATATAATTTTCTTCAAAGTATACATTTACTCCATTTATTATATCATCATATTTTATATCATTAGGATTTAATATAAGTTCAATTAAACCATCAAATATTACACAAATAGTATTATTTATACTTTGCTGATTTTGAAATATTACGGTTAATCTTCTCTTATCATTAACAGGATGCATAATAGAATTTTCATCAACATACATACCTGTTTCATATTCTAAAGACTTTATACATGCATCATAGAAAAAGTTTCTAAATTTTTCTGTATCTTCCTTTGTTTTTATCTCATTTAAATTATTCATATTATATTCCTTTCCATATATTATTTATTATAGCATAAGAAAACACCTAATAAAATTAGATGTTTAATATTATAATTAAATCTTTTTAATGTATTTTTCTTTTTTATAAAAAGGTTGTTTTCCATAAGTTTCATCATCTGTAAATATAATATTACTAGTATAATATGGAAACAAAAAGTTAAATAGTTGCATTTTACCAGTACATTCTTGAAAAGTTGTTAATGGTCCATTTACTAATAATTTATCATCCTTTTTCAATAAAGTATTTCTTTCATTTGATGGAAATAAATCCTTATTAGGTGCTATTAAACCTTTATTTGATTTCCATAGTTCATATAATATAGGTGGAACACACCCATTATGCATGTGACCAGATATAATATAATCAAAGTCTTTTAATGATTTTTTGAATTCATCTTCTGTCAAATATATAGGAGAATGTGACATAAATATATTTAGTTTATTATCAGAAATCTTTTCTTCGTCTATTAATCTATTTATTTCTTCTAATTTTAATTTTTTATCTTCTGGCACATTTCTAAATATAGACTTTTTATCATAAGGACAGTACGATTTCAATGACTGTGTATATCCTAAAATGCATATGTCCTCATCTTCATATTTTAAATTATCTAGCAAATAAACATTATCAATATTACTTATCTCATCAAAAAAATCTTTATTATAGTAATATTTCCAGCTAAATTTCCCATTTTTATCATAAACTTTTTTAGTATAATCATGACTTCCTAAAGATATTATTACTTTATTTATTTGACTTAGTTCTTTAATCCAGGTTACTAATCTTTTTCTTTCATTTTGATTCAAAATCATATCAACCGAATCAATTATATCGCCAGGTATTAAAATATAATCCGGATATACTTTTACTAAATATTTCATTATATAATTCAACTTATCATCGCTAACTTTGTAGCTGAAATGTAAATCACTAATAATGGGCATTTTTTTTGTTTTTTTAATTTTAGAATTATACAATTTGTAATTAGTCTCGTGGATCATTTTCATATAAATTCCTTCTTTCGGCCGTATATGCTAACACATTTTAATTAAAAAATCAATTTTTACCTTAAACGTTATTTTTCATCCATTATAAACTTTTTAATTCTATCAAACAAAACTTTATCATTAAATTTCTTATAATTATATGAAATGATTATTTCATTTTCTTTATTTGATATATAAATTCCAAAATCTGACTTTATTTTAAAAGCATATTTTATATATTTCCTTCTATTATAAAAGGTTTGATTCCAATTAATATTATTATCATCTAACAATACAGAAAATTCTAATTCATTTTCTTTTATATCATCTAACAAACTTACATCTTTTTTAGAAAATAAGATAATAAGGTCAACGTTTTCATCACTTTTATCACTTGGAGAAATTAAGTGTTTTATGTTTTTTTTCTTTATCTTTTTAAACAAATCATCTTCTTTATTTAATCTAATATCTAATAAAAATGTATCTTTCATAAATGTACTAACTAATTTTTTAATTAAGTTTTTATCTATTTTTATATTATCAATCATAAAAATATGAGCTTTCTTAAAAATATTGTGATAATGAAATAATTTTGTTTTTGTTAGTTTTTTCATATCTTTCACCTCAAAACTTATTAGGTTAAAACTATTTTAAAAGCGATATTTCTAAATAGAGATATCGCTTATGTACTAATTATCTATTTGAATAACTTCTTCCTTTTGGAGGGAATACAATAACTTCTCTTGGATCAAATGAATGTCCAACAAAGCCTGAAGAACCATAGTAATCATAATAGTCACTATACCATTTTCCTCTTGCTAAACCAAGATGTAGGTGAGGTCCTGTAGAATTACCTGTACTACCAGATTTTGCTATTACTGTATCTTTTGTAACTACTGCTCCAACACTCGTATTAAATGATGAAAGGTGTGCATAATACGATGTATAATATTTACCATTTATTTGGTGATGTATTATTATTTGGTTTCCACCGCCTTTTGATGAACTAATTACTTTAGCAACACGTCCTGTTGCAACAGCATAAACACTAGTTCCTGTTGGTACAGATATATCTATTGCAGCATGATTATTTGCTCTTCCATATAAAGTTCTCCATCCATAATTACTAGATATTCTACCACTTACAGTTGGCCTATAAAAAGTCGTGCCAGATGGTAAATACTTACCACTATAAATTCTATTTAAACAAGTTGTTTGTGTTTCATTAGACTTACAACCCATTTTCTTTAAACTAGATATAGTTTTCTGCATTTCCTTTATTGACTCACTAAGTGAATGTCCTGCATCATCTAATTCAGATTTAGTTACGTTAAGAGATGCAACTTGATCATTTAAATCTTTATTTAATTTTGCAAGTTCTGTCTTTTTATTATCTAAATCTATTTTAATTTGTTCATTTTGTTTTATCATATCATTCATTTCTGATATCCTTTTTTTGTTATGAGTAGTAATTTGTTCAGTAATTGATAACCTATAAATAAGATCTGTTATACTTTCAGCTCCCATAACATATTCAAGCATAGAAGTGCCAGATGATGATACCTGATAATATCTCATTAAGTCTTGTATCTCAATGTTCTTCTTTTTTATATCTTCTTCTAATTTTTTACTTTCTTCTGTTTTTGAAGTTATTTCATTATTTATTTTTTCTACTTCACTATATATTGAATTTATTTTTTGCTTTCTAGCTGTTATTTCACTTTCTGTTTGGTTTTTCTTTGCATTATTGCTCTCTAATTCTTTTTGTGTTTTATTTAACTCTGTCTCCCACTGTGCTATAGTTTTCTCTTTTGCATTAACTATAGTAATAGGTACTAATAATAGTAAAAATAATGTTAATATCTTTTTCATCATATTTTTAAATATTTCCTTACTGCTTTATAACTACCAAACATACCTATTATTATTCCAAGGCCCATTAATATTAATGCTATATAATACATAAATGGCTCTGATGGAACTAACTTAAAGAATGGTGAGAATAATTGTCCATTAAAATGTTTATATAAAACAGAATATCCATATATTGTTACTAGGACTGGTATAACAGAACCTAAAAATCCTAAACATAAACCTTCTATTACAAATGGTTGTTTAATAGACATATTAGATGCTCCAACAAGTCTCATTATTTCTATTTCTCTTTTTCTTGAGAATATAGTTATCTTAATAGTATTATTTATTAAGAATAATGTTACTAAAAGTAATGCAATCATTGCTACTATCATAGCTTTTTCTATGAATTTAAATACTGTCATTAAAGACTCTACCATACCTTGTAAATAATTTATTTTTTCTATAGAATCTAAACTTTCTATTTTTTTAGCTGTCTTTGTAATTTGATCAGTATTTTTTACTTTTATTAAAAAAGTATTATATAAAGGATTAGTATCATCTGACCAACTATCTATTATACCTGCTAAATCTGATGATGTATCCTTCATTTCATTTGCAACTTCTTTTTTAGTTTGATAAGTTACACTTTCTATATTATCATAAGATTCTATCTCTTTTTTTATCTTTTTTATATCTTCATCTTTTGTATCTAACTTAATAAATGCAACAATCGTAAAGTCTTCTCTAATAAGTTTAGTCATATTTTCAACATTACTAGATGCTATAAGTGCAATTGATATTATAAGAAGAGTAATTGTTATACATGATATTGATGCTATAGATAAACTAAGGTTTCTTCCAACGCTTTTAAATCCATCTCTTACATTTCTTCCAAAAATCCTAAACGCCTTCATAATTACTATAACTTCCCTTCTCATAATCTTTTATTATCTTTCCTTTATCAAGTAAGATAACTCTTTTCTTCATCTTATCTACCATTTCTCTATCATGTGTTGCCATAACAATAGTAGTTCCCATATCATTAATCTTTTCTATTACCTTCATTATTTCTAAACTAGTATCTGGATCTAGATTACCTGTTGGTTCATCACAAATTAACAATTTTGGTGAATTTACTATAGCCCTTGCTATTGCAACTCTTTGTTGTTCTCCACCAGACATTTGATCTGGATAACTCTTTGTTTTAGCTTTTAGTCCAACTAAATCAAGTGCCTTTAAAACTTTTCTTCTTATCTCATTATTAGGCAATCCATACATTTCAAGTGCAAATGCTACGTTTTCATACGCTGTTAATTTAGGTAATAATTTATAATCTTGGAAAACTATACCTATCTTTCTTCTTAATTTATATACTTTATTATTTTTAATTTTAGCAACATTTATACCACCTACATATATTTCTCCATATGATGGTTTTTCTTGTCTATAAAGCATTTTAATAAGTGTTGATTTACCTGATGCCGTCGCACCTATTACAAATACAAATTCACCTTTTTTAATATCTAAATCAATATTATATAAAGCATTAACTCCATTCTTATACGTTTTTTCTACATTTTTAAACTTAATAAATTCCATCTGTTATCACTTCCCTTTTACTTCCATATATTCCATAAGATTGGTATGCATCTACTACTAAAATAACTGCTTTAGGATCAATTTCAGAAATACCTTCACTAACCTTAAAATAATCACCAGTAGGCACAACACACATAATCATTTCTGTTTTTTTATAGGTATATCCTCCTCTTGTTTCTAAAAGAGTGATACCTAAATTCAATTCATTTAAAAGATAATCACAAATTCTATCTTTTTCTGTAGTTGTTATATAAACAGCTTTATTGCTAGATATACCTAAAACTACTTTATCTACCATTATATTAATTATGTATAATACAATTATAGCATATAAAACTCTTGTCCATCCAAGGAAAAAACCACCAATTAACACTATTATTCCATCTACTATTAACATTGATGTACCTATTGATACTTTAAAGTATTTAGATATCATTTGTTTTAAAATATCTGTTCCACCTGTAGTAAATCCTGTTTTAAAAACAATACCTGATGAAAAACCAACCACTGCTCCTCCTATTATTGATATTAAAAGTAGGTTATCATTTTGAAGAACAATATAATCTGATACATTTTTAGTTAAATCAATAAATAAAGGAAATAAAAGTGAACCAACAAGTGAATTTATAGTAGCCTTTTTTCCTAAAGTAAAATAGCTTAATATAAGCAATAGTATATTTGCAACTAATATAAATATAGATGGGTTAAAATAGTCTTTTAAAAGTATTGAAACACCACTTGCACCACCATATATAATGTTATTTTTATAAAAGAATAAGTTATATGCTACTGAATATATAAAAATTGCAAATGTTAATAAAAGGTATCTTTTAATTAAATGTGAATTTTCTACTTTAGATAGTATGTTTTCACTTTTTCTAAATCTCAATCTTCTAAATAAACGCATTTTAATCACTTCCTTTTAAATTACTTTCTATAAATTCATCTATTTGTCCATCTAATACTTTATTTACATTAGATGTTTCATAGTTTGTTCTATGATCTTTTACTAAACTGTATGGATGAAGCACATAACTTCTTATTTGTGAACCAAATTCTATTCCACTATGGTCACTTTTCATTGAGTCTATCTTATCTTTTCTAGACTTTAACTCTAGTTGATATAATTTACTTTTTAATACCTTAATAGCTGTTTCTTTATTTTTTATCTGACTTCTTTCATTTTGACAAGTTACAACTATGCCTGTTGGGATGTGTGTTACTCTAACTGCTGAATCAGTTGTATTAACTCCTTGACCTCCAGCTCCGCTACTTCTATATACATCAATTCTAATATCACTATCTTTAATGTCTACTTTGACATTTTCATCGAATTCAGGTATTACATCAACTGCTGCAAAGGAAGTATGTCTTCTATTGTTTGAATCAAAAGGTGATAATCTAACTAATCTATGTACTCCTTTTTCATTTTTTAAATAGCCATAGGCAAAAGCCCCCTTTACTATGTATACAATACTTTTTATTCCAGTTTCTTCTCCAGCTTGTTCATCTATTACTTCATATGTATATTTTCTATTATTAAAATACTTAGTGTACATTCTAGATAACATTAAAGTCCAGTCACAGCTTTCAGTACCACCCGCCCCGGCGTGTATTTCAAAAATAGCTGCATTATTATCAAATTCTCCTGATAAATATGTTAAAATTTCTTCTTTCTCTAACATATCTTTTGTTTTATTATACATATCATTAAATTCATCTAATAAGCCAGCATCAATATCACTTTCATCAAATTCAAATGCTTGATTTAATGTTTCTATATTCTCTTTAATTTTAAATATAGGATTTATAATTTCTTTTAGTGAACTAACCTCTTTGGTTAACTTTTCTGCCTCTTTTGGATCATTCCATATAGTAGAATCTAAAAGCTTTTCATTACAAATATCTAACTTTTTAACTTTATTATCTACATCAAAGTGACCTCCATAATTTATTAAATTTATCTTTTATATTTTCTATATCTTTATTTGTAAATTGCATATAATCACCTATTATCAATTATAGCACATAAATCTAATTATTAAAATGGTAATCATCTATTATGATCTTTTTACTGTAAATATATATACTGTATTATTTAAAATAATCTTATTATCTGGATTTATAGTGTTATAATTATAAAAATATTTGTTATTAATAGTAGTATCATTTATTACTTCATAAACATAAAATCCTTCTTTCAATAAAAAATCATCTATTTTATCATTCAAATACGCATCCTTATCATAATTAAATAATACAGAGCTTCCCTCTTTTAATACATAAGATATATTATTTAACATAGCTTTTAAGTTTTCTTTAGATAAATTTAATAATGATACATATGTTTTTTTATTCTTATCAAACCCTTTTTTTATTAATGATTTATTTAAATTATTATTTAATACTATTCTTTTTACAAGACTGTCATCTTCATCAAATTTTTTTATTCTAATTAATTTATCTTTTATATTTTGTTTTGTATCTATTTCATAAACATTAATTGCATTTTTGTATTTATAGCCTAACATGTCATATCCTGGATTAACATACATAAATTGTTTCGCACCTACTTTTATTTCCAGTGATAACTTCATTTCATTTATTATTTTGGATGCTAAGAGTTTTGGAGCTAAATAAGTATTTACAATATAATCCTTTGTAAAGGAACAAAAAGACATATTATTAAGGTTTTTTAGTATATTTTTATACTCTTTATCATTCAACATTTTAAGCGTATAGTTATCTTTATAAATTTTAATATTACTATTTTTCATATGATAATATTTAACAAATAAATTAATTAACGCTACATTTTTATTCATTTCTTAATCACCTCTAGATACTTAATACACTAATATCAAAATAAATACAAGGCTTGAAAAAAATAGCAATTTATGGTTATATAACGTTAGATAAAAAGAAAAATGCGAACTAAAATTTTCGCATTTTTTTATTCTACATTTACACCCTTTTTAAACACATTAACGCATAATATGTTAATTAAAAATACAATGAAAACATATATAAATATACAAATTATCATAAGGCTTTTAATAATACTTGTTTTAATTAATGTATCTGTAAATATAAGCATTATATCTTTATTAAAAATACCTATTATGTATAAAAATAACAATACTAAAACTTGACTTAAGAAGTAAATAACAAGACCATAAATTACTGATAAAGCTGTTTTATTTGTGTTTTTTCTATGACCTAATATAATTCCTAAAAAGCCTGATTGAAGACCAGATAAAATTTCTAAGAATAGTATTATTATGCAAAAGGTAATAAATGTTTTACAAGACATTCCGTATAAACCTGCAAAAGAGCTTATCATATTATATAATAAATCAAATCTTTCTTTTGTATAATATGCTATTAAAATAGAGACTAAAATAACTATAAATGTAGTTAATAAATTTATAAAAGATAAAATAAATTTAGACTCGTATAAAACTGTTTTAGAAACAGGAAGAGTATGTGTTAAATATGATTCATCTGCATATAAAGTTTGCTTAAATCTAATCCAATTTCTCATAAGTACGTTAATTAAGCTACTAGCTACCATAGAAAACATAGCACCTACACTTATTTGAGATAAAATACTTATTATTACTGTTTGCCTCATACTAAATAAAACTCTTGTTAGTATAGCAAATACAATCATTAAAATGTAAAATACTGATAAAAATTTATACATATTTTTCATATCATATTTCAATAGTTTCTTTAGCATTTGAACATCCTCCTAAATATCTCATCTATAGATGCATTTTCTTTTTCTCTTAATTTATCAGTATCTTCATGTAATATTATCCTACCGTCATTTATAAATACAACTTCATCTAATATTCTTTCTATATCAGCTATTAAATGAGTAGAAATTATAATACTTGCATCATGATTAAAATTATTAAGTATAGTATCTAGTATATAATCTCTTGTAGCAGGATCTACTCCTCCTAAAGGTTCGTCTAATATATACAATAAAGCCTTTCTTGACATAACTAAAACTAACTGTACTTTTTCTTGCATTCCTTTACTCATTTTAGATAGTTTTTGATTTTCATCTAACTTTAAGTCTTTTAATAACTTTCTTGCTTTTTTACTATCAAAATTATCATAAAAATCATTAAAATAATTAATAACTTCATTTACTGTCATATTTTTATTTAAATAAGTTCTTTCTGGTAAATAAGAAATAATTTTTTTAGTTTCTACGCCAATATCATTACCATTTACCTTAATATTTCCTTTAGTAGGTATTAGTAAGTCATTAATTAATTTTATTAAAGTTGACTTACCCGTTCCATTTTGACCTAAAAGACCAATTATTTTTCCACCTTTTAATTTTAAATTAATGTCTTTTAAAACTTCTTTATCATCATAATTTTTATATAAATGATTAATCTCTAATAGTTCCATCTTCTATTTTCCTTTCATATAAATAATTTATAGCTCTTGCTTTATCTATTCCAATTTTATTCATACTTTCAAAATATTTATTAGCTATTTCTTTAGCATATTCATTTTTAACTTTTTCTATTGTTTTTTTATTTTTCGTAACATATTTTCCGTTAGTTCTTTCTGTATATATTAGTTTTAAATCTTCTAACTCGGTTAATGCTTTTTGCATTGTATTAGGATTTACCTTAAACATATTTGCGAGATCTCTAACTGATGGAAGTTTACTTCCACACGAGAAAAAATCAGAAATAATATAAATTTTCATATAATCTAATAGCTGAATATATATTGGTATATTGTTATCAAAGTTAACATTCATATTACCTCCACTGTATTATTTGATTAATACAGTGATATTGTATTATATTTTTTTTAACTTGTCAATATGCTAGTACAAAATAACTACTCTTTATTAAATTTAAATTGAAGTAATAGTTTATCTAGTAATCAAACGATGGATTGCGTTAAATCCATTTATAAAAAATATGAAGATTATAAAGGAGTAACATTTAACGAAATAAAAGGCTATGTATAATGCATCTTATGTAAGATATGCTGTTACATTACTAACCGGTGATAAAGTATATATAGTATTACATGTTTATTCTAAAGATTCAAAAAGTAAAAAAGATGATGTTAAAAAAATATACGAAGTTAAAAAAAAATAAAGAAATTTAAATAAAGTAAATTTAAAAATAGTAATTAATCATTAACTAAAAAAGATAACGAGGTAAAACGTTATCTTTTTTAGTCTGAGTAAAATATTATTAAATTATATTTTTTTATTTAATCAAGCTCTTTTTCTTTTTTAGTTATAATTATAATTGAATTCATCTATTTGAAGCAGTTTTTTAGAAGTATCATACATCATCGTATATATTTTATAATTACCAAAACTAGTAGGTAAAGTATTATATTTATTTAATGTTCTATTGTAGATAGAAAAATATATATTTTTTCCAGTTATATAATCTGACACCAAAAATCTAAGTTTTTCTTCCATTTCAGTACTTAATATCCAAGTATCATTTTTTTTAATATTATCTTCTAACTTTCTCGTATCTTCATTAAAATAATTAATATATATAGTTTTATAGTTGGTTTTGTTATGGTCTGAATTATAAGCCCACTTAAATAGTTCTAATCTCCCATTACTAGGTAATGGAGCATTAATTATTTTCTTGTATGAGTTTATTTTGCTATAATCTTTTGAGTCGCTAGAACTAATTAAGCAAAAGGATCCATACAATATGAGCAATACAGCAATAATATAACCTGCAACTATGTTTTTCGTACATTTAATCCCCAACTTTTTATATTTATATCCAAGTATAATTGATAAAATTGGTATTGGCAAACATAACCAGCAAACAAAAGTTGTAGAAGTAAAAAAGAACCCCCCAACATTTTCTGGTCTTTCACTCATTGCCCCCCACAAAGCAAAAGATCCAAAAAAGCTAAAAATTGTTAAAAAAAATAAAAAATACATGAAAATTTTTAGCGTTTTTTCTTTATTGTTTTTAGTATTTTTCATTTTAATTTTTATCCTTTCAATAGTTTTAAAGCATATAATGTTATAATTATTACTATATTAATAGTATTATACTTAAATATTAATGTCAACTAAATTAAAGTTTTATACATAGTATAAACAGCATTTTAGATTGACGTTTCAATTAATTTATAAACATAATGAAAAAATACCAGCAAATCGCTAGTATTTCTTATGTTTGTAAATTATTTTTCTTATTTTATAAGCTATTTACCACAACACTGTTTATACTTCTTACCACTTCCACAAGTAGTGGATGTTCCTATATTATCTGTATTATTTATACTTATAGTATTATGCGTATTTCTTTATTTATCAGACTAGGTAACATCTATATTATTCATATTTATGATACTATCTGTACTATAAGTATTTCTCTAACGTGGACATATTGTGGACATTGTACACACCACTGAATTTAAATCATAACAATAAGTGATTTTAATTATTTAAATTATTTTTTTAAATTCATTTCCAATTTTTTATATGTTTTATTACTATTTTGCATAAATTGAATTGCACTAATTACAGCAGTTGAATCAAAATAACTTCTATAGTAATAACTGTCTGTTAAATATCCACTTATTCCATTTACCTTTTTATTATTTTCATTACCTATTATTTTTTCAATTACTTTATTTAGTGATTTACCATCCTTTACCCAATCAAACATAGCTTTAGTTATTTGTAACCCTTGTGATTTTCCAAAGTACTCATTTTTACTTGAATCCATAATAGACGCATAAGTAATTATAAAATAATAATCATTAATTTGCTCATATCCACCTTCAATACTAATTAGTAAATCAAAATTGATATTATTTTCTATGCAATACTTTAATAATTCTTGATTTCTATTATGTGCTCCTGTTAAAATTTCTCCATTTATTGGCTTTGAACTAACATAAGAATCAACCTCTAAAGATTCAATTTCAAAATTATCTATACCTAATTCTATTAAAGCTATAATTATCGCTTCTTTTTTCGAATTATTTTGAGAGCCTAGAATAATTTTAATAGTAATCACCTCTTTCATTAATAATACACTGTGTTCACAAGATTTATATTGTTTAGACAAATCACGGATAAATTTTTCAATTTTTAAAAATGCTTATTTTATTGGGGTTTGCGAGCTATTTTCCACAGCAATTCTTATATTTCTTTCCAGAGCCACATGGACAAGGATCATTTCTTCCAACCTTTTTTGCCTTCTTTATTGTTTTACCAGAAGTATTTTCTTTAACTTCATTTGTATTACCTTTTACTTGCTTAACTTCAAGATTTTGTCTAATTTCTGCCTTTAATAGATATAAAGTTATATCCTTACTTATATTATCAAGCATATTATCAAACATTTCAAATCCTTCTCTTATATAAGCTTGAAGTGGATCTTCATTTGCATATCCTCTTAATGATACACCTTCTCTTAAGTGATCCATAGTGTTAATATGTTCCATCCAATAATTATCAATAACTCTTAAACTAATAGCTTTTTCAAAGTCATTTCTAATTTCTGGTGGTAAATCTTTTATTTTTTCTTCATATTCATTAATTGTTTTAGTTTCAATTAAATCTATTATTTCAGTTATATCTTTATTTAATATTTCAGATAATTTTAAATTACTATTTTTAAGTAAATTTTCATTTACGTATTCAACTATTTCATTACAATCATCTTCTGTAATTACACCATGTTCATTAGTATGTCTTCTAACTAATCCATCTATATGTTCATTCATATATTTAATTATTTCTAAATGAATATCATCATTATCTAATATTTCATTTCTTCTAGCATACATAATTTCACGATGTTTACCCATTACATCATCATACTGTAATAAGTGTTTACGTGCATCAAAGTTATTACCTTCAACTCTTTTTTGTGCCGTTTCAACTGATCTAGTAATAGTTTTACTACGCATATTTCTTTCACTATCTAAACCAGCCATTTCTAGAATTGATTTAAATCTATCTGTACCAAATCTAACCATTAAATCATCTTCAAATGATACGAAGAACTGACTATATCCTGGATCTCCTTGACGTCCTGAACGACCTCTTAACTGATTATCAATACGACGTGATTCATGTCTTTCAGTTCCAATTACACATAATCCGCCAAGTTCTTTAACGCCCTCACCTAATTTAATATCAGTACCACGACCAGCCATATTAGTTGCTATAGTTACAGCACCCTTTTCTCCAGCTTTTGCTATAATTTCAGCTTCTCTTGCATGGTTCTTTGCATTTAATATTTCATGCTTAATACCAGCTTTTTTTAACATACTAGATATTAATTCACTAGTTTCAATCGCAATTGTACCAACTAACACTGGTTGACCTGTTTCATGTCTTTTTTTAATTTCAGCAACTATTGCTTTATATTTTTCATCTTTTGTTGCATATATTAAATCCGCAGCATCTACTCTTATTACTGGTAAATTAGTAGGTATTTGTATAACAAACATATTATATATGTTTCTAAACTCTTCTTCTTCTGTTTTAGCAGTACCAGTCATACCAGATAATTTTTCATACATTCTAAAGTAATTTTGGAATGTTATAGTAGCTAGTGTCTTAGTTTCTTCTTGAACTTGAACATTTTCCTTAGCTTCTATAGCTTGATGTAAGCCATCAGAAAATGCTCTACCTGGCATAAGTCTTCCAGTAAATTGGTCAACTATTACTACCTTACCTTCTTGAACTACATAATCTACATCATTATTCATTGTATAATTCGCCTTTAAAGCTTGGTTAATATGGTGTACTAATGCAGAATGTTCTATATCATATAAGTTCTTTATTCTAAAACTGCGTTCTGCTTTTTCTGTACCATTATCTGTTAAAGTAATATCTTTTGTCTTTTCATCTATTGTATAATCTTCATTTTCTCTTAATGTTTTAACAAATCTATCAGATGATTTATAAAGATCAGCAGATTTCATTACACCACCAGATATAATAAGAGGAGTTCTAGCTTCATCTATTAATACTGAGTCAACCTCATCTATTATTGCAAAGTTAAGTGGTCTTTGAACCCTATCTTCTTTTCTTACAACCATATTATCTCTTAAATAATCAAATCCTAGTTCATTATTTGTAGAATATAATATGTCACAGTTATATGCATCTTTTTTCTCTTTAGGACTCATTTCTCTTAAGTTAACTGCAACGCTCATTCCTAAAAATTCAAATATTTGTCCCATCCAAGATGCATCACGACCTGCTAAGTATTCATTTACAGTAACAACATGTACACCTTTTCCAGTAAGTGCATTTAAATAAGCTGGCATAACACATGTTAATGTTTTACCTTCACCTGTCTTCATCTCAGAAATATTACCAAAGTGAATAGCTAAAGCACCTAGTATTTGTGTATAAAAAGGTTTTTCTCCAATTGTTCTATATGCTGCTTCTCTAACTAAAGCAAAAGCATCAGGTATTAAATCATCTAATGATTCTCCTTCATCTAATCTTTTTTTTAGTTTATCAGTTGTAGCCTTTAATTGTTTATCTGTCTTTTTTTGATACTCTTCATCTAAAGCGACAACTTTATCTGCTATTAATTTAAATCTGTTTAATTCTTTATATTCATGATCAAATATATTTTTTAAGAAATTAAGCATAATATAATCATCTCCTTAAAGATTATTGTAACAAAAAAAAGAAAATATTCAAAGTAATATTGAGTATTTTCTTTCTAAACTTTTTATTTTGTTTCTATAATTCCGTAATTACCATCTTTTCTTTGATATAACACACATATAGAGTTTGTATCCGTATTTTTAAATACAAAGAATGAGTGACCTAACATATTCATTTGAAGCATAGCCTCTTCTTCATCCATAGGCTTCATATCTATTTTCTTTCTTTTTAAAACCACTTGGTCATCATCTTCAAAGCTTTCTTCTAATTCTAATTCAAAATTTTGTATCATATTTTTTTTAATTTTAGAATTAAGCTTTGTTTTATTTTTTCTGATTTGTCTTTCTAATTTGTCGACTGTAAGATCAATTGCCGCATATAAATCATTGTGGGATTCTTCGCTTCTTAAAGTATAACTCATTGCAGGAATTGTAATTTCTATTTTTTGGTCTTTTCCACGTATCTTAATAACCACACTTGCTTCAATATCATCTGCATTTTCGAAATACTTATCTAGCTTACCAATCTTATCCTCTATATAAGATTTAATAGCTGGTGTAATTTCTACTTTTTCACCACGAATTTTATATTTCATATTATCAATCCTTTCTACAATTAAATTATACCACAACATAAAAAGAAATGCTACTATGAAGTAGTAACATTTGATGTTTCTTTTACATTAGAAACTTCTCTAACGTTAATTGCTTGTAAACCTTTTTCAGTTTCAAGTAATTCATATTCAACTATTTGACCTTCACTAAGAGTCTTATATCCATCTTGTTTAATAGCTGAGTAATGAACAAATATGTCCTCACCGTCTTGAACATCAATAAAACCATAGCCTTTTTCATTGTTGAACCATTTAATTTTTCCTATTCTAGTCATCAACTACACCTCACTTCCCTTTGTTATTACACTTTTAATATACATCTTTGAACACTCCTTTTTCAATATTTATCGTACTTCAAAAAACGACATTATTTTAAAGGTGCATGAACATCATACCAAATGTTTAACTAAAATTATGTTTTTTACGTTTAGATGTTATTTTTAACCTATAAAAGGTAATATTTTATCTTTTTTATTAAATTTACTTCTACTTATCATTCATTTCCATGTTTCGAAAGTAAAATTAACTATTTTTTATCATTTGGATGTAGAATTGTATCAGAAAAACGAGGTGTGGTATGAAAAAACGTTTTTTAAAAAATATTAGAACTGCTATAAAAAAACAGTATCCTAATTATAATAATGATAAAATTAATGAAATAATGTATGGTATAGAAGGTCTTTATTTAACCTTTACTAAAACGGTAGTAATATGCATTATAGCACTGATATTAGGAATATTTAAAGAACTCATCTATTTATTAGTTGCTTTTAACTTTATAAGATTATTCGCATTTGGTATGCATGCTAGCAAAAGTTCTATATGTCTTATATTCTCTAGTCTAGTATTTATTATATTTTCAATTTTATGTAAATACATAGTCTTACCAAAATATTTACTATATATGTTATATTTAATAGTTCTAGTAATTATAAGTTTATATGCTCCTGCTGATACTATTAAAAGACCTTTAATAAAAAGAAACAAAAGAATTAAGTTCAAGATTCTTTCTATAATGGTAGTTATAATATATTTTATATTAACATTAGTACTTAAAAATAATTTACTTATAAATAGCTTAATATTTGGATTATTAATAGAATGTATATTAATTAATCCTATTACATATAAGGTATTTAAGATGCCTTATAAAAACTATATTACATATAATTTAAACGCTTAATATAGTGGTTAAATAAATATTTGAAAGGAGGTATACTTAATATGAAAGCTTTATTTGTTTCTGCAATTTCTGCTTTAGGAGCATTACTTGCTGCTACTGCTACAAATGGGTGTCTTGCTATTTGGGTTGATGAACCTAAAATGCCAAAGTCAATGATAGAAAAATAATAAAAAAATAGTTATGAAGCTGATTCATAACTATTTTTTATTTTTTATTTTAACTGTTAAATCTGTTACATAATAATTATCTTCTAAATACCTATTAATATCAAAAGAATGATTTGTACTTATGATATCTTCAACTAACCTAAGACCATAACCTCTACCTTTTCCTTTAGTAGTATATCCTGTTCCAATTTTATTTAAATCTATCTTGCCTGTATAGGTATTATAAATACTAAATATTATTTTATCATCACTCTTTTTAGTAATTATTAATATTTTCTTATTTTTACTTTTAAATGATGCTTCTATTGCGTTATCCAATAACACTCCAAGTATTTTAGTTATATTTTTATACATATTAGTTTCAAGTGATGATAATTTTCTTTTAACACCATTACCAACATTTATATCATAACTAATATTCATATCTTCCATAGTAGACAGTTTATAATATAAAAGACCCTTTATACCACCATCTGGAAAATTATTTAATTGACTTATTAAATAACTACTATGCGTTTTCTTTGCATCATCTGTTATAGAATCTAAATAATCAATTAACTTTTTAGAATCATTCATTTTAGCATAACCCTTAATTACCATTAACTGATTTTTGAATTCATGATTTGCTTTTCCTTGTTCTGTTATTATTTTTTCATATTTAGTAACATAATTAAGCATTTGACTATTTACTTCTTGTAATTGTTCTGCCTTTAATTGCTTTCTTATTAATAAGGTTATTATGGCTATTGAAGAAATTAGAAAAAGTATATTTATATAGTAATTTGATTTCAAGATTAAATTTAATCCATTTTTTGATACAAGTAAATATAACATAATTAAAAGTGCATACAAATAATATATATACTTTTTATGTTTTTCGAAAAAATTTAATAATTTATTAAACAATTTTCTTAAAACTGGTAAAATAGATAATATTACTGACAATCCTGATACTAAAATATTAGTAATCATATTGAAAAATGGATTATTTACCAAATCAACAGAACTAAAACCTAACAAAACCAACAATAAGGTTATTATCATTTCTGAAATAGTTAATAATATTGTTATTATAATCGTATATAATACCGACTTTTTATTTCTTATATTTAAAATGTAATTTATTAAAAGAGTAATTATCGTTATAAAAACAAGAAATCTTATCTTATTTGGTATAAACATAGATACCAAAATAAAATATACCCATGAAGCAACAAAAAACATAAACAAATTCTTTTTACATAAATTCTTCTTTAGTTTTGTCATTATTATAGTTGTTGCAAGTGATTGTGATAACGATGCAAATAAAGTTACTAAAATTTTCTCTACATTCATTACTCAGACCTCAATCTTTCTTTTAAGCCTTTTTTATAATTTCTTGATAAATAATCTATACTATCATCATTTGTAAAATATATAATATCATTCTTAAAATCTGCACATTTAATATTATTTAAATTAACATAACATGCTCTATGTGATTGATAAAACCTATTATCTAATTGTTTAGCAACACTAGTTAAAGTATCTCTAACATAATATTCCTTATCAATAGCTTTTATTTTTGTTTTATCTTTTGCACTATCTCTGAATATGTATAATATATTATCATACTTTATATGATAAAGTTCTTTATCTTGTTTAAACACAAGGGTACTTCTGCGGTTTAAGTTTTTAATTACAATATTAATTGAATCCGTTAATCTTTTCTCATAGTTATCAAATTTAGATATGAAATCAAAAATTAATAGTTTTTCTTTAAATAGTTTTAATTCTAATTCATCATGTGAAGTTAATACTATTATAATACTATCCCAATCTACTTTTCTTATATCTTGAGCAATTTCAAGACCTGTTTTATCAGGAAGTTCTAAGTCTAAAATATATATCTTCAAATCAGATGGTGTATTTATAATTTTATTCAAGTTATTATTATACTTTTCAAAAGAATGAACGGTATAATCAAAGTCATACGGCATAGTAATTTTAGAAATTAAAGCTTCATGCAAATCTCTTACATTCTTATTATCTTCACAAATTATAAAATTTATCATATTACTCACCTAGTTTTAATTATAACACAAATATTTCCAAAAATTTCCAATAAATTACAATTTTTTAAACGCATTAAAAAAGATATATATTTTTTTATTTTATATATCTTTTTTATAAATTTTCTAATATTATTCCTGTTCCCTCAGCAACACAAGTTAATGGACTATCTGCTATTTTAACTGGAACCTTTATTTCTTTTTGAATTAATTTATCTAATCCATCTAGTAATGCACCACCACCAGTTAGAATAATACCTTTATCTATAATATCAGCTGATATTTCAGGCTCTATTTTCTCTAGTACAGTTTTAGCTGCATGAATTATCATATATACACTATCTTTTATAGCTTCCCTTACTTCATTTGATGTTATTTCAATGGTTTTAGGAAGACCAGATAATAAGTCTCTTCCTCTTACTTGTATACTTTTTTTCTTATCACTTTCTAAAACAGTACCTATTTTTATTTTTATTTGTTCTGCAGTTACTTCTCCTATTAGCAATTTATATTTACTTTTAATATATTTTATAATATCAGCATCAAAGGTGTTACCTGCAATCTTAATAGATTCGCTATATACTATACCATCTAATGATAAAACAGCTATGTCGGTTGTTCCACCACCTATATCTATTACCATGTTTCCACTAGGAAGACCTATTTCAAGTCCTGCTCCTACTGCTGCTACTTTAGGTTCTTCTTCTACATAAACTTTTTTAGCACCAGTTCTTTCAGCAACCTCTCTTATTGCGTTTTTTTCAACCTGAGTAATATTTGATGGACAGCATATAAGTATTCTTGGTTTTGAAAAAATTGTTTTTCCTTTTATCTTTTTAATAAAGTAATCTAACATGATTTCAGTTTTATCAAAATCAGCTATAACCCCATCTTTTAAAGGCTTAATTGCGATAACACTTCCAGGCGTTCTACCTAACATTTCATGTGCTTTAGCACCTATTGCTAGTACTTTTCCACTATCTTTGTCTATTGCAATTACACTAGGTTCACTTAAAACAACACCTTCTCCTTTAACATATATAAGTATATTTGCAGTGCCTAAATCTATTCCTATATCTTTATTCTTCATTATTTTTAACTGATAATTCTTTCAAAGATTTACCATAATATTTTTCTGGATTTACTACACTGCCATTTACATACATTTCAAGATGTAATCCATTTTGTATATCACTATTAAGAGCACAAGTACCGCTTTTACCAATTACTTTACCACTTGTTACTACATCACCTTTTTTTACATTAACTTCTGATAATGATTGATATGTAATTACTAATTCTGTAGAACTTTTTATTTCAATTGTTTTACCAAGTAGTGGATCATCAGATATATTTGTTACTGTTCCTTTTGTAATAGAAATAACATCAAATGCTTCATCTGATTTATAGTCTACACCTGAATTTTGCATATAAATTCCTTCATGATATATTATTGATTTTTGTTGTTCTGTCTCTTCAGCGTCTTTATCATAAAAGTTTTTATAAATACTTACTTTTTCACTTGTATAAGGTTTAGATATTTTTTCATCTTGACTTATAACTGGATAATAACTATCAAATATATAATCATTAACATAAGTATAATCATCATTTGCATTAATAACCTTTTTTGCTTCATTATTATTAATTATTGTTATACTTACTAAAAGTAATAAAAATACTCCAAATGATATAAGTGATATTTTAACTGCTGGTTTTAATCTTCTTTTCTTCATTTTTTTCACCTCTCATTTTAAGTTTTATCAAAATGAAGAAAATTATACATTAATTTATTTTTTTTATTACACAATTTTTATAATAATAAGTTAATATTTGTTTATAATTATATCCTTCCTTTGCCATTCCGTTTGCACCATACTGACTTAATCCAACACCATGACCAAAACCATTAACATTAAATTTAACTTTTTCATTATCTAACTTTATATCAAAACTAGTTGATTTTAAACCAAATATTTTTCTTATTTCTCTTCCTGTATATTTTTTATTATTTATTGTTATTTCTTTTACTCTTTTCGAATTAGTTCTTACTATATTATCTATTTTTATATCACTATCTATATTAAGTCCTAAATTATATAAAAATTCTTTTTTAGTAAACTCATTAGTACTTGAAAAAGCAGGAGATTCCTTCTTATCCCATTTTGATTCAACACTAACTAAATAAGGAAAATAGCTAGAAAATACATCTAAAGAGCTTTCTGTATAACCATTACTAGTAGAAAAAAATAAAGCATCTATTAACTTATTATCATATAAAACAGCTTCTCCATTAGTTTCTTTTACTGCTTTTTTTATTTTATTTAAATAAGTATCATAATTATTATCCCACTTTTTTTTCATTTGATCATAATCTATATATACCTGATTTGTTGTACTATCTGTAACATCATATGAATTATCTTTTTTTATTCTTTTCATAACATACGTTCTAGATGCAACTGCTTGTGATTTTAATGCTTCCATCTCAAAATTAGCAGGCATTTCGCCCGCTACTACACCAATTACATACTCTTCTATTGGAATTTTTACTATATTACCAGTTGATGATCTTTTAACTTTAACCACAATATTATTATAACTACCATATTTTATTTTATTTTCTATACTTATCTTTTTATCTGTGCCTATTATTAATAATGGTATTAGAATTATAATAAAGGTTAAAATTAGTACTTTTTTCATATACTCTCCTTATAATAAAACTATAGTATTATATAAATCCATAAAGAAATTTACTAATAAATAAGACATTATAAGACAAACTATAACATAGAAAAAGTGAATTTGAGTTATTCTGTTTTTTCTAAATAATTTATCTAAATTCATTGATGTTGTAACCCATATACAAAGTGGTATGGATAAACAATATAGGGCTAATTTAATATTCATTAGTTTCCTCATACTTTTCTACTTGTTCTATTCTTATTTTATATCTTGGTTCCAAATTAAATGTCGAATTAATAAACTTTTCTATCATTTCTTTAATTTGAGGAGCAGTATGACTAGTTGCACTGAATGCTAATATGTTAGCATTATTATGTTCTTTAGCTGACTGTGCTTCTTGCATATTATCTATTTTAGCACATCTTATTCCTTTTACTTTATTACATGCTATAGATACACCAATACCTGTACCACACATAACTATTCCTAAATCAACTTCCTTTTTTATAACAGCATTAGATAGCTTAAACGCATACTCTGGATAATCTACCATGTCACTTGAAAAGCATCCATAATCCGTTATATCGTAATCATCTAATAAACTTTTTAGTTCCTCCTTTGTATTATAAGCTCTATGGTCATTTGCTATTCCTATTTTCATTTTTTTCCTACCTTTCATATATATTGTAACATATTTTTAAAACACTATTAACAAATTAATGTTAACAGTGTCCTAAGTTTATTTTTTTATTTTTATTATAAGTTGAATCATATCTTCAAAATCAAATTCTTCTACGTTAATATTAGAACCATCTTTCTTTAAATTATTTAATAGTTCTTTTATTTTATCTATTTTTGTAGCTAATGTTTCTTTCTCAGGAGTTTCTTTTATATCTTTAGTTTCATCTTCAGAATCTAAATCCATTATTTCAAGACTATCTGGTTCTTGATATACATCATCTAAACCTAGGTCATCTAAATTAACTTTCTTTTCTTCTTTATCTTCTAAATTAGTTTTGTTATCTATTTCATATGAATTATTTTCATCAGTATTTTCTTTTTTAACTTCTAATTCATTATTTTCTTTAGTTTCTTTTTCTACTTCTTCTTTAGATGATAAGTTAGATTCAAAACTAGCGTTATCGGTTAATGAATTTAAATCAAAAGGAGCATTAGATTCTTTAGTATTATCATAACTACTAACATCATTATTTATACTACTTATATTATTTAATGGATTATTTATTAAATTATTATCTAAACTTTGGTTAACGTTAAAATCTACTGGATTATAACTTGGCGTAGTATCATACTTTATATTATTAAATTGATTAGAAAAATCATTATTAAAATTTGTATTATTTTGAAAGTTATTAATTGAGGTTTGGTTAGGATTCATATATGGATTTGTATTAAAATTATTCATATTATTATTCATTCCAAAATTATTATTTAAATCATAACTAGGGTTATTGACTGGCATATTATAATCATTATTAATATTAAAGTTAGTGTTCCCATGAGATATGTTATACCCTGAATTTAAATTATTAAAATTAGCATTTTCATATGGCATATTAAAACCTTGATTTGTGTTATTAAAACTATTTAAATTTCCACTTTCATATGCATCTAATCTATCATTTATTCCATTTGGATTTTCTGGCATTATATTCATTGGATTTAAAACATCCATTGTAGGTGCACTAACTATTGGTGAATCATTTAAATTTTTTATTTGATCTAACTCTGGTGGCATATCTGTATTATTACTAGGAAAGTTATTAATTGGTACTTGATTAGAATTCATATAAGGATTTACATTCGGATTAAAACTATTCATATTATTATTCATTCCAAAATTATTATTTTGATTATTATCATTTAAAGAATTATTTATGTTATTAGAAAAATTGTTACCAAAAATTGATCTTCCATTATTAAAGTTTTGATTATCATTATTATTGCCAAACATTTTTTCATCCCCTATTCTTATATTAATAATATAATAAAAAAGCCTTTATTACAATGGCTTTTTCTTAATTTCATTAAATTTTCTAGGATACTTAACACTTGTTTTCCTAATTTTTTCTATAATTACTAAAGTTCTTTCTCCAGCATCCTTTGGTAGTTTAAATAAAATGGTATCTTTTAACACTCCTCCTAGCGTTTTAATAGCACTTTTAGATGCTTCTATCTCATCTTTTGCATCAGCTTTCATAGGAATAAACAAGCCTTTTTCACAAACTAAAGGAATACACATTTCAGATAAAACAGGAAGGGCTGCTACCGCACGAGAAGTTACTATATCAAAGGATTCTCTACTTATTTTTGCATAGTCTTCTATTCTCTCATGAATAGCATCAATATCTTTTAAATTTAACTTTTCTATAACACTTTTTAAGAATATAATTCTTTTATTTAAGGAGTCAACTAGTGTTACTTTAAGGTTTGGAAATACTATTTTTAAAACTAGTCCAGGAAAACCTGCACCAGTTCCTACGTCAAGAAGAGTCTGGTTATTTAATTTAACAGCCTTAATTAGAGTTAAACTATCATAAAAATGTTTTAAGTAGACATCTTCTTCATCAGTTATTCTAGTTAAATTTGTATGACTATTATAATCTATTAACATTTCATAATAAGTATTTAAACTCTTAAGTATTTTATCATCTACACTTATACCTAACTTTTCTAATTCTTTTACAAATTCTTCTTTATTCATTATAAAACCTCTTTAAATAAACCATTAAAATTGCTATATCTGAAGGATTAACCCCACTAATACGTGTAACCTGATCAATGGTTCTTGGTCTTACTTTTTTTAGTTTTTGTCTTGCTTCAGTTGCTAAATTATCAACTTTTTCATAATCTATATCCTCTGGTATCCTTTTTTTACCTAATCTTATCATTTTTTCTGCTTCTTTTTTAGCTTTAGTAATATATCCTTCATATTTTTGATTAATTTCTACTTGTTCTAATGCTTCTTTAGTGTATTTCTTACTTAATTTATCAGTATAATCACTTATCTTAACCTCTGGTCTTTTTAAATAATCTAATAAATTACACTTTTCTTCTGGAAAAGTAATATTTTTAATATCCTCTTCTATTTCTTTTATTTCTTTTATTTTATTTAATAATTTATTATGTCTTTCTTCACTTAATAAACCTATTTTATAAGCTTTTTCACTTAATCTTAAATCAGCATTATCACTTCTTAGTAAAAGTCTAAATTCTGCACGAGAAGTAAGTAATCTATATGGTTCTATAGTTCCTTTTGTTACTAAATCATCTATTAAAACACCAATATAAGCATCACTTCTAGAAAGGATTAGAGGTTCTTTATTATCTAATTTTAAACTAGCATTAATACCCGCTACTATACCTTGACCTGCGGCCTCTTCATACCCCGAGGTACCATTTATTTGACCTGCAGTAAATAAGTTTTCTACTACCTTTGTCTCTAAAGATGGTTTTAATTGAAGTGGATCTATCGCATCATATTCTATTGCATAAGCATATCTTAATATTTTAGCGTGTTCTAATCCCTTTAAAGAGTGAACCATATCTTCTTGAACGTCGTGCGGCATAGAAGTTGAAAAACCTTGTAAATATATATCATCATAATACATGCTTTCTGGTTCCAAAAATAATTGATGTCTTTCTTTATCTTTAAAACGAACCACCTTATCTTCTATTGAAGGACAGTACCTAGGACCTGTTCCTAATTTTTCATAAAAACCACCATACATAGCAGATTTATTTAAGTTATCCATAATTATTTTATGAGTTTTTAAGTTAGTATAAGTTAAATAGCAAGGTACCTGATTTTTATAATCATAATATGCTATATCATCAAAAGAAAAAGTTAGTTTACAGTCGTCTCCGTCTTCTCTTTTAAGTACGCTAAAATCAATTGAAGATCTTTCTATACGAGGTGGAGTTCCAGTTTTTAATCTAAGTATCTTAAAACCTAATTTTTTTAAATTGTCACTTAAAAAATTAGCTCTTTTTTCTCCGTGTGGACCCTCTGGAGTTCTTTTATCTCCTACTAATATATCAGCTTTTAAATAAGTACCAGTAGTTAATATACAAGCTTTACAATAAATTGTTTCTCCATCTTCAGTTGTTATACCAACAATTTTGTTATTTTCTACTAAAAGGTCAGATACTATTGCTTCTTTAATTGTTAAATTTTCTGTATTTCTTAATGTTTTTAACATTTCTCTTTTGTAAGTTACTTTATCAGCCTGACTTCTTAAACTTCTAACAGCAGGTCCTTTAGATTGGTTAAGCATCTTCATTTGAAGAAGAGTTTTATCTGCATTACGTCCCATTTCACCACCTAATGCATCAATTTCCCTTACAACAATACCTTTAGCTGAACCTCCTATAGAAGGATTACAAGGCATATCTGCTATATTATCAATATTAATTGTTATAAGAAGAGTATTTTTTTTCATTCTTGCACACGCAAGTGCTGCTTCACATCCAGCATGTCCTGCTCCAACAACTATAATATCATATTTCATAACTTTCACCTGCTTTTCTTTTGGTATTATACAATATAATTAAAAAAAAGTTAATTGCATATTAAAATAAATTATGATAATATTAAATTGGGTGATAAATATGTTTATCTTTAATTATAATTTAAATGAACAAGATTACATTAGATTTAATGAATATGTACATTATAACGATAAGTCAGTAAAAGAAACTTATAATATTTTTAAATTTAAACTTCCTGTTACGTTTTGTATTTTATTTACCTTTTATTTTGTTTTATATGGCAATTTAAAGATGTTTACTATTATTACCATATCATATTTAATATTTTGGCTTATCTTTATGTTTTTTCTAGGATTTACATTTGAAAAATATATAAAAAAATTGTTAAAATAACTGTAGAAAATGCTAAAAAGAATGGAACTTTACCATATGATACTATTAACAAAGTAACTTTTAACGAGAATGAAATAATAGAAGAACTACCTAATAAAAAGAATATATTCAAATATGAAGTTATCGAAAAAATCATTATTTATAGTGATTACTATTACATTTTTTTAAATTCAATTGAAGCTATAATCATTCCAAATAAAGCAGTTAAAACAAAGAAAGAAAAAGAAAAATTTTACGATTTCTTATGTCAAAAAGTTGGCAGTGACAAAATAAAAAGTGTAATCTAAATATTGATTACATTTTTTTATATAACTTTGTCTAAATCATAGCTAATTAAATAAACTCCTCATCATTTACATAACTGAATATAAAATTATCATTCTTTTTACATATAATTAATCCTATACTTTTGTTATGATACTTCTTTTTTATTAACATATCTCTATATTTAATTTTATTTTCTTCTCATTGTGCTTCTACTAATATCTTACCTATTTCATAATAAGTTTTTAACTTATCACTATTATAACTAAGCCTTCTTACCCCATCTTTTAATTCCTTTTTTTCTATCAAATCTTTTATTTCTTTGTAGTAATTCATAATTGATCCCCTCAAATTCATCTATTATATATATGTAATTTAAAAAAAACTCAAGTTATGTCACATATAATAAAAACCTGGATAAAACCCAAGTTTTTAAAACACACTTACTTTCCTAAACAAAATCTACTAAACAAATTATCAATTAATTCTTCGGTGTAATTAGCTCCTATTATGTCTCCTAGCTTTTCCCATACTAATTTTAAATCTATTTCAATCATATCTATTTCTCTTTCTTCTTTAATACCTTGTTCTACATCCTCTAAAGATTTAATAGCAGATTTTAATAAAGATATTTGTCTTATATTAGTAAAAAATGTTAAGTTTTTGCTCATAAATGTTCCAACGTTAAACATTTCTTTTATAGAATCTTTTATAGCATCTATTCCCTCGTTATTTTTAGCACTTATTTTTATAACGTCATTACTATAAGAATTATTTAGTTTTAAATCTATTTTATTCATTATTATAATTCTTTTTTTATCTTTAGTTTTTTCTAACAAATACTTATCTTCTTCACTTAAAGGGCAACTAGCATCCAAAATAAGTAATACTAATTCTGCCTCATCTATTAAATTTAAACTTTTTTCAATACCTATTTTTTCAACTATATCATCTGATTTTCTAACACCTGCTGTATCTATTAAATTAAGTTTTACACCGCCTACTAAAATACTTCCTTCTACTATATCACGGGTTGTACCTTTTACATCTGTTACAATGGCTTTTTCCTCTTCTAATAAAGCATTTAAAAGACTTGATTTACCTACGTTTGGCTTTCCTAATATAACCGTTTTAATACCATCTTTTAATATTTTTCCATCTTCTGATAATTTTAATGTCTTTAATAACTTTTCTTTTATTTCTCGTACTTTTTCTTTTATTTTGTTTATTGTTACTACTTCTATATCTTCATACTCAGGATAATCTATATTTACTTCTATATTAGATATTAAACTTATTATCTCTTCTCTTGTATCTTCTATTAACCTAGAAACATTACCAGATAACTCATTAATAGCCATTTTTCTAGTTAGTTCTGTTTCAGAATTTATTAAATCCATAACTCCTTCCGATTCGGTCAAATCTATTCTACCATTTAAAAATGCTCTTTTAGTAAATTCACCAGGTTCTGCAAGTCTACAACCTTCAAGAAGTAATATTTCCATTATTTTATTAACAACTGCAATTGAACCGTGAGTGTTTATTTCTATTACATCTTCTTTTGTATATGTTTTAGGTGCTTTCATAATTGATAATAAGACCTCATCTATAATTTCACCCTTATATACTATATGACCATAATTTATCGTATGACTTGATGATTTTTCTAAATCTTTGCCATCAAATAAAGGATTAATTATTTTTATAGCATCGACTCCTGATACCCTAATAATAGATATGGCTCCTTCTCCAAGTGCTGTTGATATTGCAACTATTGTATCATCCATAAAGTTCACTTCCTTTTGAACATATATTTTAACACATATTATTTATTTTTTTCTATAAAATTAGATTTTTTTTCTATTGAAAGTGGATATTTCATATATTGATCCACATCTATTTTTTTATATTTATTTTTAAACATATCAATTAAATTTCTGTTAGTTTTTTTACTAGACTCATATAAAACGATATCATCATTATTCATTATGTAATTTATAGTATTATTATCGTTATAATAAGTAATAGATTTTATCAATTTACTTTTATCACACTTTTCTACTAAATCTAAAGTTATCTTTATATAAGTTTTTTTATTTAATTCTATAGTTTCACAATCTTTAGTTAAATTATCACATAAATTATCTGGATAATAATATTTTATAGATGAAATCTTTTTATTTTCTTCTATCTTTTGACTATTTAAATAATAAAATTTATATTCTTCAAGATTTATATCTATACTTGTTAATAACTTATTAATTACATCATTAACATTATTTGGATTATTATATACAATATCATACATGTTTGATAAAAAAACTTTTATTTTAACACATAGCATTGATGCACCCTTTGTCGTAAGCTCTCCAGCTAACTGATAATAATGATATTCTTCTAACACATTATAAAATTCTTCACATAATTTTTTATCTATTCCTTTATTTATTAATGCTTCTGTTAAAAGGTTAAAATTGCCTGTTCCTTCTATTTTAAACAATAAATCTCTAGCTTCCTCTTTTCCTATTATTTCACACATAAATCTTATTACATTCTTATTAAGTCCATATACGCCTGATTTTGAACCATAATATTCGTTTGATATAAGCTCAGTTAATCCTTCTTCAAACCATAAAGGAAAATTATTCTTAACGTCACTATGACATAATTCATGAAATAACGTAGATGAGTCAGCTTTATTAGATAGTCTTATTTCATTATTACCATCAAATTGTCCAACTATATTATCTCCTAAATCCACATTTCTTTTTATTGATAAATTAACAAAAGAATCATATATTTTTTCATAATTTAAGTATTTATTATCTATAGCATAATCCATATATGCTTCTAAAGCTTTTTTTTCTTCTTTTGTAAAATTATAATTAGATATAATTGCATAATATAATGCATATGCCTTTTTTTCTTTTACATCAGCATTTTTTAAATATTCTAAACTTTCTTTAATACTTTCATCATTTAACATGTTTCTAGATCTTGCAATCTTATATTTAAAATTAAAATCACTAGAAGATATACTATATCCATCAAACGGATTTTCACGCACTAATGCTACCCTAGCAAAACTTGTACCTCCTATTATTAGATTAATGGTAGTTAATAAACTGATAATTCTATTAATTTTCTTTTTTCTTTGTTTTGCTTCTCGTAACTCTCTTTTTTTAGCTAATTTCTTTTCTATTTCATAATCATCAGAGTCTATATAATTTGACATATAAAATCCTCCTTGTACTATGATTATAACAAAAAATACTATTATATATCTTATATAATTATTTAAAATGTAAAGAATAAATATTAATATACGTAAAAAAAGAGAAATATTTCTATTTCTCCACAGGTTTAATAACTACACATCTATTAGGTTCTTCACCCTCACTTATAGTTGTTACACCTTTAAAATCAGTAAGTTTATTATGAACAAGTCTT
Organism: uncultured Bacilli bacterium; assembly: GCA_934148015.1. Lineage (GTDB taxonomy): Bacteria > Bacillota_I > Bacilli_A > RF39 > UBA660 > Aphodocola. The sequence continues at coordinate 65,893 of CAKPCU010000001.1, forward strand.
CTTTCAAATGAATTCATACTATCCATTTTTACTTCAACACCAGTTTTTCTAACATCTTTAGCCAATCTAATAGCAAGTCTTTCAATGTTTCTTTGTTGTTTTTCTTTATAATCACTAGCATCTAATATTATGTTTATTCTTTGTTCACACTTAGTTTGAACAGCTTGTCTTATTAAAACTTGAAGTGATGACATTGTTCTACCATTTTTACCTATTAAAATTGCATTATTATCACAAATCATATTTACTTTTATAAAGTTTTCTCTTTTTTGAACTTCAAATTGAACCTTAAGTCCCATTAAATCAGTTATTTCTTTTAAATAATTCTTAATGTATTCTACCAAATCTTCTTTTAAAATAACTTCTACTTTATATTTTTTTGACTTAAATATACTACCAGTTATTTCTTCTTTAACATTTGTATAAACTTCATTAGTTGAAGCGTTAAGATCTTTTAAAGCGCTATTTATAACCTCTTCTTGATTTTTTCCTTCATATTTATGACTTTTTAATTCTAGCATTATTACCACTCCTTTTAACTAACAAGTTTTGTACTACAGTAAATAAACTTGAAGTTATCCAATATAAACCAATTGCTGTTGATAGTTGAAATGAACTAATAGTAATTACTATTATCATTACATTCATCATCATCTTAGTTGAAGCTGCAGCTGGATTTGAATCATCTGTTGCTTGTGTTCCATTTAATTTAAATGAGAAATAAGTTACTACTAATACAAGTATTGGTAATATAATATAATATATTTTTCCACCAGTTAACGCAAATAATGGTGTAGTTCCAAGTTCTAAACCTAGGAACTTTCCTTCAAATATAGCTGGGGTTCTATTTATAGCTTCTAAAAATGCTATAAATAATGGTAATTGTATAAATGCAATTATACATCCAGAAAATAATGAAATATTATATTTTTTATATATTGCCATCATCTCTTGACTTTTTTGCATCATAGCTTGTTGATCATTTGCTTTATTTTCATATTTTTTCTCTAACTTTTGTAACTCTGGTTGTGCTTTCTTTAAATTTTCAGATTGCATAGCACTCTTCTTTGTTACTGGATATAATATTAATCTTATTATAATACCAACTAATATTACAGATAATCCAAAGTTCTTTACCAAATATCCTAATTTTAATATTAACCATGCTAGAGGTTTAATAAATATATTATCCCATAAACCCTCTTTAGCTTTTATTATTGGTTTAAACTTAGAACATTCAACTAACTTATCTGTATTAACTTTATTCTTTTTATAAATACTTACTAATTCCTTGTTAGTTGGTTTACAAATTATATTTTTTGTTAATGACTGTCCTGTTGCATTCTTACCCTTATCATATCTTACTACAACCTTTGTTTTTTTACCCTTATCGTTCGTCTTTTCTGTAACTAATTGTTTAGTACAACCAGTTAATAAAAAGACCAGTAAAAAAACTATTATTATTTTCTTTAGTTTTTTCATTTGGTCCTCTCCTATCTTTATAATTAGTTAAAAAGTTTAATTATCTCCTCTTTTAACTCTAAATACTCAGCATCTTTTGCACTTTTCTTTAATACAATTATATAATCTTTGTTTAAAAATTGCAATGCACTTTTATCAATTATATCCTTTACTCTTCTTTTAAGTTTATTTCTAACAACTGCATTACCTGTTTTTTTAGAAACACATATTCCAAATCTATATTTATTTAAATTATTATCATACGTATACATATAAGCATATTTACAAGAAACTTGATTTCTTTTCTTAAATGCCCTATCAAAATCTTTTTTTTCTTTTACTATGTTTACTTTCTTCATATGTGCTTCCTTTCTATAACAAAAAACCACTTAACTCTAAGTGGATTATGCTGATAATTTTTTACGTCCTTTTGCTCTTCTTTTATTTAATACACTATTACTAGTTGCAAAAAAACCATTTACCTTTTTCTTTTTATGATTATTTGGTTGAAAAGTTCTTTTCATATTTCCACCTCCACTTTTTCTTTGTCTTTTTAAACACGATTATTATAAGGGTTATTTTATCAATTGTCAACCATTTTAATATACATGTTTATAATATATAACTGATTATAATACATTAACTTATCAACAATATAAGTTTTTTAAATATTTATAAGAAAAAAGTTATTAACATAGTTTTCCACAGGTTTAATATAAATATACTCTTATTTTGTTTAAAAATAAGGTTTTATTAACAGTCTGTGGATAACTTTAAATGTTTAAAGATTTTTTAATAAATAATTTTTTTGTGGAAAAGTGTATTTTTTTGTTTTTCTTTGTCAAATAAAGAAATTATTTGTGGATAACTATTGTGGAAAACTTTTTTTATTTCTTTATTTATTGTTTTTCCACAATATTTTTGATAGAATATAAGTAAATAACTCTTGATTTATAGGGGGAAAGGAGGGTTTTATGAATGTAGATAACTTGTGGAATAATTTTCTAGAACAAATTAAACCAAAGATATCTTCCTTATCATATGATACTTGGTTTAAAAATACCAAACTAGTATCACTTGATAATAATGTTGCTAAGATATTAGTTGATTCACCATTACAAAAGAAGAGTCTTCAAGAAACATGGTATCAAACAATATCTGATGTATTTAGTGAAATAACTAATACGAGCTTTGATTTTGAATTTGTATTTGAAAATGAGATAACTACAAATACTAATATTAATGTGGAAAACTTAGGAGTACCTGCTAATACTCCAGAAAAATCAAATTTAAATTCTAAATATACATTCGATTCATTCATAGTAGGGGATAGTAATAAATTTGCTTATATGGCTGCTGTTTCTGTTGCTGAAAATCCTGGTAAAACATATAATCCTTTATTTTTATATGGTAACAGTGGACTAGGTAAAACACACCTTATGCACGCTATTGGTAATTTTATTATAGAAAATTCCAATAAAAAAGTTCTTTATGTAACAAGTGAAGGTTTTATATCAGACTTTCTTAATTTAAATAAGAAAGATGAGAAGGGTACTAACTTTGATTATATAGATAGCTTTAAAAATAAGTATAGGGGAGTTGATGTTCTAATTATTGATGATATTCAATTTTTAGGAGGTGCAACACAAACACAACAAGAATTCTTTAATACATTCAATAACTTATATGATGATAATAAACAAATAATAATTTCATCAGATAGATCACCAGATGATTTAAAGAAACTTGAAGATAGACTAAGGACTAGATTTAATTGGGGACTTAGCGTTAATATTTATCCACCAGATTATGAAATGAGGGTAGAGATATTAAGAAAAAAAATAATTGGTCAAAATATGACAAGTACAATAAGTGATGATGTTATAGCATACATTGCAAATAATTGTGACTCAGATGTAAGACAATTAGAAGGTGCATTAACAAGAGTAATTGCATATGCAACTATGTTTAATGCTAGTGATATTAACATAAATCTTGCAATTGATGCGTTAAAAGATTACTTATCTAAATCATCATTTACAAAAAATAATATTCAAAAAATACAGCAGGTAGTTTGTGAATATTACAATATAACAATAGATGACTTAAAATCTAAGAAAAGAAAAGCTTCTATTACGTTTCCAAGGCAAGTAGCTATATATTTATGTAGAACTTTAACTGATGAATCACTACCTAAAATAGGTATTCAATTTGGTGGAAGAGATCATACAACAATAATGCATTCTGTGGATAAAATAAATAATGAAATTAAAACTAATCCACAGTTCAAACAAATAATAGAAGCATTAAAAAGTAAAATATAGTTGTGGATTATTATTTACTTTTCAACTTTTTATGTGGACAAAAAAAGCTTAAAAATCATTAAATAATAAAGGAATTTTTAAGATATCCACAATATCCACAGTAATAATAATAAAAATATATATAAATAAGGAGAATAAATATGAAATTTAGTATAAAAAAAGATATATTACTTAAAAATTTAAATTCCGTTAGTAAAGCATTATCTAGTAAAAATCTAATACCTATATTATCTGGTATTAAGTTTGATTTAACTGATAATGGATTATTCTTAAGTGCAAGTGATAATGATATAAGTGTAGAAACATTTATAAAAAAGGATGAATTAGAAACTATTGATAGTGTAGGTAGTACTGTTGTAACAGGTAAGTATATACTAGAAATAATTAGAAAATTAGAAGGAATGGTAGTTAACTTTGAATTATTAGATGGTATTAAAATATTAATATCTTGTGGAAATTCTGAGTTTAACTTAAATTGTATGGATGCAAATGAATTTCCTAATTTAAATTTAGAAGAGAAAAAAGAACCAATAATAATTAGAAAAGATGATTTTAAAACTCTTATAAATAAAACTTCTTTTGCTGTATCAACTCAAGAAACAAGACCAATTTTAACTGGTATAAATTTTATTATAAAGGAAAATCTATTAGAATGTATTGCAACTGATTCATATAGATTAGCTAAAAAACATCTAAATTTAGATGTAAAAGCACAGGAAGACATAAATATAGTTATACCTGGTAAAAACTTAATAGAATTAACAAAAATTTTAGAAGATAACGAAGCAAATATAGAAATGCATGTTTTCTCTAATAAAGTTTTATTTAAATATGATAATATCTTATTTCAAACAAGGGTATTAAGTGGTAATTTTCCTGATGTAAATAGATTAATACCATCATCATTTGAATTATCTATTAAAACAAACACTAATGAACTATTTAATGTAATTGATAGAGCAGCTTTACTTACTAGTGAAAAAGATAAAAATATAATAAAATTTGAATGCATAGAAAATGAAGCTATCGTATCATCTAATTCACCAGAAATTGGTAAAGTAGAAGAAAAAATAGAAATTGAAAAAGATAATGATAAAGAAATTAAAATAGCCTTTTCTTCTAAATATATGATGGATGCACTAAGAACTATAGAAAGTGATAAAGTAATAGTTAATTTTAATAATGATGTTAATCCTATAATAATATTAGATGAAGATGACAATACTTTATTACAACTTATTTTACCTATAAAAACATATTAAAGTCACAAAATTGTGATTTTTTTTTAATTTCGACACTTTTCTTAAAAATATTATGGATAATATATGCAAATATTTAAAAAAGGAAGGGTTTTGAATGAAAAAATATGAAATAAATAAAAATACGTTAGCAATTATTGCTATAACAAATGGATTTAGTAAAGTATATGAAAAGGATAAAACTTTGTATGTTTATTCACCAACTATAAAAATAATAGATGATAGTTGTAAATTTTTTGGTAGTTCTTATTCTGGTAGATTTGAGGGTACTAAAAATCTTCTTAATGTTTCTTATAAATCTCCTATTATAATAGAAGAACAAAATAAGATAATCTTTTTTCCAACAAAGTCTCCTAGGATTAGTAGTTGTTCTTGGATATCATTAAATAATATTGATTGTTATTATAGGGAAGATAAATTTACTGTGATAAAGTTTATTGGTGGAAGAAAAATAAAAATTAAATTATCATATGGAATAGTGGATAATCAGGTGCTTAGAGCAACAAGACTTGAATCAACTTTTAATAAAAGAGTAAATATTTGATAAAAAACGTAAAAAATATATAAAAAAAACGGTCAAATAAGGCTCATTATGTGATATAATTAGTATGTATGTAGTAGTATACTAAAAATAGTTGTAGGTGGTTTATATGGGCTTAAAAATGGTAAATTATGTTTTTAAAGAAACTTGAGTTAAATAATTTTAGAAATATAAAAAAAGTTTCATTTGATTTTAATAAAAATATTAATATATTTATAGGAAATAATGCCCAAGGAAAAACTAACATATTAGAAAGTATATATTTTCTTGCAATTACAAGATCTCATAGAACTCATAATGAACTTAATTTAATTAAGAATAATGAGCTATATACAAAAGTATCAGGCACTTATACTGATAATAGTGATGTTTTACACATGTTAACTATTTTATTAAATGAAAAAGGTAAAAAAGTATCAGTTGATAACATAATGCAAAAGAAAATAAGTAATTATTTATCAAGACTTAATGTTATTATGTTTTGTCCAGATGATTTGGAAATAATTAAAGGAACACCATCTGTTAGAAGAAAATTTTTAAATATAGAACTTTCTCAGTTTAGAAATGATTATGTAATATTATTAAAAGAATATAATTTAATTTTAAAACAAAGAAATGAGTATTTAAAACAAAAAAATAATGCTAAGTTTGATAAAAATTATTTTAGTATATTAACTGATGAAATTATCTTAAAAAACATTGATTTATTAAAAATAAGGTATGATTTCATTAATAAAATAAATGATTATTTAAAAATCACATTTAATAAATTAACTAGTTTTGGTACTTTAGAAATAAAATATAAAAGTTTTATATCAGAAGATGATTTATATAAAGATGATGTAAAAAATATTATTAAAAATAAATATAATTCAGTCTTCATGAATGAATTACTTCAAAAAACTACGTTAGTTGGTTGTCATAAAGATGATTTTAAAATGTTTTTAAATGATTTAGACGTAACAGAATTTTCATCACAAGGTCAGCAAAGATTGTCAATTCTTAGTTTAAAATTAGCAGAAATAGAAGTTTTTATAAAAGAAAAAAAGACAAAACCAATAATTTTACTTGATGATATATTTAGTGAACTTGATGAAATAAAGAAAAATAATATAATTAATTATTTTAAAGATGATATACAAATTTTTATTACTACTACTGATATTAAGGACATAAATGATGTATTAAAGGAAAAATCAGATATTTATGTTGTAAATGATGGTAATATTTTGAAGGAGGAATAATTTATGGAAGAAAATAAAGAACATTATAATGCCTCGGATATACAAGTGCTTGAAGGACTAGAAGCAGTAAGAAAAAGACCAGGTATGTATATAGGTACAACTGATGTAAAGGGCTTACATCATCTAGTATGGGAAATTGTTGATAACGCAATAGATGAGTCACTTGCTGGTTATTGTAATAACATAGAAGTTATTATAAATAAGGATAATTCTATAACAGTAAAGGATGATGGGCGTGGTATACCAGTTGATATTCACCCTAAAACAAAGATATCCACAGTAGAAACAGTATATACTGTTTTACATGCTGGTGGAAAATTTGGTGGTGGTGGATACAAGGTATCTGGAGGACTTCACGGTGTTGGTGCATCTGTTGTTAACGCATTATCTAGCTGGGTAGAAGTAACTGTTTATAAAAATAGTAAAATATATAAAATAAGATTTGAAAATGGAGGACATACAGTAGCTCCATTAAAAGAAATCGGTACATGTGAAGAAAATAGAACGGGAACATGGGTAACATTTAAGCCAGATGCTGATATATTTGATACTGATATATATGATTATGATACGTTAAAGGTTAGATTAAGAGAATTAGCATTTTTAAATAGAGGTCTTAGAATAACTTTAAGGGATGATCGTGATTTAGAAGATACAACAGGTGAAACATTTATGTATGAGGGTGGTATTTCTGAATATGTTAAATTTATTAATAAAGGAAAGACACCAATACATGATGATATTATTCACTTACAAGGAACAGAAGATAATGTATTTTTTGAAGTAGCTATGCAATATAATACAGGTTACAATGATAATATATATTCGTTTGTAAATAACATAAATACACATGATGGTGGAACACATGAAGATGGTGTTAAAAGAGCACTTACAAGAGTTATAAATAGTTATGCAAGAAAAACTGGTATGTTAAAAGAAAAAGATGATTCTTTAACAGGTGATGATGTAAAAGAAGGTATTACAATGATTATATCTTGTAAGCATCCAAATCCACAGTTTGAAGGGCAAACAAAAGGACGTTTAGGAAACTCTGAGGTAAGAAAATTAGCTGATAAAGTATTTTCAGAAGGATTTGAAAAATTCTTACTTGAAAATCCAGAGGATGCAAAAATTATAGTAAACAAAGCACTTTTAGCATCAAGAGCTAGAAATGCTGCTAGAAAAGCAAGAGAAATCACTAGAAAAAGTGATCTTGCAACAACAAACTTCTTCGGAAAATTATCTGATTGTAAAAGCAAAGATCCAAAAGTATCAGAAATATTTATAGTCGAGGGGGATTCAGCAGGTGGTTCAGCTAAAAAAGGTAGAGATTCATTAACACAAGCTATCCTTCCTTTAAGAGGTAAAATACTTAATGTAGAAAAAGCAAGATTAGATAGAGCTTTAGGAAATGAAGAAATAAGAACAATCATAACAGCATTTGGTACAGGAATAGGTGAAGAATTTAATTTAGATAAATTAAGATATGACAAAATAATAATAATGACCGATGCCGATGTTGATGGTTCACACATAAGAGTACTTCTTTTAACTTTATTTTATAGATTCTTTAAGCCTATTGTAGAAGCTGGTCATGTGTATGCGGCTCAACCTCCATTATTTAGAATAATGCATGGTAAGACAAGAAAATATGTACTTGATGAGACTGAAAAAGAAGAATATCTAGCATCTCTTCCAGAAAATGTAAGACAAAGAGCTGAAATAGCTCGTATGAAAGGTCTTGGTGAGATGGATGCTGAAGAATTAAATGAAACTACTATGGATATAGAAAAAAGAGTACTTAGAAAAATAACAGTAGATGATTGTGTTGCAGCAGATGCAATGTTTAGTAAATTAATGGGTGAAGAAGTAGAACCTAGAAGAGAATTTATTGAACAAAATGCACAATATGTTAAGAATTTGGATATATAGGAGGGTTTTAGATGGAAGAAAATAAAGAAATAGAAAAGCAAGAAAAAAATGAATCAGAAGAGTATGGTGGAACATTTCATGAAAGAGATAGCCATGCAAAAAATGATATTGTAAAAGAAATTTCAGATTCCTTTCTAGATTATTCAATGAGTGTTATAACATCTCGTGCAATTCCTGATTTAAGAGATGGATTAAAACCAGTTCATAGAAGAATATTATGGTCAATGTTTGAAGAAGGTAATACACCTGATAAACCTCATAAAAAATCAGCTACAACAGTTGGTTATGTTATGGGACATTATCATCCACATGGTGATTCATCAATATATGATGCAATGGTAAGATTAGCTCAAGATTTTAATCAAAGATATATGATGGTTGATGGTCATGGTAACTTTGGTAATATTGAAGGTGATGGGGCAGCAGCATATCGTTATACTGAAGCTAGATTATCTAAAATATCACTTGAAATGCTTAGAGATATTAGAAAAAATACGGTAGATATGATGCCAAACTTTGATGAAACAAGCCCAGAACCAGTAGTTTTACCATCTAGAATTCCAAATGTGTTAGTTAATGGTTCAATGGGTATTGCTGTTGGTATGGCAACAAATATACCACCACATAATTTATCCGAAGTAATAGATGGATGTATCGCTTATATTGATAACCCAGAAATAGATACTTTAGGTCTTATGAATTATATAAAAGGTCCTGATTTTCCAACAGGTGGTATAATTCTTGGAAATTCTGGAATTAAGAAAGCCTACGAAACAGGTAGGGGTTCTATTACAATAAGAAGTAGAGCATATATAGAAGAAAAAAACAATCATAGTCAAATAGTAATAACTGAAGTTCCTTATGGCGTTAATACTATGGAACTTAAAAATAAAGTTGCAGAACTTGTTCATAATAAAATAATAGATGGAATATCTGATTATCACACTGACTTAAAAGATGGTGTTAAAATTACAATAACATTAAAAAGAGATGCAAATCCACAAGTTGTATTAAACAATTTATATAAGCATACTAATTTTCAAACAAATTATGGAATAATTTTCTTAGTTATAGATAATGGAACACCAAAAACATTAGGTTTAAAGTCAATAATATCAAAATATATTGACCATCAAAAAGAAGTCATAATTAGAAGAACTAAATTTGATTTAGAACAAGATGAAGCAAGAGTTCACATATTAGAAGGTTTAAAAATTGCTTTAGATAATATAGATGAAGTTGTTAGTATAATAAGAAACTCTGATTCAGATGAAGATGCTCAAAATAAGTTAATGAATAAGTTCAAATTATCTGAAATACAAGCTAAAAGCATTTTAGATATGAGATTAAAAAGATTAACAGGATTAGAAAGAGGAAAGATTGAATCAGAATTAAGTCAATTATTAGAAGAAATAGCAGAATTAAGATCTATACTTGCTTCTAATGAGAAAGTTATGAATATAATAAAAGAGGAAATGCTAGAAATTAAGAGAAAATATGGTGATGAAAGAAGAACTTCAATTGATATGACAGCTGTTGATTATATTGAAGATGAATCATTAATACCAGTTGAAGATATAGTAGTAGCATTAACTCATAAAGGTTATATAAAGAGAATGCCAACAGATACTTATAAGCTTCAAAATAAAGGTGGAGTAGGTATTAAAGGAATGGCAACTAATGATGAAGACTTTGTTGAAATATTAAAGTCAGGCACTACTCATAATCATGTATTATTCTTTACTAATAAGGGCAAAGTATACAGAATAAAAGGATATGAAATACCTGAATTTTCAAGACAATCTAAAGGATTGCCAATAGTTAACTTACTTCCAATAGAAAAAGATGAAAAAATCAATAATATATTATTAGATAATGGTGATGAAAATAACAAATATCTAGTAATAACAACAAAGTACGGATTAATTAAACGTACAAATGTTTGCGAATTTGAAAATATCAGAAAGAACGGTAAAATAGCAATAACATTAAGAGAAAATGATGAAGTATTATCTGTTCACTTTACTAATGGAAATGATGATGTTGTAATTGCTTCTAATAATGGAAGAATGATTAGATTCAATGAAAATGAAATTAGAGTAATGGGAAGAAATGCAAGCGGTGTTAAAGGTATAGAATTATCAGGTGAATGTTATTGTGTTGGAGCTGAAATAGCAAAAGAAGGACAAGAAGTATTAGTTGTTACTGAAAAAGGCTATGGAAAACGTACTGATATAAATGAATATAGATTAACTCATAGAGGAAGCAAAGGTGTAAAAACACTAAATATTACCGATAAGAACGGAACAATAGTTGCTTTTAAAACAGTAACTAACAATAAAGATTTAATGATAATTACTGACCAAGGTATCATTATTAGAATTTCTTTAGACAAAGTTTCGAAGATGAGTAGGGTAACTCAAGGAGTTAGATTAATGAATTTAAGAGAAGGACAAAAAGTAGCAACTGTTTCTATTGTTGAAAAAGATGAAGAGAGTTCTGAACTTAACGAAACTGATAATGTTAATGAAGAAGCTTAAATATAGGCTTCTTTTTTATGTTTCACGTGAAACGTAGATAATAATACTTGATTATTTAATAAATATATATTAAAATACTATTGCACAACGGAAATGTTAGAACCAAGTCAGGATCGAGAGATAGCAGCTTTAATAACCTCTTTTCGTGTGTGCTTTTTATTTGTATGTTTCACGTGAAACATTAGTATTTGAGGTTGAATATGCAAAAAAAATTTATGAATGAAGCATTAAAAGAAGCAAGAAAAGCTTACAAAAAAGATGAAGTTCCAATTGGGGCAATAATAGTTAAAGACAATGGAATAATTTCAAAAGCACATAATCTTGTAGAAACTAAAAAAGATGCAACTATGCATGCTGAAATAATAGCAATAAAAAAAGCATCAAAAAAAATAGGTAATTGGAGATTAAATGATTGTGAAATGTATGTTACTTTAGAGCCATGTTTAATGTGCCAAAAGGCAATAGAACTTTCAAGAATAAAAAAGGTGTATTTTAGTACATATAGAAAAAATGATGATAACAAATTAACATTGTATGAAAAATATGATTATTATGAAACCTATACTACTAAAATAATACAAGATTTTTTTAATAATAAAAGAAGGTGATGTTATAACATTATAAGTTGTTATTAACATTGCTTTTTATTTTAAAATATAATAAAAAATGGTATAATATTTTGAGAAAGGATGCAACTATATGGCTTATCAAACATTATATAGAAAATATAGACCAAAATCATTTGAATTAGTATTTGGTCAAAATACAATAACAAAAACTTTAACAAACATAATAAAAAATAATAAGCTATCACACGCATATTTATTTACTGGTCCTAGAGGAACTGGTAAAACAAGCTGTGCTAAGTTATTTGCAAAAGCAATAAATTGTCTTAATAATAAAGATGGCGATGCATGTAATAAATGTGCAAATTGTATAACTTATAATGAAAACAGTAACCCTGATATTATTGAAATAGATGCCGCTTCTAATAATGGTGTAGATGAAATAAGAGAAATTAGAAATAAAGTTAACCTAGTTCCTTCTATATCTAAATATAAAGTATATATAATTGATGAGGTTCATATGCTATCGATAGGAGCATTTAATGCGTTGTTAAAAACATTAGAAGAACCACCAGAATATATAGTCTTTATATTAGCAACCACTGAACCACAAAAAATTCCAGCTACTATAATTTCAAGATGTCAAAGATTTGATTTTAAAAATATATTTCCAGAAGAAATGAAAAAATGTCTAGAAAGAATAGTAAATGAAGAAAAAATAGGAATAGAAGATGATGCATTAAGTGAAATAATAACAAATTCAAATGGTGGAATGAGAGATGCAATAGGAATGTTAGATCAAGCTTTTGCATTTTGTGATAAAAAAATAACAAAAAATGATATTGAAGACTTGTATGGAACTATATCTAATGATGAAATAATACAATTTTTAAATGATATTAAATCAAATAATTATGAAAACATTCTTTTAAAAACAAATAAATGGTACGAAAATGGTAAAGATTTTATACTATTAACGCAAAAAATACTAATTTTTTTGCAAAACGGTATAATAAGTAAAAAGACAAAGAAAAAATGTGATAATAATTCACAAATATATTATGACAAAAATACAGATTCATATTTATACGAATTAATCGATGATTTTTCTGAAATATTATCGAAACTTCAATTAAATTTTCAAAAAAAGATAATTTTTGAAATAAATATAATTAAATTAATTGATAAAAATTCTAATAGTAATGTTTCACGTGAAACATCAAAAGAAAATAAAAATATTATTAAAGATAATGTTTCACGTGAAACATTACAAGATGAAAATATAAATTTAAAAAATAAAATACATGAATTAAATTCAATTAGAATAAATAATATTATTTTAAAATCAAAAAGAGAAGAATTATTATACGTGGATGATAAATGGAAAAAATTAAATGAATATTTGTTGAATGAAAACTACAAAAAAATTATAAGCATGTTATTAAATGGAAAACCAATTGCTGCTTCAGAAGAAGGAATAATTGTTAGTGTTCAAACTGAACTTTTAGCAAAAAAACTAACCGAAAATTATGATATAGTTAAAAAAATACTAAATGAATTGTTTTTAAAAAAATATAAGGTGGTTTTTGTTAGTGAAGAATGGTGGCAGAAACAAAGACCAATATTTGTTGAAAAAATGAGAAATAAAAAAATGAATTATTTAGAAGAAAATGATATAATAAATGAGATAAAAAAAGAAACAGAAAAAAAATCTGTTAATCAATTTGATGAATTGATAGAAATGGAGGCAAAATAATATGAATTATCAATCATTACTAAAACAAGCACAGTCAATGCAAAAGAAGATGATGGAAACAAAATCTAAAATAGATTCTACAATTTTTGAAGGGAAATCAGAATTAGTTACCGTAAATATTAATGGTAAAAGAGAAGTAATATCAGTTAAAATAAAAGAAGATGCTGACCTAAATAACGATGATAAAGAAATACTAGAAGATATGGTTATGATTGCTGTTAATGATGCATTACATAAAATAGAAAAGGAAATAGAAACAAAACTTGGAAGTCAAGCTGGCGGATTGAGTGGACTTTTCTAAAATAAGATATAAATGGGATATCCAAAAACATTAGAAAATTTAATAGAATCATTAAAATTGCTACCTGGGGTTGGACAAAAAACAGCCGAAAGGTATGCTTTTTCTATGATTAAGCTAAATGAAGATAAATTATTAAGTTTAAGTACAGCAATAAAAAATATAAATGATCAAATTACCACATGCCCTAATTGTGGATGTTTATGTGAAACGAACAAATGTTTGAATTGCTCTGGCGATAACAAAAATATAGACATAATATGTGTTGTGGAAAATCAAAAAAATGTGTTTATATTTGAAAAATTAGGACTTAATGGTATTAAATATCATGTTTTAGGTGGATTAATATCACCTATGGATGGTATTAATCCAGAAGATATTACAATAAATAAATTATTAAATAGAATAGAAGAAGAAAAAATAAAAGAAATAATTTTAGCCTTAAGACCAGGAATAGAAGGTACTACTACATCATTATATATAACAAAATTATTAAAAGAAAAAAATGTTAAAGTAACTCAAATAGCACAAGGCGTTCCAATAGGAACAGATATGGAATATTTGGATAATTTAACATTAGAAATGGCATTAGAAAACCGTAGTGAAATAGCATAAAAATATTTTTAAATTCATATTTTCTAATAGAGGTGAAATATGTTAAAAATATTGTTAAAAATCGTAAGAAAATTTATTATAGGAATAATTTTATTATTTGGTTATAATATTTTTCTTTCATCACTAAATTTATTAATACCAATAAACGTAATAACAATTTTAGTAGCAAGTTTATTTGATGTACCTGGTGTAATTGGATTAGCACTTTTTTTACTTTTTAATTTTTAAATGGAGTTAAAACATGGAAGAAATAATAAAGAATCAACCAATATTAAATAAATTGCTTAATAATATTAAAAATGGTGGAAAAATAACACAGTCATACTTATTATCTGGAAATGATAAAAAAAAATTAGAAGATGTATCCATTTTACTTTCAAAGGTTTTACTTTGTGAAAATAAATATGAATCAAATTGTACTAAATGTAATGTTTGTAGACAAATAGATAGTGAAAATTACAATGAATTAATTAAAATAAAACCAGTAAATGATACAATAAAAAAAGAAGAAATTATTAAGCTAAAAGAGAGATTTAAAACAGAATCATTAGAAGGAAAATATCAAATTTATATAATATATGATGTAGATTTATTAAATCAATCTGCAGCTAATTCTTTGCTTAAATTTTTAGAAGAACCTGATAGTAATAATATAGCAATATTTACGACTACCAATTTAAATTCTGTTATAGGTACTATTATATCAAGGTGTCAGATTATAAAATTAAATGCTGATTCCTCAACTTTAAATGAAGAATTGGTTAAAGATATGAGTATGCTAGACGATGATAATATTAAATTAGTAATAGAATACTTTTTTGATTTAGAAAATAATAGTTGCAAGGCTTTAACAAATCTAAAAGAAAAATTCTTAAGCGTATTTAATACAAAGGAATTGGTAAAATCAGCATTATATGTACTTGTACTCTTATATAAAGATATGTTAAATTATAAGATATTTAATAAGTTATATTATTTTAAAAATGAAACAGGAATTATTAATATTTCAAATAAAAATAGTAAAGAAAGTATAATAAAAAAGATGTCATTAGTTTTAGAAAATTTAGAAAAATTAAAGTATAATGTTAATATGACATTATTTATGACAAATTTAGTAATAGAAATAGGAGATAGTGATAATGGTAAAGGTAGTAGGAATTAGTTTTTTACCAGGTGGAAGAATTTATTATTTTTCACCAGGAAAAAACAAAATAAAAAAAGAAGAACATGCTATTGTTGAAACAGAAAGAGGTCTTCAAATTGGTCAAGCTCAAACTGATATAATAGATATAGAAGAAGATAAAGTATTTATGCCTCTTAAAGATGTTATTAGAGTAGCTACAAAAAAAGATATAGAAATAAATAATAAAAACCTTATCGATGCAAATAAAGCATTAGAGTTTGCTAAAAAGTTAGTTGAAAAAGAAAATATAGATATGAAGCTATTTGAAGCTACGTATACCTTTGATAGAAAAAAATTAATTTTTAAATTTATTGCAGATGAAAGAGTTGATTTTAGAGAATTAGCAAAGCTTTTAGCCTCCAAATATAAAACTAGAATAGAATTAAGGCAAATAGGCGTTAGAGATAAAGCAAAGGAAATAGGTGGGTTAGGTCCTTGTGGAAGACCACTATGTTGTAGTGAATTTTTAACAAATTTTAATAGTGTTTCTATAAATATGGCTAAAAATCAAGGAATAGCTCTTAATCCTACAAAAATTAATGGAGCTTGTGGTAGGTTACTTTGTTGTCTTGGATATGAGGATTCTACATATACAGAGTATAAAAAAGAACTTCCAAAAATAGGACAATTTATTGAAAAAAACGGATATGAGGGAAGAGTAACAGAATTAGATGTACTAAATAAATCATATAAAATAAAAAATGATGAAGGAAATGAACATATAATAGTGGTAGAGGATAATGGAAGTAGTAAATGATTTATTAAACTATGATAATATTAAAATAGTTCAAAATTCAGATTGGTTTAGTTTTTCTTTAGATTCAGTATTATTAGCTAATTTTGTACATGTTAATAATAAAATGAGGATAATGGATTTTTGCTGTGGCAATGCACCAATTCCGCTTATTTTAAGTACTAAGACAAATTCAAAAATTACTGGTGTAGAAATTCAAAAAGAGGTATTTTCTCTAGCTATTAAAAGTGTTAGACTTAATAACAAAGAAAAACAAATAGAAATAATAAATGAGGATGTTAAAAATCTACATAATATATATGAAACAGATTCATTTGATCTAATTACCTGCAATCCACCATATTTTAAATATAAGAATAGTAGTAATATAAATAATAACAATACTAAAGCTTTAGCAAGACATGAATTGTCACTTGCTTTAGAAGATGTATTTAAAACTGCAAAAAAAATATTGAAAAATAATGGTAAATTGGTCATAGTGCATAGAACTGAAAGATTAATAGATATTATATGTTTGATGAGAAAATATAATTTAGAACCTAAAAGAATAAGATTTATACAACCATTTTCTAATTCAAATTCCAATTTAGTTTTAATAGAAGCATCTAAAAATGGTAATGCAGGACTAAAAATAGAAAGTAATTTAATAGTACATGATGAAAATAATAATTACACAGAAGAAGTACTAGAAATGTTTAATAATAAGAAATAGTGGAGGAGTATATGAAGATAAAATTAGTGGTTGGACTAGGTAATCCAGGAAAACAATATGAAAATACAAGACATAACATGGGATTTAAAACTCTTGATATAATTGCACAAAAATTAGAAGTGTATAAATGGAAAGAAAGAGATGGGGCTTTATATTTTGATTGTTTTTATGATATGTGTAGAGTTATCTTTTTAAAGCCTCAAGAATTTATTAATTTATCAGGTGATTCAGTTAAAAGATTTGTTGATTTTTTTGATATAAAAATAGATGATATAGTAGTTATTAGTGATGATTTAGATTTGCCTATAGGAAGTATAAAATTAAAGGAAAAGGGTTCATCTGGTGGGCATAATGGTTTAAAAAACATAGAAGCAAGATTAGGGACAAACGAATATAAGAGAATAAAAATAGGTATATCAAATGATAAAGATATGGATACTAAAGACTATGTTTTAGGAAAACTATCTCAAAAAGAAAAGAAAGATTTAGAACCAGTTCTAGAAAAAGCAGCTAATGCAGCTTTAGAATCTATTTCACATCCATTTCAAGAATTAATGAGCAAATATAATACCAAAATAAAAAATTAGAAATAGGTGATTATGTTGTTTAATGATATTTTTAAACATAAAATATTAAATACAAATGATAATGTTACTGTATTGGGATTAAATAAAGAAATTCAAGCAAGTTATGTTTGGAATCTTTTTTGTGTTGCAAATAAAAATATACTTATAGTTACAAATACTTTATACGAAGCTAATTTCTTGTACAAAAAGCTTGGATTATATGATGAAGAAAAAGTATTTTTATTTCCAATGGATGATTTTTTAGTTAGTGAAGCAATCGCTATTTCACCTGATTTAATGCTTAAAAGAATAGAAGTTTTAAATGAATTATCAAGTAATGAAACACCTAGAATAGTTATCACAAATCTTATGGGATATTTAAGATTTTTACCTGATAAAAATTTATGGAAGACACTAAACATAGATTTAGAAAAAAATAAGGTAATAAATAGAGATGAACTAATAAAAAAATTAAATATTATAGGATACAAAAAAGATAGTATTGTAACTAAAACTGGTGAATACGCAAATAGAGGCTACATATTAGATATATTTCCATATGGTTTAGATAATCCTGTTAGAATAGAGTTTTTTGATAACCAAATAGATAGCATACGTGAATTTAATCCATCTACGCAGTTATCACTAGAATCCATAGACCATGTTAAAATACTTCCATTTACTGAGTTTATAAATGAAAAACAAATAGAAGATATTCCAAATAGACAAAGTCTTTTGCCTAGAGTTGTTAATAAAATAAGTTCAATTAATAATTATTTAAATGATAACTTTACTATATATTTAGATTTAGATGATATAAAAATGTCTTATAAAAATATAGTAAATGAAGTAGTAGAATTTAAAGAAACTGATTCATTTAAAATTGATAAATATATGCATGATTTAAATAGTTTAGTTTCAAGTAAATATATAAATATTTTAAAACTAGATAACTATGATAAAAAGTATGATAACTTAGAAATATATAATTCTAGAACAATAGAAAATTTTAATGGTAATTACGAGAGAATTAATAGTTTTTTAATGAAAATGATTAAAGAAAAGAAAAAAGTAATAGTTTGTTTAACTGATAAACATATAATTTCTGATTTTATAAGTAGGACTCCTATTAAAACAGTAATTACATCATTAAATGATATAAAAGATGATACTATAAATATTGTAAGTGATAACATACCAAATGGTTTTATATTAAATGATATAGTTTGTCTTACTAGAAATGAATTATATAAATCAAATTATGTAATTAATTATAGAAGTAAATTTAGATATGGTGCAAAAATAAGAGATATTAATAAACTTAAAGTAGGTGATTATGTAGTTCATGCAAGTCATGGTATAGGTAGATATCTTGGAATTGTTACTTTAACTGTAAAAGGACTTAAAAAAGACTTTCTTCATCTTGAGTATAAAGATGGTGATAAACTATATATTCCTGCTTCTAAAATAGAATATATTAGTAAATATTCATCTAATGAAGGCGCTAAACCAAGACTTAATAAATTAGGTGGAACTGATTGGGCAAAGCAAAAGGCAAGAGTAAAAGGTAAGGTTAAAGATATAGCGGCTGAACTTCTTAGTACTTCTGCTAAAAGAAAATTAGTTAAGGGATTTGCTTTTTTTGCTGATGATGAAGAACAAATAATGTTTGAAAATAAATTTCCATATGATGAAACAAAAGATCAATTAAAAGCTATTGGTGAAATAAAAGAAGATATGGAGCAGCCACATCCTATGGATAGGTTGTTATGTGGTGATGTAGGTTATGGTAAAACAGAAGTTGCATTTAGAGCTATTTTTAAAGCTATAAAATCAGGTAAACAGGTAGCATTTTTATGTCCAACTACAATATTATCAAAACAACATTATGATAACGCTGTGGAGAGATTTGAGGGGTTTGGTGTTAATATAAGAATGCTAAATAGATTCGTAAGTCTAAAACAAAAAGAAATAATTTTAGAAGAATTAAAGTCTGGTAAAATAGACTTAATAATTGGTACACATAGATTATTAAGTAAGGATATAGTTTATAAAGATTTAGGATTATTAGTAGTTGATGAAGAACAAAGATTTGGTGTTACTCATAAAGAAAAAATAAAAGAGTATAAAGAAAATATAGATGTTTTAACTCTTTCGGCAACACCTATACCTAGAACTCTTCAAATGTCTCTTACTGGTGTTAGAGGCCTTTCTTTAATAGAAACACCACCAGCTTTTAGATATCCTATACAAACTTATGTATTAAAAGAAAATGATCAAATAATAAAAGATGCAATATATAAAGAACTTGCACGAGATGGACAAGTGTTTTTACTATACAACAAGGTTTCTGATATAGAAAATCAGGTTATTAGAATAAAAAAACTTGTACCAGAAGCTAAAATAACTTATATACATGGAAGAATGAATAAAGAACAAATAGAAAAAACAATGGAAAGCTTTGTTAATAGAGAATATAATCTTCTTATTTGTACTACAATAATAGAAACTGGAATAGATATAGAAAATGCCAATACTTTAATAGTTTTAGATGCAGATCATTTTGGACTTAGTCAGTTATACCAAATAAGGGGAAGAATAGGAAGAGGAAAATTAATTGCGTATGCTTATTTAATGTATAAAAGTAATAAAGAGTTAAATGATATAGCAGTTAAAAGATTAGATGCTATAAAAGAATTTACAGAGCTTGGTAGTGGTTATGCATTAGCAGTACGTGATTTAGCAATAAGAGGTGCTGGGGATATATTAGGTTCAGAGCAATCTGGATTTATAGATACAATTGGTTATGATATGTATTTAAAAATATTAAATGAAGAAGTAGAAAGATTAAAAAATAATGGTACTTATGAAGAGTATGAAAAAGAAGAAGAAAAAGAAATAGACGAAAAACCATTTATAGAAGTTGCAACTCATATTAGTGATAAATATGCTGATAGTGAAGATTTAAAAATAGAAATTCATAAAAAAATAAATACAATAAGTAATTACGATTCATTTATTAAGATAAAAGATGAGTTAACTGATAGATTTGGAGTATTAGATGAAGAGATAGTTATATATATGTTAGAAGAATTATTTCAAAGTAATGCTAAGAAAAAAGGAATATTTAAAGTAGATCAAACAAATAAAGAAATAACTGTTTACTTTACAAGTGAAGTATCTAAAAGACAAGATGGTTCTAATTTATTAGTATCGTTATTTAAAATAAATCCTAATTTTTCTGTTAAATATATTAACAGTATTTTAAGAATATCACTTGATATTACAGATATTGATAAACACTTTTTATATTATTTAGTTAAAATGCTTGATGTAATTGAATAAATTGTTAATTTTTATACATTCTAAAAAAGAAGGGAAGAAATGTATGAAAACAACAGGAATAACAAGAAGAATGGATGAATTAGGTAGAGTAGTTATACCTAAAGAAATTAGAAAAAATATGCATATAAAACCAGGAGAATTACTAGAAATATCACTTAATTCACCTAGTGAAATAACTCTTAGAAAGTATTCTTTTATAAATAAAGATTATGGTTTAATAAATGATTTAATACTAAGTATATCAAATATTATTAATTGTGATATTATTTTAATAAATACAAGTGAAGTAGTATTTTCTACCAATGATAAATATAAGGGTGAAGTAATAATAGATGATATTAATGATAAGGTTGATAGTATGTATTTAAAGATAAATAAAAGTGCATCTATTAAACAACCCTTTGAAGTATATAAAATAATGCCTAACGGCGATTTAGAAGGATACGTAATATTTGATTTTAAATATAGCATTACTGAAAAAGATAAAGTATTAGTGGATTTCTTAGTGTTATTTTTAAATAGTTATTTTGAAAGTAATTAATGTAAAGTTTTGTCTAATTTTGTAATAATTTGTAAATATAGTTTACTACTTGTAATTATATGTGTTATATTTTAATTGTTGTGCAGAAGTAAAAAATTCTTATGAAAGGAAAAAAGAAACTATGCACCGAGTTGAAAATAGTAGTAAAAGATTTTTATTAGAAATAATATTTTTCTTACTTCTATTATTTTGTACAATTTTTATATATTTTGAAAATTATATGATAATAGATGCAATGTATTTTACAGCAGTGTTAGTATTACTCATTAGATTTATATTTTTGAAATTATATCATTAATCAAAAGATTATGATATAATTTTTTGTATATAAGAAAAGTGAAATAAAATTAAAAATAAATGATAAAAACTAAAAGAACATTATGGTGGATATTACATAAATTTAATTATATTTAAAATAAAAATTTGAAACTTATTAATTTTTGTTCTTTTGTTATAATGGAGGTGTCATATTTGTTAATAGATTCGCATTGTCATATTTTGAGTTCAGAGTATAAGAATCCAAAAGATATAATAGAAAATAGTAAGCTATGTGGTGTAGATAAAATGATTATTAATGGATTTGATTTAGAAAGTAGTAGGGAAGCTATTACATTAGCTAACAATTATGATTACGTATATGCATCTATTGGTATAGGACCTGAAAATATTGATAATATATGTGAGAATGACTTCTTAGAATTTGAAAAATTAATAAATAAAGGTAAAATAGTTGCTATAGGTGAAATAGGTCTTGATTATTATTGGACTAAAGAAAATAAGGAAAAACAAATATATGTATTTGAAAATATGTTAGCTTTAGCTAAAAAATATAATTTACCTGTTATAGTACATTGTAGGCAGGCAATAAAAGATACGTATGAATTATTAAAGAAATATAAAATAAATGGTATATTACATTGCTTTTCGGGTAGCGCAGAGTCTGCAAAGGAATTTATTAAATTAGGTTTTTTAATTGGAATAGGGGGAGTAGTTACGTTCAAAAATGCTAAGGAGATAAAAGAGATTGTAAAAGAAATAGATTTAAGTAATATTTCTCTAGAAACAGATAGTCCTTATTTATCACCAGAACCCTTAAGAGGAAAGGTTAATGTACCTAAAAATATAATATACGTAGCAAGAAAAATTGCTGAGTTAAAAAGTGTTAGTTTAAAAGAGGTTTTAGAGGTAACTTCTTCCAATGTGACCAGTAAATTTGACTTATAAGTGTATTTATGGTAGAATTAAGACCGAATCTTAAAAGATTTATGAGGTGGAAAAGTGAAAAATTTAAATAGAAAAATTAAATTTGCCATAATCATTTCATGTATTTGTTTAGTGGCATTAATTTGTTTTTCAAAAGTAGGAATATTATTTACGTCAAGTAATGATAATATTATAACTGTTTCAACTACTAATAAAACTTTTGATCCAAAAAGTTATGTTGCTTCTGTAGCTAGCATAAATAAAGAAAAACATATAGAAACTAGTACAACAGAAACAACAATAAGTACAACAACGAATAGTACTACTACAACAATTCAAACTACAACTACAACGGTGAAGACAACTACATTACCAGCTAATGATTGGACCGGGGATGTTTTATCTAAAAGTAAAGGTGCAATATATGGGCCATCTGGTAAAGAGACATATTATAATTTAGATATGTCTCGGGTTGTTAGAGCAATGAGACATGCTGGTTACTCTGAAGAGGAATACCCATATTGGATTCGTGAAGATGGTGTTAAAATGCTAGGTAGTTATGTTATGGTAGCTGCAAATTATGAAATTCGTCCAAAAGGAACTATAATACAAAGCTCACTTGGATATGCAATAGTTTGTGATACTGGGGGTTTCGCTAGAAATAATCCAACACAATTAGATATTGCTGTTTCATGGAGATAATAAAAAAGAAACAAATAATAAGCTTATGGTTTAATTATTTGTTTTTTAGATTAGAGGTTACATATGAATACAAAACAAATATTACAAAGTAACAATTTTAAATTTAAAAAAAAGTTTGGACAAAACTTTTTATTAGATGATAATATACTAAATAACATAGTATCACTAGGTAGTTTAGATGATGATACACTAGTAATTGAAATTGGAGTTGGAGCTGCTGCACTTACTAAGAAAACTAGTAAAAAAGCAGGATATGTATTAGGTTATGAAATAGATAGTACCCTAAAAGAACCGTTAAATGAAATTTTAAAAGATTATAATAATATAAATATTATATATGATGATTTTTTAAATAGAAACATAAAAGAAGATATAAAAAAATATAATTATAAAAAAATAGTAGTAGTAGCAAATTTACCATACTATATAACAACTCCTATAATAACTAAATTTATAGAAGAAAAAATAGATGTATCTAGTATAATAGTAATGGTACAAAATGAAGTTGCAAATAGGTTTTCTGCATCAGTTAAGACAAAAGAATATAACTCTCTTACTATATTTTTAAATTACTACTTTAATATTAAAAAAGCATTTTTTGTTTCAAGAAACGTTTTTTACCCAAAACCAAATGTTGATTCTGCAGTAGTAGTATTTACCAAGAAAGAAGATAAGCTTTATGTAAAAGATGAAGATAAATTCTTTAAATTAGTAAAAGATTCTTTTAAACAAAAAAGAAAAACATTAAAAAATAATTTAAAAGACTATAATTTAGAAAATATAAATAGTACTTTAAAAAAATATAATAAGGATATAAATTGCAGGGCAGAGAGTATTACAATAGAAGAATTTGCTGATATATCAAATAATTTAAATTAAAATTAAACAGTAATGTTTAGTTTTTTTTTACATATAATTTCTTAGGTGATAAATATGTTTAAAATAAATGATTTAGTTTCTAGAAAATCTCATGGCAATGATGTTGTATTTAAAATAGTTGAAATAGATGGTGAAATAGCATATTTAACTGGAATAGATATTAGATTATGTGCTGATAGTTTTTTAGATGACTTAGTTCTAGTAGATAGATTATCTAACAGTGATGATAATTTTTATAAAAAAATAAACGAAATAAGGAATTTTTCACGAAGTGATTATTTTTATTTACCAGGTAAAATACTTCACATAGATGGGGATAAGGAGTATTTAGATAGATGTTTAGAATTTTATAAAAAAGCTAATGTTTTAGCATTTGGAGTATATTCTCCAGAAAATAAAATGCCAGAAAATATAGAAAAGTATTTGGAAGATATTAATCCAGATATTGTTGTTATAACAGGACACGATTCCAAAATAAAAAATAATTCTACATATTTTTGTGAAGCTGTTAAGGTATGCAGAAAATATCAAAAAGATTATGATAAATTAATAGTTATCGCAGGAGCTTGCCAATCAGAATATGAAAATCTTATAAAATCAGGAGCTAATTTTGCTTCTAGTCCTAAAAAAATTAATATACATGCACTTGATCCAGCTATAATAGCACTTTGTCTTAGTTTAACTGATAAGGATAATGAAATAGATTTGTTATCTCTTTTAGATAAAACTAGTAATGGTAAAGATGGATTTGGTGGTGTAAAAACAAAAGGTGTTATGACAACGGGATATCCAAGATAAGGAGGAGTAATGATACAAGAAATAAAAAAATCAGTTTCATTATTAAAGGGTAAAAAAATAAAGATTTCTGTTGATGTAGGAAGAAATAAAAATGAAATATATGAGGGATATATAGAGTCAGTTTATAACAATATCTGGACATTTAAAACATCTATTGATGTAAAAAGTTTTGGTTATAATGATATATTAATTGGTAATGTTGTAATAAGTTCATAATATATGAGCTTTTTTTCTTTGTCTTATTGCATTTTTATTTCATTTATGGTTAAATTAAGATGTATAAGATTATGATGGAGGGCTCTATTATGAAACAAAATAAAGTAAATTTCCAAAAAATTAAAGATTGGTTTATTATTCAAAGAATAAGACTGCTTAATTTCATAAAAGAACATAAATATGTTTCTGCAGGAATAGGTGTTTTTCTTGCAACCTGTATAATAGTTATTGTTGCATTTGCAAGTGACACAGATCCTTATGAAGGACAAATAACTGTGGTTAGTGATGATAAAGTGGCTAGTGGTTATAAAAGTGCAACTATATCAAATTTATCTGCTGCTGAAGATGGTAATTATAAGGCAGACAGTTTTACGCAAGTTTCATATAAGGTATCTTTTAAGTTAGCTTGTGATAGTTGTGGAACTGAAAAGCCTACAAATAGAAGTGTTATTATAACTGCGTCAATACCTAGTAATATAGATGCTAGTTGGGTTGTTCCAGATGATTTAGATGCTAAATTAAGTGTGGAAGAAAAAGATAGTTATAATACACTAACTATAAATATGTTTGATGTGGATGTTTCTGATACTATTATAGAGAAAACTATTTATTTAGATATTAAGAATGTATCTAATGGAACTGTACTAAAACCTACCATAAATATTAAAGAGTCAACGGCTCAAAGTGAAACATCTATAGATACTAGTAAAACACAAATAAAAGTTTCAAGTGAAGAATTATCGTTAACATCAAAAATCATAACGGGTTATAAATATAAAGATGATTCTTATAATTACGCGCCATTTGGAATAATTCTAGGATACACATGTTCTTTAAATGATGGTAATTGCTTAAAAGGTAAATATATTAATCCAAATCAAACTATAGCTTTAAATTTAGAAGGCACAGCAGGAACTACATTATTAACTGAAGAAAATAAATATGGTGTATTTGACAGTAATGAAAATAGTGGAATAATTTCAAAAGATAAGATGCCAAATTACAAATTTGATTCATCACTAAATTTAAATGTGTATGATTCTGGAACAGTAGCTTCTTTATCAGGTCCTGATTCTAGCTCTAACTTTGAATTAAAAATAAACGATCTTAAAACAAGTAGTAGTATATATTATCAAGATGGTGAGTTTGTTGGACTGGGTTCATATTATGTAATAGCTAAAACAAATGGTGATAGTGTTACATTAAATGGTACAAAGATGGATAATTTAGATGAAGATAGTATAGGAACTCAAAAAATAACTTATACATTATTAAATGAGAATAATGAATCAACATTTGCATATGGTGAAGTTGCTTATTTAAATGCTGAATTTTCTCATTCTATTGATTCAGCTGCTAATCTTAAAGGTGTTACAATATCAGTGCCAATAGACTCTAACTTTGTTCTAGAAAAATATGATTCTGAAAATGATTATTATATAAATAAAGAGTATAAGAACTATGTTGATGAATCCGGAGAAGAACAGAATTTTGTAGATACTTTATATGAAACTTGTGAAGCTGGAGATGAACATTGTCTAAATGTAGATGAACCTGATAAACATGAAACTTCTACAACTTACGATGAAGCTATAAAAGATGATAAGATTATAAAAAAAATATATTTCATTTTACATGAGGTAAAAAAAGGTGTTCCAGTTAATATAAAATTAAGATTAAAAGTTAAAAATTATGCTAAAGATGGTGAAAATACATATAGTGATATAACTGCTTCAGCTGATACTGCTTTAAATTTAAAGCTTTCAGACCCTAGTAAATACATCATAACTCCATTTAAAATGAGAACAACAGCATCATTAAATGATAAAGGAACAAACACAACAGTTGATATAACAAATGGAGGTATGACTAACGTTAAGCTTTATCCATCTTTATATGCACCATCTGTACGTTTAACACCAACATATATTCAAAATAACTATTATGATTATATACTCGTTCAAGTTGACTTACCTGATGGATTAAACTATGTGGAAAATAGTAGTAATATAGAAAGTACATATTATAGTAAAAATAGAATAAATATTATGATAAGATATTTTGACTATAATAAATCTGTGGATTCTATTAATTTTAATATAATTCCTAATATAGATGTAAGTGGTGAAAAACAAATAAATATAAAATCACAGGCTGTATCTATAAGTGATGGCTCTATTTCAAATTTTAAAGCAGTTTTCATTCTTGGACAAATGATTGCAAATTCAGATATTGATGAGATATCTAATTCTAGTTATCTTACTGACTCTTTAAAAGATGCTTCAACCTTGAAAGAAAGAACAAGTACGCTTACTGTTAATTATTTATCATCGTCTAACAATTTAATTGCAAGAAACAATGCATCCGATACTTATGTAAATCCAGATGAAAAATTTAGTTTTGAAACAGAATTGTATAATCCATCAAGTACTTCAAAATCAGCAAGTTTGATACTTGAAATGCCAAGCAATGATAGTTCTAGCGAAACTTATACAGGAAGTTATTCTATATCAAATATTCCAAAAGATGCATTATGTGCTTTTGAATATAACAATATAGGTGATATAAAAGAGTGGAATGAATGTCCTGATGAACCTAATAATAGTAATGTTAAGTATATAAAAATAGATGATATTAATCTAGAGAGTAAAGCTATTCAAAAAATAGCTTTAGAATTAAATCCAGTTAATAATAAAGTGGGAGATAAATATAAATACACTTCTTATATTAAAGAGGATGCTGACTATAAAAAAATATCATCTACTACTGTATCTGTTTCCAAAATGAAAATTTCAGGAAATGTTTGGGAAGATTTTAATGGTGATGGTTTAATAGATGATGATGAAGAAAAAATTGAGGGAATTAAGTTATATCTTCATAAGATAGAAAAAGATAATGAAACACTTGAAATAACAAGTGATGAAGTTGTAGCGACAACACTATCAAATTATAAAGGTGATTATGAGTTTTTATCAACAGATGATGGTGGTGAAATAGAAGCTGGAAGTTATTATATAGAAGCAAGATTTTTAAAAGAAAAATATGGTTTAACTGCATATAGAGAAGATATAATAAATAATTATAATAAATCTGTATTTAAATCTGCAACCATTAGTGAAGAAGATGAAGATTATGAATTATATGCTTCTGCCAAGACTGATTCTTTTGAGGTTACTTTAAATACTAAAAAGATTAATGATATGAATTTAGGCCTATCTCTTAACAAAATATATAAAGTAAAGGTTTCAAAATATTTAACGAGAGCGGTTACAACAAATGCACTTGGAATTTCCACAACAAAAGAGTTTGGGGATAAAGTAACCTTTGCAAAATTAGATGTTAAAGATATAAATAATCTAACTATAAAAGTTGTATACACTATAGAACTTGAAAATACAGGATATTATCCTGGGTACATATATGCAATAGATGACTTTATTCCATCTGGTATGAGTTTCAATCCTAATTATGAAGAAAATAAAGGTTGGTCAGTTAAAGAAGAAGGAATATTACAAAATAATAGTTTAAAAGATACTTTAATAAAGGGCGGAGAAAAAAAATATGTTACTTTAGCCTTAGATATTGTAAGTAAAGAAGCTGGTACGTTTGTTAATTATGCTTCGGTATCAGAAGAAAATACGAAAATATTTTCTGATAACAATAGCTTATTAGAAAGTGGTGATATAAATGAATAGAAAAATATTTAAGAAAATTACTATATTATTATTGGTTGTTTTTGCTACTTTCTTTTCTTTAAAAACAAAAATAAATGCTGTAACTACTTATAAGGCAGGTGGGTTATTACCATTTAGAAAAAGTTACTATGAAGCTAAAGAAGGCGGACCATATTATTATTATCTATGTTATTATTATTGGAATGGTGCTAATTGTAATGAAAAAAGTAATAGTAAAACAGATGGTGATGTCCCAAGAAATGCATTTCAAAGAAAACTTCGAAACATAGGAATATACTATATTTATACAGATAATGTATATGAACAAGCTTATTGTATTGAACCAGGTAGTGATATTCCATTTTCAGCTGCAAATCCAGATGGAAGATTTTATGATGCTACACCAATAGCAAATCCTAAAACAGGGGTTCATAACTTTGATCAAGTGCAGCAATTATTGACTTTTGCTCCAAAATTGGATACTTCTGTTCTTGGTAATTTAATGGAACAGTTTAAAGATGTTAATGATTGGAAAAATCATAAAACCGGTTTATTTGAACCAGTATATGACGAAATATTTGCAGCTCAAGAAATTATTTGGGAACTTGTAACTGGACAAAGAGACAGCTTTAAGGCTGATGCACCTGAACGTGCTAATTATATGTATAGCTCAAATATAAATCAACACGATAGTTTTTACAATGTAGTAATAAATAGTACGCAAAACAATGATTTAACAACTTTGCGAGGAGCATATAAAAACTTAAGAAAAGCTGCTCATAATGCATTTGAAGTATATCCAGGTGATAGTGATAGTAATTATAGATTTTCATCAGATACAAAAACTTCAAGTAATACATATAAAATGAACTGGGATGATAATAAAAAGCAGTTTTATTTAAAGGTTGAAGACGAGAATGAAAATTATAAATATTGGGAGATAGATAAGGTTGGTTCTTCACTTAGTGCAACAATAACAAGTAATAAAATAATTGAAATAATATCTAAAAGTTCTATATCAAAAGAAAATGCTGAAAAGGTTGGAATAAAAGTTAAAAATAACCACACAGCAAGTTCTAATGCTATAGCTTTTAAGCAGTTAAAAGATGAAAAAAACTACCAAAATGTAATTAAGGTTGTTGGAACTACAAAAAACAGTGCTATTTATGTTTATACTCCAAAATACCAATTAAAAGTGGTAAAAGTAGATGCTGATGATTCTGATACTAAAATAGAAGGTGCCAAATTTTATGTATGTAATAATTCTTTATGTGGTAGTTCTAATGCTATAGAAACTATTACTACTAATGAAAATGGTGAAGCTACATGTAATAAATTAGAAAGACCAGGAACTTATTACATTAAGGAAGCTGAAGCACCAACTGGATATCTTTCTGATGATAAAACATATAGTGTCCTTGTAACAAAGGAAAATGAAACTTATACATCTTCTTATGCAACACAAGAGATAAAAAATAAACAAAGTGAATTTACTTTAAATAAAAAAGTTTGGGATGAGGATAGTGGATCAGAAATAACTCTCCCAGAAACTAGTGAATACGATGAAGAAGGTAATTATATAGGTCCAAAGTTTGTAGTTAGTTATGGTAAAAAATATTTAGTTTTTGATTCTACTGAAGATGGCGTATATACTTATAAAGACGAAGTTGACTCACTTGATGAAGCTACGAAATTAAAGACATTTAACGGTTCATTTAAAATAACCAAAATGCCTAGTTGTAAGTATTATTTAACCGAACAGGAAGCACCAAAAGGACAAACACTTCCTAAAAATCCATCTATAAATATAGATGTTTGTTCAGAGGGAAATGAAGCTAATTTTGTTAATGGATTTACAGGATTAGAATTTACTAAAAGAAGTGAAACTGGACAAGTATTGAGTGGCGGAGAATTTACTCTTCAAGTTAAGGAAAATAATTATTATAAAGATATACTATTAAAAGAGTCAAAACCTGGTTTGTATTACTATGAAAAAGGTTTGACTGAAGAAGATGAATCTGCAACTTATATATTTAAAACTGGTGATGGAACAGATATAAGTATTGGTAAAGCATTCTTTAAAAATTTACCTTCAGGAGAATATAGAATAATAGAGAAGTCTGCTCCAGATGGATATGAATTAATAGAAGATAAAGATTCAACATCAATAGTATCTATAAGCGATGCAAATAAGGATACAAATTATACCGTTGAAATGGTAAATAGAAAAATTAATACTTCTGGTGGGGAGGCATCAGCTGAACTTGTTGTTACAATTACAACAGGAAGATTAATTATCAATTACGCTTTAGTAATTGGAGGACTAGTTGCATTATTAGTAATTATATATTTAGTAAGAAAGAAAATTAAGAAATAGCATCTTTTAATTTTATGATACAATGTAATTGATAGGAGTTGATATAATGGAGATTACAAACATTAGAATTCAAAAAGCTGAAAATGATAATTCCAGAATGGTAGGCTATGCCGAAATTGTTTTTGATGACTGCCTTAAAATCAATGGAATAAGAATAATAAAGGGAGATAACAGGATTTTTGCAGCAATGCCAAACAAAAAAATGCAAGATGGAAAGTATAAGGACTATGTTCATCCTATAAATGAAGAACTTAGAAATAAAATAGATAAGGCTGTTGAAGAAGCTTATATTAAAAGTTGTTAAGATTATGATTTATTCATAATCTTTTTAAGTGTTAATATAATTTATTAAGGAGGCCTATCTATGAATAAAGAGCTTGATAAGATTGATTTAGCCAATCACAGTGTTAGTATAGTAGGAAGACAAACATTAAATATAAGTGGTATATCCAAAATAGATAGTTTTGACAGTGAAGAGTTTTTGCTTGAAACGTCGATGGGACCACTTGGAATTAAAGGAAAAGAATTGGAAATTATAAAACTAGATACATATGATGGTACAATAGTTATAAAAGGTGTTATAGATGGGTTAACATATTTTGATTCAACTAAGAAAAAAAAGGATGAAACTGTAATATCGAGGTTATTTAAATAATGACTTTAGATGAGCAAATAAAAGTTATTTTCTATTCTTTTATATATGGAATGTTTTATTATGCTACATATAAGATGTTAAAAAAAATCACATTAAGAAAAAAAATAAAGTTATTAATAGAATTTTTATTTTCAATATCACATGTTTTATTATTTTATATACTTTTATTTTTAATAAATGGTGGTGCTTTAAGTTTTTATATATTAATATTTTTTAGTTTAGGAAATATTTTTTGTCGTTTACTTTACTTTAATAATTAAAACACTTGCAAAAAAATAAGTTCTATATATAATTATAATTGGGTGATAGTATAATGAAAAAAAATTCTACTAGCAAGACAAATAAAATAAAAAGAAAAAATAGTTTTACTTTGAAACTTTTGATTTGTATAATCATTATAGGAATGAGTATTATATCATCATATGATAATATAAACAAGATAAGATTAAAGAGAAAAGAAAAGAAAAACTTAACTTTACAATTAGAAAAATTAAAAGAGAAAGAAACTATTTTAACAGATGATGTTGATAAATTGAAAAATCCGGAGTATGCAGCTAGATATGCAAGAGAAAAGTACTTTTATTCAAAAAATGGTGAAAAAATTCTTAAAATAGATTAGCAAGGTTAGACCTTGTTTTTTGTGTGTTTTGTGATAAAATATTCATATTGGTGGTGATAATTATGAATCCTAATATAATGAATACTCTTTCTTTAGCATATTTAGGTGATGCTGTATATGAGGTTCTAGTTAGAAATTATTTGCTAAATAGTGGTATGTATAATATAAATGAGTTAAATAAAAAGCAAAAAGAATATGTTAGTGCAAGTAGTCAATCTGAAATATTAGATAGACTAATTAAAAACAATGTTTTATTGGATAGCGAATTATCACTAATTACTAGAGCGAGAAATCATAAGGTTAATTCAAAACCAAGGCATGTAAGTGTTGTAACATATAAAAAAGCCACGGCACTTGAGGCGTTGTTTGGAATTTTGTATATAAAAAATGATACACAAAGAATTAATGAAATTTTTATGAAAATTGTAGGTGAATAATATGTATGTTTACGGAAGAAATGTTGCTAAAGAATTACTGAAAAATAAAAAAGTTATTAAAAAAGCATAT
Source organism: uncultured Bacilli bacterium (assembly GCA_934148015.1). Classification (GTDB taxonomy): domain Bacteria; phylum Bacillota_I; class Bacilli_A; order RF39; family UBA660; genus Aphodocola. The sequence continues at coordinate 99,160 of CAKPCU010000001.1, forward strand.
CTTATGAATGGCTTTAAAGAAGATGAAATATTAAATTTATTAAACGTAAATAATATATGTATAGAATATTTGGATAAAAGACAACTTGATAAGTTAGAAGATGGAAATCATCAAGGAATAATATTACAAATAGAAGATTATAAGTATTTAAATTTAAATGATATGTTAAATAGTTTGCCAGAAAACCCTTTTATAGTAATATTAGACCATTTAGAAGATCCACATAACTTTGGGGCAATAATTAGAACTTGTGAGGCTGCTGGAGTTCATTATATAGTAATCCCAAAAGATAGAAGTGTAAGTATAAACTCTACTGTTATGAAAACTAGTGTTGGTGCTTTAGATAATGTTAAAATAGTTATGGCAACAAATTTAAATGCATGTATTAATGAACTTAAGAAAAATGGAGTTTGGATTGTCGGAACAGATATGGAAAACAGTAGTTGTTATGATGAGATAGATTATAGAACCCCAACGGCTCTTGTTATTGGTAGTGAGGGTTTTGGAATGAGCAATCTAGTTAAGAAAAATTGTGATTTTATAGCTAAAATACCAATGAATGGTAAAATAAATAGTTTAAATGCATCGGTTGCGGCGGGTATTATGATATATGAGGTAGTAAGACAACGAAAGACAGGTGTTTAAATGAATACGAAAGATAATGAATATCTTGATTGTAATGATTATGAATTATTATACTTAATTTCTGATAATAATGAAGAAGCAAATGAAATAATTTTTAGCAAATATAAACCTGTAATTGAATTTTATGCTAAAAAATACCTGCCATGTGTTATAAACAAAGGAATAGATTATAATGACTTATATCAAGAGGGACTTATAGGTCTTGATTCAGCGTTAGAAAATTTTAAAGAACAAAAGAATATAAAATTTTCTACATTTGCATTTACTTGTATAGAAAGAAAGATTTTATCTGCTGTCAAAATTGCTAGTAGGAAAAAACATAGCGTTCTTAATGATTCATTGTCAATAGATGAAAGTATTAATGCTGGAGATATAACATATGGTGATGTTATTTCATCAGATGATATTAATGTTGAAGAAAAATTAATAATAAAGGAAAGGCAAGAAGAACTTGATAAGAGGCTTAATTTAGATTTAACATCTTTTGAAAGGGAAGTCTATAAACTTAGAATTAGTGGGTTTAGTTATGATGAAATTTCAAAGAAATTAAATAAAACAAAAAAGTCAATTGAGAGTTCACTTGCAAGAATAAAAGTTAAAATAAAAAAAATAATGGAAGAAATAAATTGACTGTTTTAAATTTTTGTGCTACTATTTAATTAGTTAAGCACTTTTGTGTTTTTTTATTTTGAAATAAAGGAGAATTTTATGGCAAAACAAAAACAAAGAAAAAACTTATTTGTGTTTTTAAAAGATTTCTTTTCTGATGTAAAAAAAGAAGGTAAAAAAGTAATATGGACTTCTAAGAAAAATTTACTTAAATATTCTATAGCAACACTTGCTTTTATGTTATTTATTTGTTTGTTTTTCGTAGGAACTGATTTAATTATTGCATTAATGTCATATGTAAAGGAGCTAGTTAAATAATATGGAAGAGAAAAAGTGGTATGTTGTTAATACTTATTCTGGACATGAAGCTAAAGTAAAAGAAAAGCTAGATATGAGAATAAATTCTATGGATATGCAAGAAAACATATTCAGAGTAATTGTTCCTGAAAGAAAAGAAGTAGAAATAAAAGATGGAAAGAAAAAAGAAAAGTTAAAAAAATTATTTCCTGGTTATGTATTAGTAGAAATGATCATGTCTGATGAGTCTTGGTATATCGTACGTAATACACCAGGAGTAACTGGATTTTTAGGATCATCTGGTAAGGGCGCTAAACCTGTTCCATTATATGATGAAGAAGTAGAAAGAATATTCAAAGAAATTGGATATAACGAAAATGTTGTTGTGGCAGATTATGAACCTGGAGATAATGTTAAAATTGTTGATGGACCATTTAAGATGTTACAAGGTAAGATTATTGATGTTGATAAAGAAGCTGGAAAAGCTAATGTTTCAATCGATTTATTTGGACAAGAAACTAATGTTGAGTTAGAATTGACTCAATTTACAAAGGAATAAAAGTAAAAAAGTATTGCTTTTATCATATAAGCTGTGTTAAAATGTTAGTCGCAGCTATATATTTTATATAGATGATGAAAGAAAAATTAGTGGAAGGCGCGGATTTAAAATAAAAGCTATTTGACCACTCGCGAAAAAATTTATTAATAGGAGGTGTTTTTCGTGGCAAAGGAATTAATTAGAAAATTAAAGTTACAATTACCAGCAGGTAAAGCTACACCTGCTCCACCAGTAGGTACTGCACTTGGACCATTAGGTGTAAATTCTGGTGAATTTTGTGTTAAATATAATGATGCAACAAGAGATAGAATGGGAGATATCGTTCCAGTTGAGATTTCTGTATATGATGACAGAAGTTATGAACTAAGATTTTTAACTCCACCAACAGCATTCTTACTTAAGAAGTTTGCTAAAGTTAAAAAAGGTTCAGCAAAGGGAAGTGCAGAAGTTATTGGAAGTATTACAGAAGCACAATTAAAAGAAATTGCTGAAATTAAATTACCTGATTTAAATGCATATACTGTAGAAGAAGCTATGAAAATAGTTGCTGGTACTGCTAAGAATATGGGTATTGAAATTAAAGATTAGTAAAATATAATAATAAATACATATAGATTTATCTATGTGGGAGGAAAATCCGCTTATACCACAAGGAGGTAAGAAAATGAGAAAGAAAAGCAAAAAGTATACAGAAGCCTTAAATAAAATAGAAAAAGGTAAGTTATACACTTTAGAAGAAGCTGTAAATTTAGTTAAGGAAACTTCTACTTCTAAGTTTGATGGTACTGTTGAAATAGCAGTTAGATTAAACTTAGACACTAAGAAAAATGACCAACAATTAAGAGGAGCTATTGTTTTACCTAATGGAACTGGTAAGACTAAGAAAGTTTTAGTTTTAGCTAAGGGTGATGCTGCAAAAGCTGCAACAGATGCTGGAGCTGACTATGTTGGTGATGTTGATATGATTACTAAAATCGATAAAGAAAATTGGTTTGATTTTGATGTAATTATAGCAACTCCAGAAATGATGCCTTTATTAGGTAGATTAGGTAAGGTTTTAGGACCTAAAGGATTAATGCCTAATCCAAAGACTGGTACAGTTACATTAGATACTAAAAAAGCTGTAGAGGATGTTAAAAAGGGTCGTGTTGAATATAGAACAGATTCTTATGCAAACGTACATGCTATTGTTGGTAAAGTTTCATTTGATGGTGAAAAATTAGTAGAAAATATTAGAGCATTTATGGATGTTATAATTAAATCTAAACCACAAGCTGCTAAAGGTATTTATTTAAAGGGCGTATCACTAGCTTCTACAATGGGTCCAGGAGTTAAAGTTGATTTAAGCTCATTTGACAAATAATAAAAAATAGTTATAATATTGTTAGTTGATGTGTTATTCACATTAATTATAAAGTACCAAAGACAGTAGGAGCTAAATTTTAGCATAACTGTATTCCTACCGAGGACTAAGAATTCATATTAAAGGATTTTAAGGTCTTTGTGTCTTTGCAAAGACCTTTTAATTATAGGTACTTATTACTAAAGAAGGAGGTAAAATCATGGCAAATAAAGCTATAATAGCTAGAAAAGAAGAAGTTGTTAATGAAATTAAAGATCGCGTAGAAAATGCAAATAGTATCGTTTTATTCGATTACCGTGGATTAACTGATGCTGAAATTACCGATTTACGTCGTAAATTACGTGAGCAAGAATCTTCTTATAAAGTATATAAAAATACTTTAACTAAGAGAGCTTTTGATATGTTATCTATAGATTTAGATAATTGTTTAGAAGGTCCATCTGCTATGGCTACATCTGAAGATGCTATTGCACCTATTAAGGTTTTAGCAGACTTCGCTAAAGATCATCCAGCACTTGAATTAAAAGGTGGATATGTTGATGGTAAAGTAGCTACATTAGCTGAATTAAATGAACTTGCAACAATACCATCAAGAGATGGATTATTAACAATGCTTGCTGCAGGATTAATGGAACATGTTAAAAATGTTGCAATCTGTCTTGACTTACATAGTCAAAATCTAGAAGAAGAAAATAATTAATATTAGGGAGGAAAATATAATGGCAAAATTAAGTACACAAGAAATTATTGATGCAATAAAAGAAATGAAAATTCTTGAAGTAAAAGAATTAGTAGATGCAATGAAAGAGGAATTTGGAGTAGATCCATCAGCTGTAGCTGTAGCTGCTGCTCCAGTAGCTGCTGCTGCTGAAGAAAAAACTTCTGCAACTGTAGTATTAAAAGATGCTGGATCAGCTAAGATCCAAGTTATCAAAGCAATCAGAGATATTACTGGTTTAGGATTAATGGAAGCTAAGAAGCTAGCTGATGAAGGAGGAAACGTTAAAGAAAACGCTCCTATGGATGAAGCTAATGATATCAAAGCTAAGCTTGAAGAAGCTGGCGCAACAGTTGAACTTGCTTAATTTAGATAATAAGTACTTAAAGGACTACTAATTGTAGTTCTTTTTTGATATAATCATTACGGTGATAGAAAATGGCACATTATTTTACAAATGAGGAAAATTTAAAATCAGAAATAGAAAAGGTAAATGTAGTTATCCACAATATAACTTTTTATTTTTATACAGATAATGGAGTGTTTTCCAAGGGAGAACTTGACTTTGGTACAGAGTTATTATTAAAAACTTTTAAATATAATGATTCATCTGTTAAGTCATTATTAGATATAGGATGTGGTTGTGGACCAATAGGAATATATGCTTCTAAATTAGGTTTTTTAGTTGATATGTCTGATATAAATAAAAGAGCAATACATTTATCTAAAATCTCCTTAAAGGAGCAGAACTTGAGTGCTAATGTTTTTGAATCTGATGCATATAGTAATATTAATAAAAAATATGATTATATAGTATCTAATCCACCTATAAGGGTTGGTAAAGATAAACTATATGAAATAGTTATGAATGCAAAAAATCACTTAAATAGTAGTGGTGAACTTTGGATAGTTGTAAGAAAAAAACAGGGTGCATTATCTTTAGTAAGGGATATGAAAAGTGTTTATAAAAATGTTTATATAATAGAAAAAAAGAAAGGCTTTTTCATAATTAAAGCCTCTATTATATAATAATTTAGTATTAAAAACATCTGAATTAAAATAAAAATAGGTGATGAAAAAAATATTTAATAATGAAACAATTAAAACTGTATAGGATAAAGATGATGAAAAATATTATATAAGTGTTGTAGATATAGTAGGAGTAATAGCAGAAAGTAAAGATGGTAGAAAATATTGGAATAAATTAAAACAGCGATTAAAAGAAGAGGAAAATGAAACGGTGACAAATTGTCACCAGTTGAAATTAAAAGCTCAAGATAGTAAATATAGATTAACAGATGTTGTTGATATAGAAGAAATGTTTAGAATAATTGAATCTATTCCTAGTAAAAATGCAGAACCAATAAAAGTATGGTTAGCTAAATTAGGCAGTGAAAGAATAGATGAAGTATTTGATCCATCTATAAGTGTTCAACGTGGTATAGATCTTTATCGTACAAAAGGATATGATGAAGCTTGGATGAGTAAAAGAATTAAAGGAATGCAAGATAGGAAAAGGTTAACTGGTGTTTGGAAAGATGGAGGAATAAACGAAAATAAAGAATATGCTATTTTAACTAATGAAATTTATAAAAAGGCATGACTGCAAAAGAATTTAAACAATTTAAAGGTCTTAGAAAAGAATCTTTAAGAGATAATATGAGTGATATTGAAGTTACACTTGCAGACTTAGGTGAAATAGCAACAAGAGAGATTGCTAAAAAACATAATCCACGTGGTTTAAAAAAATATAGAAATGGCAAGGCGTGGTGGCAAGATAGCCAATAATGCAAGAGTAGATTTAGAACGTGAAATTGGTGAAAAAGTTATAACAAATAATAATAATTTAAATTATAAATATATTAGTGATAAAAAATAGAAAATAAATAATAATTAATGCAAGTGACGTGTTTGTGTTTTTATAGTAATGAAAATATTTAATATTATACTTAATAAATGTAAATATAAAAGCTTGTATAAAAACATGTTATAAGGATTGCGTTATAAAAGATGCATTAATAAAGGATGAAGATATACATTAGTTTAAAATTTACTAAACAAAGCGATTAAGATCATAATCTTAATCATTTTTGTGTGCTATTTAATTATTTAGTTGGCTAATAGTAATAAAATATTTGTATTTTTTTGTAAAATATTCAAAAACTTATTGACAAGTGTAGATTTTTTCTGTAATATTTTAAATTGGTACTGTGTCTTTAAATTTAGACATGTTCTTTAAAAATTTATAGTTTAGGGGTGGAAACGCGTGGCTTATAAGATAAAAAAAGTAAACGAATACCGTGAAAGAAGAGACTTTTCAAGAGTAAATAAATCTCTAGAATTAGCAGATTTACTTGAGATACAAACAAAGTCTTACAACTGGTTTATACAAGAAGGAATCAAAGAAGTATTAGAGGAAATAAGCCCAGTAGAAAATTTCTCTGGAACATTAGCTTTAGAATTTGGTGAATACTCATTTGATGAACCAAGACATACAATTAAGGAATGTAAGGAGAAGAAAACTACATATGCTGCTCCACTAAAGGTTCAAACTCGTCTTTTCAATAATGAAACAGGTGAAGTTAAAGAGCAAGAAATATTCCTAGGTGATATGCCTCTTATGACAGATTCTGGATCATTTATATTTAATGGGTCTGAACGTGTTATTGTATCACAATTAGTACGTTCTCCAAGTGTATATTATGGAAGAGAAATAGATAAGAATGGACGTTCTATAGTATCTTCACAATTAATACCTAATAAAGGTACTTGGCTTGAATATAAATTAAACAGTAAAGATGTTGTAGATGTTAGAATAGACCGTAATAGAAAAGTTGTTGTAACAGCTTTCTTAAGAGCATTTGGTTTATCTAGCGATGATGATATTTTAAAATTATTTGGACAAGACGAATATTTAGTAAATACACTTGCTAAAGATTCAACTAAAAATACAGATGAAGCCTTACTTGAAATATATGAAAAGTTAAAACCAGGAGAACCTGCTACTTTAGATAGTTCTAAAAACCAATTAATCACTAGATTTTTTGATAGCTTTAGATATGATTTAGCTAAAGTTGGTCGTTATAAATTTAATAAAAAACTTAATGTTATTGATAGATTATTAGATCAAAAAATAGCTGAGGATGTAAAAGTAGATGGAGAAATAGTTATCGAAAAGGGTACTAAATTAACTAAAGAAGTATTAGATAAATTTAAACCTATTTTAGATAATGGTTATGGCATGGTTGATGCGACTATGGATAAAGAATTAGATGATCATACTAATGTACAAATTGTTAGTATTTATTCTCCTTTAGAAGAAGATAAGATAATAAAAGTAATTGGTAATGATCAAAGTATAAATGTTAAGACTCTTACTATATCTGATATTTATGCTTCTGTATCATATTATCTAAACTTATTACATAACGTAGGATCAATTGATGAAATAGATCATTTATCTAACCGTCGTTTAAGACAAGTTGGTGAATTATTACAAAATCAATTTAGAGTTGGTGTAGCTCGTATGGAAAGAGTTATTCGTGAAAGAATGACTACTCTTGATATAGAAACCGCAACACCTAAAACTTTAATTAATATTAGACCAATAACTGCTGTTATTAAAGAGTTTTTTGGATCAAGTCCATTATCTCAGTTCATGGATCAGATTAATCCATTATCAGAGTTAAATAATAAACGTCGTTTATCTGCTCTTGGACCTGGTGGACTTTCTCGTGATAGAGCTGCTATGGAAGTACGTGATGTTAACGTATCTCACTATGGTAGAATTTGCCCTATTGAATCACCAGAAGGTGCTAATATAGGTCTTATTACATCACTTGCAAATTATGCTAAAATAAATGAATATGGATTTATCATGACACCTTATAGAAGAGTTAAAAATGGTAAATTACAAGATGAAATAGATTATTTAACTGCAGATGAAGAAAATGGTCATATAATAGCGCAAGCTAAAGTTGATATGGATGGTGAAACAATTATTCAAGAACACTGCCCAGCTAGACAAAACGGTGAAAATATTTTAGCTAAACCTAGCGAAATAGACTATATAGATGTTGCACCACAACAAATTGTATCTGTTACAACAAGTTGTATTCCATTCCTAGATCACGATGATGGTAAACGTGCACTTATGGGATGTAACATGCAGCGTCAAGCATTACCACTTTTAAAATCAGAAGCAGCACTTGTTGCAACAGGTGTTGAAGCACAAGCAGCTAAAGATTCAGGTGTTGTTGTACTTGCTAAGGCTGATGGTGTTGTTGAATACGTTGATGGTAAGAAAATTGTAGTTAAGACTGCAAAAGCAAAAGATATATATTTACTTAAAAACTTTGAAGGCTCTAATGCTGGTACTTGTTATCATCAAAGACCAATTGTTAGAATTGGAGACAGTGTAAAAAGAGGACAAGTAATAGCAGATGGTCCATCTACAGATAAGGGTGAAGTTGCTCTTGGTAAAAACTTAGTAGTTGCATTCATGACTTATAATGGATATGACTATGAAGATGCTGTAATATTAAATGAAAAGATGATAAAGGAAGATACATTAACATCAATTTATTTAGAAGATTATGAAATACAATGTCGTGATACTAAGCTAGGACCTGAAGAAATTACACGTGATATTCCAAACGTAAGTGAAGAAGCTCGTAAAAACTTAGATGCTAATGGTATTATTAGAATTGGTACCGAAGTTAAAGAAGGAGATATCCTAGTTGGTAAAGTTACTCCTAAAGGTATGGTAGAACTTACTTCAGAAGAAAAATTATTACACGCAATCTTTGGTGAAAAGACTCGTGAAGTAAGAGATACATCTCTTCGTGTTCCACATGGTGGAGCTGGTATAGTTCATGATATAAAAATTTACACTAAGAAGGATTCTGATGAATTGCCTAGCGGTGTTTCAAAAGAAATTCGTGTATACATAGTTCAAAAACGTAAGATTCAAGTCGGAGATAAAATGGCTGGTCGTCACGGAAATAAAGGTGTTGTTTCACTAGTAGTTCCACAAGAAGATATGCCATATTTACCAGATGGTACTCCAGTTGATATCTTGCTTAACCCACTTGGTGTTCCTTCTCGTATGAACCCAGGACAAGTTCTTGAAATGCATTTAGGTATGGCTGCTAAAAAGTTAGGAGTTTATACAGCAACACCAGTATTTGATGGTGCAACTTGGGAAGATATCCAAGATATGATGAAGGAAGCTGGAATGGATCCAGATGGTAAAACAGTATTATATAATGGTAAAACAGGTGAACCATTTGACAATCGTGTAGCAGTTGGTGTTATGTACATGATAAAACTAGATCACATGGTTGATGATAAACTTCATGCTCGTGCAACTGGTCCATATTCGTTAGTTACACAACAACCACTTGGTGGTAAAGCACAATTTGGTGGACAAAGATTTGGAGAAATGGAAGTTTGGGCACTTTATGCTTATGGTGCTGCTCATGTACTTCAAGAAATCTTAACTGTTAAATCAGATGATGTTGTAGGACGTGTTAAAGTTTATGAATCTATTGTAAAAGGAAAAGCAATAAATCAAGCAGGTGTTCCAGAAAGTTTCCGTGTTCTTGTAAAAGAATTCCAAGCTTTAGGACTTAATATAGCTATGATAAATGAAGATGGTAAAGAAGTAGATGTTAAGACTCTTGAAGAAGAGGAGGAAAAAGAGGCATCACCTTTATCAATAGAAGAAATAGATAATGTTTCTATGTTAAAAACAAAAGAAACACCAGATGCCTCATCTAAAGAGGAAGCTGATGAGGGTAATGAAGACTTCATTAGTGAAGAAGAAGAGGATGACTTTGAGGCTGAATTAGAAGATGAATTAGATGATATAGATGACGAAGAAGCGGAAGGGGATGAAGAATAATGTTAGATGCAAATAAATTTGAAGGAATTAAAATATCTATCGCTTCACCTGAACAGATTCGTAATTGGTCATATGGGGAAGTTAAAAAACCAGAAACTATAAATTATCGTACATTAAAGCCTGAAAGAGATGGACTTTTCTGTGAAAAGATATTTGGTCCTACTAAAGACTATGAATGTTCTTGTGGTAAGTATAAAAGATTAAGATATAAAGATATAGTATGTGATAGATGTGGAGTAGAAGTTACTAAGTCTAAGGTGCGTCGTGAACGTATGGGACATATTGAGTTAGCTACTCCAGTGTCTCACATATGGTTCTTTAAGGGTGTACCAAGTCGTATGGGATTAGTACTTGATATGTCTCCAAGAGATTTAGAAGAAGTATTATATTTCGTATCATACGTAGTTATTAACCCAGGTGCAGCACCACTTGAAAAGAAACAAACTTTATCTGATAAAGAGTACCGTGCTTATTATGAAAAATACGGTAAAACTTTTGAAGTAGGTATGGGTGCAGAAGCTATACTTAAACTATTAAAAGAAATAAACGTAGAAGAAGAAATAGAAAAGATAGAAAAAGAGTTGGATGGTGCTCAAGAACAAAAGAGAACCCGTTTATTAAAACGTTTAGACATACTTGATGCATTTAAAAAATCTGGTAATAAGCCAGAATGGATGATATTAACAGCTCTTCCTGTTATACCTCCAGAATTAAGACCAATGATTCAACTTGATGGTGGACGTTTTGCTACAAGTGATTTAAATGATTTATATAGACGTGTTATTAATCGTAACAATCGTTTAAAGAAATTACTTGAACTTAATGCACCAACAATCATTGTTCAAAATGAAAAGAGAATGCTTCAAGAAGCAGTTGATGCTTTGTTTGATAACGGAAGACGTGGTAGAAACGTAACTGGTCCATCTAATAGACCTCTTAAATCAATTTCTAGCATGTTAAAAGGTAAACAAGGACGTTTTCGTCAAAATTTACTTGGTAAACGTGTTGATTATTCTGGTCGTAGTGTTATTGCTGTTGGACCAGAACTTAAGATGTATCAATGTGGTATTCCAAAAGAAATGGCTCTAGAGTTATTTAAACCACATGTTATACATGGATTAGTAGAAAGAGATATTGTACATAATATTAAATCTGCTAAGAAAATGATAGAAAATCAAGATGAAAGAGTATGGGATATTGTTGAAGACGTTATTAAAGAACATCCAGTAATGCTTAACCGTGCTCCAACACTACATAGATTAGGTATTCAAGCATTTGAACCTAAATTAGTAAGTGGTAAAGCTATTCGTTTACATCCTCTTGTTTGTGCTGGATTTAACGCAGACTTTGATGGTGACCAAATGGCTGTTCACGTACCTCTTTCTGAAGCTGCTCAAGCTGAAGCTAGATTACTTATGTTATCTTCAAATAACATACTAGACCCTAAAGATGGTAAACCAATTGTTACTCCATCACAAGATATGGTTTTAGGTAATTATTATATAACTACAGAAAAACCTGGTGATATGGGTGAAGGTAGAGTATTTAAAAATATGAATGAAGCTATTGGTGCTTATGAAAGAAGAGAAGTAACTCTTCATGCTAGAATAGCACTTCCAGCTAAATCATTTAAATATAAGATCTTTACAGAAGAACAAAAAGATATGTATTTAGTAACTACTGTTGGTAAATTATTGTTTAATGAAATATTACCAGATGGTTTCCAATACATAAACGAACCTTCAAAAGCAAATTATGAGAGCTTTACTCCTATGTCTCATTTCTTAAAGAAGGGTTCAAATATGCCTGAAGAAATAAAGAAAAGAGAAATAATTAAACCATTTGCTAAGGGTGACTTAAAGAAGATTATTGCACAAGTATTTAAACGTTATAAGACAACTGAAACTTCTATATATCTAGATAAGTTAAAGAATTTAGGATTTAAGTATTCTACTTTATCAGGTATATCAATTTCAATTGCGGACGTTGTAAAAAGTGAACATAAAAATGAAATTATCGATAAATCTCAAAAAGTTGTTGATACAATAAATAAACAATATAGACGTGGTCTAATAACAGATAGAGAACGTTATGAAAAAGTTTGTGAAGTATGGAATAATACAACAAGCGAAGTAGAAAAAGAGTTAAAGCAAAAAGTAGTAACTTTAACAGATAACCCAATAATGATGATGGTTAATTCTGGTGCTCGTGGTTCAATTGGACAGTATAACCAGATGGCTGGTATGCGTGGACTTCTTGCAAAACCAAATGGTGAACCTGTTGAGATCCCAGTAACATCTTCATTCGTAGAGGGTCTATCAGTTTCTGAATACTTTATTTCAACACACGGTACCCGTAAAGGTAACGCTGATACTGCACTTAAAACAGCAGACTCTGGTTACTTAACAAGACGTTTAGTTGATGTTGTTCAAGATGTTATCGTAAGAGAAGAAGATTGTGGTACTATTCAAGGCGTTGTTGTATCATCATTTATAGATGATACCGCTGATACTGTAATTGAAAGTCTTCATGAACGTATAGTAGGACGCTTTACTAATAAAAAGGTAGTTGATCCTAATACAAAAGAAACAATAATTGAAAAGAATCAGTTAATTACTGAACCTATTGCAGATAAAATAGATAAAGCTGGTATTAAAGAAGTTGAAATTAGAACAGCACTTACATGTAAGACAGAAAATGGTGTATGTAAACATTGTTATGGTATAAATTTAGCTACAGGTAATTTAGTTGAAATTGGTGAAGCTGTTGGTATTATGGCTGCACAATCAATTGGTGAACCTGGTACTCAGCTTACAATGCGTACATTCCACAATGGTGGTGTTGCATCAGGTGCAGATATAACTCAAGGTTTACCTCGTGTACAAGAGTTATTTGAAGCTAGAATACCAAAAGCTAAATCTACTATAGCTGAAATAAATGGTAAGATAACTAAGATAGATGAATTAAATGGTAAATATAAAATTGAAATTACAAATGATGTTGAAACAAGAGAACATACAACAAATTATGGTGTAAAACTATGTGTTGAAGTTGGAGATACAGTAAAAGCAGGAGATAAACTTAATGTAGGTTCTATTAATCCAAAAGAATTACTTGCTGTAACAGATCCAATTACTGCTCAAAACTATATATTATCAGAAGTACAAAAAGTTTATAAATCACAAGGTGTTGATGTTTCTGATAAACATGTTGAGATACTTGCTCGTCGTATGATAGCTCGTATTAAGATTGTAGATGGTGGAGATACTCCATTAGTGTCTGGTAAACTTGTTTCAATGCATGAATTTACTAGAGTTAATAAAGATGCTATTATAATGGGTAAAAAACCAGCTACTGGTCGTCCAATTATGCTTGGTATTACTAAAGCATCGCTAGAAACTGATTCATTCTTATCAGCTGCATCATTCCAAGAAACTACAAGAATACTTACAGATGCTGCTATTAAAGGTAAAGTTGATAATTTAACAGGATTAAAAGAAAATGTTATTATTGGTAAATTAATACCTGCAGGTACTGGATCTAAGTATTATTCAGATGTTAAATATAAATTAGCTAGTGAGCCAATTGAAGATGATGCATTAGATTCTTTAGAAGAACAATTAGTTGATTAGTAAAAAAGGAAGCTTAAATTTTAAAGCTTCTTTTAATTTGACAAATATAGCATTTTGTGCTATTATACGTTTCATAAATGAGGGGGGAAAACAAAAATGTATAAGAAAAAAAATAAATTTAATTCTAAAGCATGTGATTCTAAATTAGCTGCAATATGTAATGAATTATTAGTATATAATGATGATACTGTATTTGCTATATCAAAAAATTACGTTGAGAATAAGAGTAAAAAAGACTCTTTCGATGAAATTAAAACTAATCCTATTATCATATCATCTACTCCATTAAAAGAGTTAGTTTTACCAAGTTATTATGTACTTAGAGGAGATACTATAACTTTATGGTCTGATGAAGAGGTAATAGTTAAACTTGTATATAGTAATTTAGTATTTTCTGATGGTAATATTAAAGATAAGAAAATAGAAAACTTGTACCTAGACATAGAAAACGAAGATTATATTAAAAGTCTTAAAGGTATGTAAAAATTGTTAAAAATTATTAAAACTCCAGTCTTTTGAGTGGAGTTTTTATTTATTTATGGTACAATATACGTTAAGGTGGTTTTATGGACTTAGTAGATGAATTCTTAAAAACTTTAAATATTAATAAAAATGAAACTTTAATAGTTGCAGTATCATATGGACCTGATTCTATGACATTGCTTCATCATTTAAATAAGTTTTATAGTGAAAATAAAATTATTTGTGCACATGTTCACCATAATCATAGAAAAGAAAGTGATTGCGAAGCTAAAATGTTAGAGGAATATTGTAAAAATAATAATATTATATTCGAAATGATGAAGATAAAAAGCTATAAAAATGATAAGTTTACCGAAGTAGAAGCTAGAGAAAAAAGATATAAATATTTTGAAAAATTACTAAAAAAATATAATTCTAAATATTTATTTACGGCTCATCATGGTGATGATTTAGTAGAAACGGTTTTAATGAAGATAGTTAGAGGATCTACCTTAAAAGGATATTCGGGTATTAATTTAGTTTCACAAAGAGATAATTATTTTATAGTAAGACCATTATTATATATGACTAAAGATCAAATACTAAACTATTGCAGTGAAAATAATATTAATTATGCTGTGGATAAGTCTAATAATGATATAATATACACAAGAAATAGATATAGAAAAAACGTATTACCACTTTTAAAGATGGAAAATAAAAATGTTCATCGAAAATTTATAGAGTTTTCTAAGGAATTAGAAAAATATGATAGCTTTGTCAATAAAGTAACTTCTAATATTTATAAAAAATGTGTTGTTAATAATGAAATTATAATAAGTTCTTTAATTAAAGAAGATGATTTAATAATAGATAAAGTAATTAGAAAATATTTATTTGATAATTATAAAGATAACATAGGAAAAATTACAAAAAAACATACTGATTTTATAAAAAACATGATATTAAGTAATAAACCATTTATTTTATTTTCTATGCCAGATAATAAAACAATAATTAAAGACTATAATAAGATATATTTCGATAATAATAAGTATTATAATAATTATTGCTATAAGTTTGATGGTAGTGTTAAATTAGATAATGGATATATTATAAAGAAAATAGATGTATTAGAAAATACAACTAATTATATAACTGCTTTGGACAGTAAAGAAATATCTTTACCATTATATATTAGAAATAAAAAAGATGGCGATATAATAGAGGTTTTAGGACTTAATGGAATGAAAAAAGTAAAAGATATATTTATAAATGAAAAGATATCAAGAAATTTAAGAGATAAATATCCATTAGTTGTAGATAGTAAAGATAATGTAATTTGGATTCCTGGTATAAAGAAGTCTAAATATGATAAATCAAAACATGGAAAATATGATATAATAATTAAGTATTACAAGGAGGAAAATGATGAATCAAAATAATCAAAACATAAAAAAGGGTGCTTTTCCTTATGCTCTTTTGTTATTTATCGGATTAGCACTGTTATTATTTTATAATTCATTTAATAATAACAACAAAGTATTAACTTATAATGAATTTAATAAAGCTCTTAACAATAATAAAGTTGAGGAATTAGTTATAATGCCTTCAACATCGGCTTATACTTATCAAATAACTGGTAAATTAAAAGGAAGTAAAAATGGAGAAACATTCTCTGTTAAAACGCCTTTATCTGATATAGTAGTAAAAAAGATAATAGAAGCTAGTGAGAAAAAAGATTTTAAGATAATATCTAAATCAGATCAAGCTTCAAGTGCTTGGTACAGATTTGCTATAGAATTACTACCATATATTTTACTATTTGGATTAGCTTTCTTTTTCATTACTAAACAGCTTGGAACACAAAAGGGTTCATTTGATTTTGGAAAGAGTAAGGCTAAGTTAAATCCTGATACTGGTAAAGTAACATTTAAAGATGTTGCAGGTTTACCAGAAGAAAAAGAAGAATTACAAGAATTGATAGATTTCTTAAAGTATCCTAAAAAGTTTCAAAAGTTAGGTGCTAGAATACCAAAAGGTGTTTTATTAGTAGGTCCTCCAGGAACAGGTAAAACATTACTTGCAAAGGCAGTAGCAGGAGAAGCAAATGCACCATTTTACTTTATATCTGGTTCGGACTTTGTTGAACTATATGTTGGTGTTGGTGCCTCAAGAGTTAGAGATATGTTTAAACAAGCTAAACAAAATGCACCATGTTTAATCTTTATAGATGAAATTGATGCAGTAGGTAGACAACGTGGTACAGGTATTGGTGGTGGTCATGATGAAAGAGAACAGACACTTAACCAATTACTTACTGAAATGGATGGTTTTGGCGCAAATGAAGGCATTATTATAATCGCTGCAACAAATAGACCAGATGTACTTGATCCAGCATTATTAAGACCAGGAAGATTTGATAGACAAGTTACTGTTAATTTACCTGATTTAAAAGCAAGGGAAGATATTTTAAAAGTACATGCAAGAAATAAAATTTTATCTAAAAATGTACATTTAGATAGTATTGCTAAAAGATGTGTAGGCTTTTCTGGAGCTGATTTGGAAAACTTACTTAATGAAGCAGCACTTCTTGCTGTTAGAAGAGAAAAAAGTGCTATTACTATGTCAGAAATAGATGAAGCTATAGATAGAGTTATAATGGGACCAGCTAAGGTAACTAAAAAATATACTGATAAAGAAAAGAAGCTTGTTGCTTATCACGAAGCCGGGCATGCCGTTCTTGGAATTAAATTAGATGATGCAAATGATGTTCAAAAAGTTACAATTATTCCAAGAGGACAAGCTGGTGGTTATAATTTAATGATGCCTAAAGAAGAAAAGTTTACGGCTACTAAAACAGAACTATTAGAACAAATAATGGGTCTTCTTGGTGGTCGTGTTGCTGAAGAAGTTGTGTTTGGAGAAATTACAACAGGGGCACACAATGATTTTTCAAAGGCTACAAAAATAGCAAGAAGCATGGTAACTGAATATGGTATGTCAAAATTAGGACCAGTTCAGTTAGAAACTCCAGAAGGAAGTTCTTTCTTAGGAAGAGATTATAATAAAAACAGAAATTTCTCTGATCAAGTTGCTCTTGAAATAGATAATGAAGTTAGAGGAATTATTAATGATTGTTATGAAAAAGCTAAAAAGATAATTGAAAAAAATAGAGATTTACTTGATTTAATTGCAAGTAATTTAATAGAACATGAAACTTTAACTAAAGAAGAGATTGATTATTTAGCAGAACATGGTAAAATGCCTACAATTGATATGCTAGATGATATTAATTTAGATAAGCTTAAAGAAATGGCAAAAGAAAAGAAAATAAAGGGCTATTCTTCAATGAATAAAGAAGAATTAAAAAAGGCATTGTCAGAGGATATAAAAGACAAACAAAATGAAGAATAATAAAAAACGGGTTAATCCGTTTTTTTTGTGCTTTTTTTAATAAATTTAGAACGGGATGTATTTCCAGGTTCACTTCCTTTAACATAATAAAGTATTTTTTTTAGTTTTGAATTATTATTAGCTACTTTTCCTGTATTTAAATCAGTTAATACTCCAACAACATTATCAGGTTTATCATACCAAACCTCTTTTTTATCTCTTAAGTATTCTTCTATAGCATCTGCCCATATATTTTTAGAATATTTATATTCTTTACTTGATAGTTTTCTATTATCATCATATCCAGTCCAAACTCCAACTACAACATCAGGATTATATCCTAAGGTCCATAGATCATAATCAGTTGTACCAGATTTGACTGCATATTTTTTAGTCAACTTAGGTTTAATAGATGCACATGTTGGTGATGTATAACTTTTAAGCGAAGTATCATATGTATTAGCAAGCATTTCACTTAATATATAAGAGTATGACTTATTTAAAATTTCTTCTTTTTTTTCTTTATATTTATATATAACATCCCCATTTCCATCTTCTATTTTTCTTATTATATGATTATTAGTTTTAACTCCTTCGTTAGCTAAAGATGAATATGCATTTACAAATTCTGTAATTGTAAGCTCGTTAGTTCCTAAAGGAAGTGAAGCATTAGCCTCTAATTTACTTGTAATGCCCATTTTTTTTGCATAATTAACTAACATATCTTCCCCTAAAAAAAGATGTGTTTTAATAGCGTATATATTATCAGAATAACATATAGCAAGAGCCATTGTAATATCATCGTTAGGATATAAATTACCATAATTACTAGGTGAATAAGTTGTTTTATCATCAATTTTAAATGTAGTTGGTTTACTTAAAAACGTAGATGCTGGTGTAAGACCATTTTCTAGTGCAGAATAATATAATATAGGTTTCATAGTAGAGCCTACCTGTCTTTTAGAATTAATAGCTCTATTATACTGTGATTTAGAATAGTCTTTTCCTCCTGCAAGTGCTATTATTTCTCCATTTTTAGGATTAACCATAATAGCTGATGTTTCCATTTCATCTTTTCCCTCAAGATTTTTCTTTATACTATCTTCTAGAGAGGTTTGTGCATTAATATCTAAACTAGTATATATCTTTATTCCTTCTTTCCATATTGTCTCATCACTAACCACTTTAAGTTCTTTTAATTCTTTAATTACTGCATCTTGATAATACATTATAGTAGATAAATTTAAATTTTCTTTTTTACCATAATATGTTAACTTTTCACTTACTGTATCTTTCATTTTTTCATTTGTTATAACTTTATTATTAACCATTGCTTGTAAAACTTCTTTTTGTCTTTTTTTAGCAGCAGCCTCATCGTTTAAAGGAGAATAATTATTAGGTGATTTTGGTATACCAGCTAACATAGCACTTTCAGCTAAAGTTAAATTTTTAGCAGGCTTATTAAAGTAGTAAAGGGATGCATTTTCAATACCTAAAATACCATTTCCGTAGTTTATAGTATTTAAATATCCTTCTAATATCTCGTCCTTTGAGTATGTAACTTCTAATTTATATGCATACCATGCTTCTTTAATTTTTCTTTCCCATGTTTTATCAAATGTTAAGAATAAATTTCTTGCATATTGCTGAGTGATTGTTGATGCACCTTGTTTTAAATCATTTGATTTAATATTGATAAACATAGATTTTATAATTCTTGGAATATCAAATCCATTATGATTATAAAAATTTTTATCTTCTGAGTATATGGTAGCATTTACTAAATCTTTTGATATATCTTTTAATTTAACCCATTTTTTAGTGCCATTATTTCCTTCGTAGAAGCTCTTTCCATCTTTATCATACATGTATATACTATTTGAATTTTTAATATCTATTTTACTGCTTATTTTAGCAATTACAAATATTGTAGAATAAAATGCACAAAAAACAAGCATTAATATAATTAATGTTTTTGATATTATTTTTAATTTTTTCATAGTCTTCATCCTTCTAAAATTATTATTGGTAGAAAGACTTAAAATATAACAACTATTTATTATATTTAAATAAATGTAATATATAATGAGTCATTTATAAAAAAAAAGAATTTAATTTTAAAGCAATTTAAAAAAACTATTATTTTTATTGATAATAGCTTTAAAATTTTATATAATATATGTGTAGGAGACAACTAACTAGTTGTTTTCCGGTTTTTGTTTAGAAAACAAGGCTAGAATTAACTAACCTTGTTTATTTTTTTAATTATAAATTATATATAATATAATAAATATTAAAATGATAATTATTTTAATGTTAAATTTTATTTCGAACTTAAACTTCATAATTATCACCACCCTTCTTATTCTAAAATAGGTGGAAAACAATGGTTAGTTTTTTAGTGCCTCCCAATACTTTTATTTGACAAAACTTATATAAATCCCCTTTTTTTTAAAATATTTTGTATAAAATAGTTAAAAACTTAAAAATATAAAATTCAAGTACAATATTATGTTGACCTTTTTAATATATTATGCTATATTGTTGCTAGAAAAAATTTAAAGGTGTTTTTATGTCTAAAATTATTATCAATGAACGAATTAATTCATCAAATGGAGAAGAAAATATTAATAATAAAAAAGCCATTTTAAAAGATAATAAGATATCTTATGATAGAAATGGTTTTATAATGAATATTATATATGAAGATGAAAAGATATTTATCACTAGAGAAAATAATGATGTAAAAATAGACTTAGAATTTAAAAAGGATCAATCTTTAATAACTAAATATCATATTAAAGATATAAATACAATTATTAAACTAGAAACTATAACTAAAGAATTATCTATCTTAGATAATAGAATATATATAAAGTATGATTTGTATATGAACGAAGAATTCAGTGATAGTTTTGAGTTTGAATTAGAATGGAGAGATTTATAATGAACCTAAAACAAAGAATAAAAGAAATTATTTTTTGTGCTTTAAATGATTTAGATATCGAATTTAACTTATTAGATATAATGGTAGAAGTTCCAAAGAATAGAGAAAATGGGGATTTTTCTAGTAATATAGCTATGCAGCTTACTAAGGTTTTGAGGGATAATCCTAGAAATATTGCAGAAAAAATAGTAGATAAAATAAAAGAAAATACTAAAGAAATAGAAAAAGTAGAGATTGCTGGACCTGGATTTATTAATATTTATTTAAATGATGAATATGTTTTTAGCGGGATAGAAAATGTCCTTAAAGCTGATAAAGATTATGGTAAATTAAATATTGGTAATAATAAAAAAATAGATATAGAGTTTGTTAGTGCAAACCCAACAGGTATACTTCATTTAGGTACAGCTCGTGGAGCTGCTTACGGGGCTAATCTTGCTAATATAATGTCTTTTGCAGGATATAATGTTACTAAAGAATATTATATAAATGATGCTGGAAATCAGATAAATAACCTTGGTTTGTCTTTAAAAGAAAGATATAAAGGATTATGTGGTTTAGAAGAAAATATGCCAGAAGATGGATATTATGGAAGTGAAATAATAGATATTGCTAAAAATATTAAAGATAAATATTCTGATAAAAAGTTAGATGAAGATATAGAGTACTTTAAAAAAGTAGCGGTTGATTATTTATTAGGCATTATAAAAAAAGACTTATCAGATTTTAAAGTTACTTTTGACGTTTGGACTTCTGAAAAAGATATTCGCGCTAAAGGAAGAATAGAAGAGTCAATAAAAATATTAGATGAAAAAGGATTAGTATATAAAAAAGATGATGCGCTATTTCTTAAAACTACTAATTATGGTGATGATAAGGATAGGGTTTTAGTTAAAACTGATGGAAGTTATACTTATTTAGTTCCAGATATTGCATATCATCTAGATAAATTTGATAGGGGATTTGATTATTTAGTTGATGTTTTTGGGGCTGATCATCATAGTTATGTATCTAGATTAAAAGCTAGTATTGAGGCTTTAGGTTATGATAAAGATAAACTAGAGGTTAGACTTTTACAAATGGTTAGATTACTTCGTGATGGAGAAGTTGTTAAAATGAGTAAAAGAACTGGTGGCAACATAACTATAAGAGAATTAGTAGATGAAATTGGCTCAGATGCAGCTAGATACTTTTTTGCTAGTAGGTCATTAGATGGTCAGATGGACTTTGATATAAACTTAGCCTTAAAGAAATCTAATGAAAATCCATTCTTTTATGTTGGATATGCTCATGCTAGAATATGTTCTATAATAAATGAGGCAAATTTAAAAAAAATTAATTTTGCTACGACTTATGAAAAAATATATGATGATGATTCAAAGGCTTTACTTCTTAAAGTATATGATTTTTCAAGTGTAGTTGAAGTATCATCAGGTAAGAAAGAACCTCATTTAATTACTAATTATGTGTATGAATTAGCTTCTATGTTCCATAATTATTATGGTAAGCATAGAATATTAACTGAAGATATAGCTTCATCTAGTCAAAGACTAAGTTTGATAAAAGCAGTAGCTATTACTATAAATAATGCTTTAAATCTTATTGGTGTTGAAGCACCTAATAAAATGTAGGAGGATACTTATGAATATTAGACAAATGCCTTTAGAGGAATTAGAATTACTTTCTTATACAGATATAGCTTATGAACTATTAAAGCTAGATAAAAAGTCTGCAACTACGCCAATTTTATTTGGTGAAGTTTGCAAATTATTACAAATAGATGAAAATTCTATGTATGAAATGATAGGAGATTTTTATACGACACTTACAACAGATAAAAGATTTATTCTTTTAGATAATGCTGAGTGGGATTTAAAAGAAAATCATAAAGTAAAACCTATAGTAGATGATGAGGATGAAGAAGAGGTAGTAGAAGAACAAGAAGAATCTGAAGAATCTGAAGATGATGCAGTAGCTAATGATGAAGAAGATTACGAAGAAGATACTGATGATTTAGATGACTTAGATGATTTAGCAATTGTAACGGAAGAAGAGATGGAAGAGTAATGTTTGAAAGATTAGAAGATATAAAAAAAAGATATGATTTTATTACAAATGAACTTACTAAACCTGAAGTAATTAGCGATGTAAAAAAAACAATGTCATTATCAAAAGAACAATCAGATTTATCAGAAATTATAGAGTGCTATAATGCATATTTAAAATCAAAACAAGACTATGAAGAAGCAAAAGAGTTAGCAAAAGATCCTGAAATGGCTTCATTTGCACAGGAAGAAGAAGAAAAACAATTAGAACTTGGAAAAAAATTAGAAAAAGATCTTGAGATTCTCCTACTTCCTAAAGATCCTAATGATGGTAAAAATATAATAGTAGAAATACGCGGTGCAGCTGGTGGTGATGAGGCTAACATTTTTGCGGGTGACTTATATAACATGTATGTTAGATATGCTGAAAATCAAGGCTTTAAAGTTGAAAACTTAGAAAGCACTCCAGGTCAATCAGGTGGATTTTCTGAAATATCATTTATGATAAAAGGAGAAAATGTTTACTCTAAGTTAAAATATGAATCTGGAGCTCACCGTGTTCAAAGAGTGCCAGCAACAGAATCTCAAGGAAGAGTACACACATCAACAGCAACAGTACTTGTTATGCCTGAAGTAGATGATGTTGATTTTGAACTTGATATGAATGATGTTAGAGTAGATATTACAAGATCATCAGGATGTGGTGGACAAGGAGTTAATACAACGGATTCAGCGGTTAGATTAACTCATATACCTACTGGTATAATAGTATATTCTCAAACAGAAAGATCACAAATTAGAAATAAAGAAAAAGCTATTAAAATACTAAAATCAAGAGTATATGATTTAAAATTAAGAGAGCAAGAACAGGAACTTGGAGCTGAAAGAAAAAATAAGATAGGTACTGGTGATAGATCTGAAAAGATAAGAACATATAATTATCCACAAAATAGAGTAACAGATCATCGTATAGGGTATACTACAAATTCATTAGATAGAGTAATGAATGGTAAATTGGATGATATAATTGAAGCTTTAATTACTGAAGATCAAAGAAGAAAATTAGCTGGAGAATAATACTTCAGTTTTTTCATATGGTATAATAGTTATAGGAGTTGGTTAAATATGAAATATATGTATCCTGATTATAAAAATGGATTAGTAAATGTAGCTTGTTCAATAGAAAAGTATTTTGGTACATCTTATAAGCATAAAACAAATACTTTATTAGATGAGATTTTAAGTAAGCAAAACAATAAAAACGTAGTATTATTTTTATTTGATGGATTAGGATACAATATACTTAAAGAATATAAAGATAAGTGTAAATTTTTATATGAACACTTAATAGGAGATATTTCATCTAACTTTCCTTCTACTACTATGTCAGCTAGAACAACAGTAGAATCAGGTCTTACACCTATAGAACATGGCTGGCTTGGTTGGGATATGTACTTTAAGGATTTTGATGAGGTTATTACCTTAACTAAAAACGTTATAAAAGGAACAAAGAAAAAAGTATCTGATTTTCATGTTGCA
The DNA here is from genome assembly GCA_934148015.1 of uncultured Bacilli bacterium. Taxonomy (GTDB): domain Bacteria; phylum Bacillota_I; class Bacilli_A; order RF39; family UBA660; genus Aphodocola. The sequence continues at coordinate 123,277 of CAKPCU010000001.1, forward strand.
AAAACGTATCTTAAATATGAACCTGTAACTGATAAAATAAATAAAATGGAAGGTTGTATAGGTAAAACGCTAAGAGTTTATAGTAATCATCCAAATGAGTCACTTAGAAAGATGAAAAGAAGCATAAAAAAGCTTACTAAGAATAAAGAAAAAGTATATGTTTATGCATATTATAATGAACCAGATCATGCACTTCATCATAATGGTGTTGGATCAGATAAAATGATAAAGTACTTAAAACATATAAATAAATGGTTTAAAAGAATTTGTAAGTCTTTAAAAAACACAACTGTAATAGCACTAGCAGATCATGGACATATAAATGTAGAATATATTAATCTTATGGATTATAAAAAAATTACTAATATGTTAGATAGTGATATTTCTATAGATGATAGAGCTACATCTTTTAGAGTGAAAAAAGAGTATAAAAAAGAATTTTATTATGAACTTAAAAAGATACTTAAAGATGATTTTATAATAATGACTAAAAAAGAAGTTATTAAAAATAAATTATATGGTGATGGAGTAGAAAATAAATATTTTCAAGATGGATTAGGAGATTACTTTGCACTTGGTATAAATAATAAAGCAATTAGATGTAATAATAAGACAAATTTACATAAATCAGCTCATTCGGGACTTACTTTAGATGAGATGCTTGTTCCACTTATTGTTGTTGATACAAATAAAATATAAGGAGTAGATATGAATAAAGATATAGAATATTTGAAAAAATATTATAAGGGAGATATAAATGCTGCTATAAAAAGACTAAATATGGGAGAACCTGTTCAGTACATAGTAGGGGATGTTGATTTTTATGGTAACATAATAAAGGTAAATAAAAACGTATTAATACCAAGAAGAGAAACAGAGGAACTGGTTGAGAAAGTTTTAAAACGTACCCAGGTGTTCGATAATCCTGTAATAGCAGATATTGGAACAGGTAGTGGTGCAATAGCTATAACTTTGGCAAAGAAGTTAAATACCTTAGTATATGCATCTGATATAAGTTTAAAAGCCCTTGAAGTAGCTAAAGAAAACGTAGCTACAAATAAAGTGGATGTTACTTTCTTTGAAGGAGACATGTTAAAACCATATATTAAAAACAATATAAAGTTAGATGTTATTGTAAGTAATCCACCATATATAAAAAAAGATGAGAAAATAGAAGATATAGTTAAAAATAATGAACCTCATCTGGCACTTTATGCTAAAAATAACGGTTTAGAGTTTTATGATAGTATATTAAAAAACGCTAGTTATGTTTTAAAAGATAAATACTTAATAGCATTTGAAATAGGTATGGATCAGGGGAAGAATATAGAGGCATTAGCTAAAAAATATCTAAGTAATTCTATAGTCGAAATAGAAAAAGATTTGTCTGATAAAGATAGGTTTATTTTTGTATATAATTAAAATAATCACCCATTAATTAATAGAGGGTGATTTTTATATGAAAAAAGTATTTGTATTTATTTTAATGTTATTGCTAGTAGTATCTGTTTATAAGAAAAGTAATGATTCTGTTAAGATTCCAGATTCTGCAATAAGATTTAGAATTTTAGCTAATAGTAATTCTCCAAGAGATCAAAAAATAAAAGAAGATATAAGAAATAAAATGCAAAAAGAATTATACTCATTACTTCAAAATTCTAAAAGTATAAATGATTCTAGAAAAATAATAAATAGTAACATGAGTAATTTTGATGAGATTTTAAAAGATTCTATGAAAGATATAGAATATCCATATAGCATTGATTATGGTATGCATTATTTTCCATCTAAAACATATAAAGGAATAACATATGATGAGGGTAATTATGAATCATTATTAGTAACACTAGGTAGTGGAAAAGGTGATAATTGGTGGTGTGTTTTATTTCCTCCTCTTTGCTTACTAGAAGCAGAAGAAAGCTCTGATGTTAAAAACGTAGAGTATAAATCTTTTATAAAAGAAATAATTGAAAAATATTTTTAAGATAAATGTAATAATATAATGTAGAGGTGATTTATATCTTAGACATTATATTAATTGCAGTAAGTTTAAGTATGGATGCATTTGCATTATCATTTTCTTATGGAATAAGCAAAGTAAATATTAAAAAAATTATTTTAACAGCTATAGTAGTTGGCACTTTTCATTTTATTATGCCTCTTTTGGGCAATTTTGTTGGAATGCCATTATTCAAATACACTTTAATAAAACCTAGAATTATACTGTTTTTAGTGTTTTTAATACTTTCTATAGACATGTTTATTCACTATTTTGAAGATGAAGTTATTTTAAGAAAACTAAATGTAGTTGGCATTGTTTTGTTTGCTATTTCAGTTAGTTTAGATAGTTTTACTGTTGGTCTAGGTATTAATTATATATATGATAATATCTATTTTGCAGCATATATTTTTGCATTTATTAGTGCATTTTTTACGTTTTTAGGCTTTTTGTCTGGAAAAATACTATCTAAAAGAATAGGAAAGTACTCATTTTTAATAGGAAGTGCGTTTTTGTTTATTTATTCTTTATATATCTTGACAAACTGATGCTTTTGTGGTAATATACATGGCATTCAATCAAAAGGGGGAATTTGAATGAAAAACAGTTATGTACCAAATGAAAAAGGTAAAAAGATAACAGCAGCTATTACAGCAGTAGCTATATTAGTTGGTGGAACTTTAATTGCTAAATTATCTACTAAGGATAAAAGACATGTTGAAGATAATGACTCATCTTCTATATCTACAACAGTTGATTACGGAAGTCAGTATGGGCTTGAACTAACTAGTGATTTTGATATAAATGATTCTAATGCAGTTAGACAAAGAGCAAAAGCTATATATGAATTATCAGATAAAAAATATACTATAGAAGATATTATGAATATGATATATTTAGTTAATAGTGCAACTGATAAAATAAAATTAGATAGCATGAACGAAGAGGAAAAATTTGAATATTTACAAAAATTAGCTGTTGGATTATATGATGTTTTAGCAACAAATGTAGTTGATTTTTCTAAAGGACTTACCTCTTTAAATAATGATATAAGTTTTGATTTAAAAAGTACTGATGCAATTTATTCTTATATGTTTATTGCAAGTGGAAAAGGTAAAGTAGATGCAATAAACCTAGCGATTGTTGTAAATAAACAAATTAATAATATTAAAAACGCAGATAAATCTGAATTAACTAATAACGCTGATGACTTTTATGCCCAATCTAAGTTAATTTATAATAATAAATCTGGATACCCAGATGGTGTTGTAGTAGCTTTAATTGATGATATTAAGTCTAAAATACCTGTTATGGGTCTTAGTAAAGAAAAAGCTGCTGATTTATCAAAAGAATATCAAAATGTTGATATAAATAAAATATGGTTTGATGTTGCAAATAAAGCTGGAGCTTATAAAGAAGCTGATGCTGATTGCGAAACAAAGGTAAAACATACAACAAATCATGAAAAATATGATTCTAAAGATAGTTCACAAGCAGAAAGCATTGGAAATAAATCAACAAAAAATAATACTACTAAAAAAATAGAAACTGGTGGTAAACCTGTTAGAACTGAAGTTGTTCCAAAAACAACAAAGCAAACAACTACAAGGGTAGTAACAAGTGAATTTGTTGTTCCGGTTAAAACTACTAAACCTACAACTACTATAGTTGATCAAGGTGGAAAAGTAGTAGAAGAAAAGTATGAAGATGCTGATGCATCAAAAGCAAACGATGATATAGAATATACAATAGCACCAACTAAGGTGAAATAATAATACTAGACACTAAGATGTAAATCTTGGTGTTTTTCTTTGACTATAAGACTTAAATATACTAAAATTATATTAGAAGGTGAATTAGGTGTTAGTAAATAGTAATGAAATATTAAGAAAAGCTGAAAAAGAAGGGTATGCTGTTGGGGCATATAATATAAATAATTTAGAATGGACAAGGTACATATTAGAAGCATGTAATAGTGATAGGTGTCCTGTAATACTTGCTGTAACACCTAAAAGTGTTGCTTATTTTGGGGGATACAGAGTAGTTTATGGTGTTGTTAAATCATTAATAAATGATTTAAATATAAAAGTACCAGTTGTTCTTCATTTAGATCATGCTTCTTCTTTTATAGAATGTAAAGAGGCAATTGACTTTGGATTTACATCTGTTATGATAGATGCATCTAAAATGAGTCTTGAGGATAATATAGATGTAACAAGAAAAGTAGTAGAATATGCATCTTCAAAAAATGTTAGTGTTGAAGCTGAAGTTGGTGCACTAAATAGTGAAGATAGTAGTGATGACTCTAATAATAATTATTCATCTATAGAAGACTGTGTTTCATTTGTAAGTGCAACAGGAGTAAATAGTCTTGCTCCATCTGTTGGAAATATGCACGGAATATATAAAGAAGAAGCGAAAATAGATTTTAGTCTTTTAGGATCAATATGTAAAAGTGTAAAAGAACCTTTAGTATTACATGGTGCATCAGGACTTGATGATAATAAAATTAAAACTGCTATTTTTTGCGGTGTTAGTAAGATAAATATAAATACTGACTTACAAATAGTGTGGGCAAAAAGTGTTAGAAAATATTTAAAAGACAATGAAAATGAGTATGATCCAAGACATATAATTAAATCGGGTGAAAAAAGTTTAAAAGACCTTATACACTATAAGAATGAATTGTTTGGTTCTAAAAACAAGGCTTTTTAATCACTTTTTTGAGTTAATATAATACAATAATATAGAAGATACGGAGGAGTAAAATGCATAGAATAATAATTGAAGGTGGAAATGAATTAACAGGTGATATAAGAATAAGTGGTTCTAAAAATAGTGCTGTTGCATTAGTACCAGCAGCGGTGTTATGTGATGAGGAAGCTATTATTGCAAACGTACCAAATATATCTGATATTGATGCATTAGATGAGATATTAAAACATTTAGGTGCAACTGTTAGAAGGGAAAATGATGTAATTAGAATAGATTCTTCTAAAATAGAAAATAAATTAATACCAGAAAACATATCAAAAAAACTAAGAGCATCATATTATTTTATGGGGGCACTTTTAAGCAAATTTAAGAAAGTAGAAATATATTTTCCGGGCGGTTGTTCTATAGGAGCAAGACCAATTAATTTACATTTAAAAGGTTTTAAAGCAATGGGTGCTGATATAAAAGAAGATGGTAATTTATTTACAATTACTGCAGATAATCTTCATGGGGCTAAAATTAATTTGGATTTTGCATCTGTTGGTGCAACTATTAATCTTATGCTTGCTGCAGTAAAGGCAGATGGAACTACTATTATTTCTAATGCTGCAAAAGAACCTCATATAGTAAATGTTGCAACATTTTTAAATAACATGGGGGCTAAAATAACAGGGGCTGGAACAAGTGAAATAAAGATAGTTGGAGTTAATTACTTACATTCATGTTTTCATGAGGTAGTACCTGATTATATTGAAGCAGGTACATACATGATTTTAGCTAGTGCAATAGGAAGGAATGTAACAATATATAATATAATTCCTGAACATGTAGAATCAGTTATATCTAAGTTGGAGGAGATGGGTTCTATAATGAAGATAGGACTTGATTATATAAAAATAAGTGCTCCAGAAAAACTTAAACATGTTAATATAAAAACGCAAGTTTATCCAGGTTTTCCAACGGACTTACAGCAACCTATGGCAACACTCTTAACTAAAGCACAGGGAAAATCTATAATAAATGAAACTATTTGGGAAAACAGATTTTTAAATTTAGAAGAATTAAATAAGATGGGTGCATCGTGTGATGTTATAACAAAGTCAAAAGCAGTAATTTTAGGTCCTACTAAATTAACTGGAAAAAGGGTTAAAGCAACTGATTTAAGAGCAGGAGCTTCACTTGTTATAGCAGGATTAATGGCAGATGGTAAGACTATAATTGATAATGCTGATTATATTTTACGTGGTTATGAAGATATTGTTGATAAACTAAGAAATATAGGAGCTAATATAAAACTAGAAAAAATTGATTAATAAATAGTAATAAATAGAATATATAAAAATAAAATAGTATTGCAGGAAATACTATTTTATTTTGGGGTGAGTATATTTGAAAAGAAGATATAAATTATTAATTGGTTTTATAATAACTGGTATTATACTAACAGTTATATTTTTTGTAACAAAAGATAGAAAAGTATATTATTTATCTTTGGGTGATTCTTTAGCTGTTGGTCAAATGCCTGATAATAGCTTAAAGAAAAGTTATGGTGATTATATTAAAGATTATTTAGAAGATAGAAATATACTTGAATTTTATACTAAGGGTTTTGCTAAAAATGGTTATAGGAGTACTGATCTTTTAAATGATGTAAATAATAATAAAAAGATAAAAGAAGGAAAAAAAGAGATATCTATAAAAAATGCACTTATAAAAGCAGATATTGTAACGGTAAGTATAGGTGGTAATGATTTATTATATAAACTTAACTTATCATCTAGTATTGATATAACTGAGTTTGATGATATATACTCTTACGTAGATGAAGTTATAGGAGACATTAATAAACTGTTATTTGAGCTTAGAAAAAATTGTAAAGAACAGATAATTGTTCTTGGTCTATATAATCCTTTTACATCTTTTTCACCAAAGTTAGCTAATACGGTAGAACCAGTTTTAAGTTATGCTAATTTAAAAATACAAGACTTAACTAAAAAGTATGATATGACATTTGTTGATATGCATGATATGTTTTTAGCTAATCCTTCTTATTTACCAACTTACTTAGAAATTCATCCAACGGCATCTGGTTATAGAGCTATGTCTAAAAAAATTATTAGTGCAATAGATAAAAAAACACTTGCAAAATAGATTATCTCTTGCTATAATATAGGAGATTTTATATCTATGACTTATATTTAGTCATGGCGAAAGGAGCTAAGAATTATGCCTAAGAAAGAAAGTATTTATACTAACTCAACTGTAACTTGTGTATGTGGATCAACTTTTGAAACAAAATCTACTAAAGATAAAATACATGTAGAAGTATGTTCTAAATGTCATCCATTCTATACTGGTCAATCTACTATGCAATCTAAAACTGGTAGAGCTGAGAAGTTTAATCAAAAATATGGTTTAAAAAGTAACAATAAATAATAAAATATATTGACTTTTAATATAAAAAAGTGTTATATTAATTAAGCTTATATGTAAGTCTTACTATATATTGGTAAGGCTTAAAAATATATCATAAATGAAACACCAGGTAGTGTGTTAAGAAAGGAGTAGAAATTATGCCTACAATAAACCAAATTCTTCGTCATGGAAGAAGTAACAAGAAACGTAAAGCTAAAGCACCAGTTTTACTAGTTAGAACTAATACTCTAAAGAGAAAAACTGTTGCAGCTAATTCTCCACAAAAACGTGGAGTATGTACTCGTGTTGGTACTATGACACCAAAGAAACCAAACTCAGCATTACGTAAGTATGCTCGTGTTCGTTTAAGTAATGGTTATGAAGTAACAGCATACATTCCAGGACAAGGACACAATTTACAAGAACACAGCGTTGTATTAATACGTGGTGGACGTGTAAAAGACTTAATCGGTGTACGTTATCATATTATCAGAGGTACACTTGATACAGCAGGTGTTGCTGACAGAAAGCAAGCAAGAAGCAAATATGGTGCTAAGAAACCTAAAAAATAGTTAAAATAATAAAGGAGGATATATATGCGTAAAAGACGTGCTGAAAAAAGAGACGTATTACCAGATCCAGTCTATAATTCAAAAGTAATTACTAAGTTAATTAACCAAATTATGCTAGATGGTAAACGTGGTAAAGCAGAAACTATCGTTTATGATGCGTTTGATATGATTCATGAAAGAACAGGCGAAAACGCAAACGATGTATTTAAAAAAGCAATGGAAAACGTAACTCCAGCATTAGAGGTTAAAGCTCGTCGTGTTGGTGGTGCTAATTACCAAGTGCCAATCGAAGTTAATCCAGTTAGAGCTCAAGCTCTTGCACTTCGTTGGATTGTTAATGCTACTCGCTCTCGTGGTGGTAAAACTATGGCAGAGAAGTTAGCTAATGAATTAATTGATGCTTCAAATAATACTGGAGCAGCAGTTAAGAAAAAAGATGATACTCACAGAATGGCAGAAGCTAATAAAGCATATGCACATTACCGTTGGTAGGAAGGAGAATAGTATATGGCTCGTGAATATTCATTAGAAAATACACGTAACATTGGTATTATGGCTCACGTTGATGCTGGAAAGACTACTGTTACTGAACGTGTTTTATTCCATACACATAAGATCCATAAAATTGGTGAAACTCACGATGGTGAATCACAAATGGACTGGATGGAACAGGAAAAAGAACGTGGTATTACTATTACTTCTGCTGCAACAACTGCATTTTGGAAGGGTAATCGCCTTAATATAATAGATACTCCAGGTCACGTAGACTTTACAATAGAAGTTACTAGATCACTTAGAGTACTTGATGGTGCTGTTACAGTACTTGATTCTCAAAATGGTGTTGAACCTCAAACTGAAAACGTTTGGAGACAAGCTACTGAAATGCATGTACCAAGACTTGTTTTCTCAAACAAGATGGATAAAATGGGTGCTGATTTTCAAACTAGTGTTGATTCTATTAAATCAAGATTAGGTGTTAAAGCAACAGCAATCCAATGGCCTATTGGTGCTGAATCAGAATTTGATGGAATTATTGATTTAGTTACTATGAAGGCTTACCACTATGATGGCAAACCAGAGGAAAATCCTACTGAAATAGAAATTCCAGCTGAATTAAAAGACATAGCTGAAGAGAAGAGAATTGCTATGATCGAGGATGCAGCTGAATTCGATGAAGAATTAATGGAAAAATATTTAGGTGGAGAAGAAGTTTCTATTGAACTAATTAAAAGAGCAATCAGAAAAGGTGTTTTATCAGTTAAAATGTTCCCAGTAATGTGTGGTACTGCACTTGGAAATATTGGTGTTAAATTAATGCTTGATGCTGTAGTAGATTACTTACCAGCTCCAACTGATATTCCATCAATTAAAGGTCATGATGAAGATGATAAAGAAGTTTTCAGACATGCATCTGATTCTGAACCATTCTCAGCATTAGCATTTAAGATAATGACTGATCCATTCGTTGGTAGATTATCATTCTTCCGTGTATATTCTGGTACATTAAAGAGTGGTTCTTATGTACTTAATGCTAATAAGAACGTAAAAGAAAGAATAGGACGTATATTACAAATGCACGCTAATAATCGTACTGAAATATCAGAAGTATTTGCAGGTGATATAGCTGCTGCTGTAGGTCTTAAAAATACTACTACTGGTGACACTTTATGTGATGAAAAACATCCAGTAATACTTGAAAAAATGGTTATACCAGAACCAGTTATTACTATAGCAATAGAACCAAAGAGTAAGAATGACCAAGAAAAAATGTCAACTGCACTTCAAAAACTATCTGAAGAAGATCCAACATTTAGAGCTGAAACTGATCAAGAATCTGGTCAAACAGTTATATCTGGTATGGGTGAATTACACTTAGACGTTCTAGTAGATAGAATGAGAAGAGAATTCGGTGTTGAAGCTAATATTGGTAAACCACAAGTTGCTTACCGTGAAACTTTAACACAAGCTGGTGATTGTGAAGGTAAATATATTAAACAATCTGGTGGACGTGGTCAATATGGACACGTATGGGTTAAATTTGAACCTAATAAAGATAAAGGATATGAATTTGTTGATGCTATCGTTGGTGGTGTAGTTCCTCGTGAATATATCCCAGTAGTAGACAAAGGTTTACAAGAAGCACTTAAAACAGGTGTACTTGCTGGATATCCTATGATTGATGTTAAAGCAACATTATTTGATGGTTCTTACCATGATGTTGACTCAAATGAAATGGCATTTAAGGTTGCTGCTTCGTTAGCACTTAAAGAAGCTAAGAAAAACTGTAAACCAGTATTACTTGAGCCAATAATGAAAGTTGATATTACAGTACCTGATGAATATATGGGTAATGTAATGGGAGATATTACTTCAAGAAGAGGACGTCCAATGGGACAAGAATCGGTTGGTAATGCTCTTAAGATTAGTGCTTATGTACCATTATCTGAAATGTTCGGATATGCTACAAGCTTAAGATCAAATACTCAAGGACGTGGTACATTCATTATGTTCTTTGATCACTATGAAGAAGTTCCAAAGAGTATTTCTGAAGACATCATTAAGAAAAATGGTGTACAATAATTAATAATACTAAGTGAAAATACTTGCTATTTTCACTTAGATTAGATAAAATAGTTATGTAATTTATTTTTAGGGAGGAAAAATTAATATGGCAAAAGAAAAATTTGATCGTTCTAAACCACACGTTAATATTGGTACTATCGGACACGTTGACCATGGTAAAACAACATTAACTGCTGCGATCACTAAAAGATTAGCTGAAAAGGGACAAGCAAAATTCGAAGACTATGCAGACATCGATAAAGCCCCTGAAGAAAGAGCTCGTGGTATTACTATTAATACTGCACACGTTGAGTATGAAACTGACAAACGTCACTATGCTCACGTAGACTGCCCAGGACACGCTGACTATGTTAAAAACATGATCACTGGTGCTGCACAAATGGACGGAGCAATCTTAGTTCTAGCTGCAACAGATGGTCCTATGGCTCAAACTAAAGAACACATCTTACTTGCTCGTCAAGTTGGTGTTCCAAGAATCGTTGTATTCATGAACAAATGTGATATGGTTGACGATCCAGAAATGCTAGACTTAGTAGAAATGGATGTTCGTGAACTATTAAACAAATATGATTATGATGGAGATAACACTCCAGTAATCCGTGGTTCAGCATTAAAAGCTCTTGAAGGAGACCCAAAATGGGAAGAAAAAATCGACGAGTTAATGGATGCTGTTGATGAATGGATTCCAACTCCAGAAAGAGACAATACAAAACCATTCTTAATGTCAATAGAAGACGTATTCACAATCACTGGACGTGGTACTGTTGTTACAGGACGTGTTGAACGTGGTGAATTAAAATTAAATGATGAAGTTGAAATAGTAGGTTTAAAACCAACTCAAAAAACAGTTGTTACTGGTATTGAAATGTTCCGTAAACAACTAGACTTCGCAGAAGCTGGAGATAACGCAGGTGTATTATTACGTGGTATTTCACGTGAACAAGTACAACGTGGTCAAGTTCTTGCTAAACCAGGATCAGTTACTCCACATACTAAATTTGAAGCTCAAGTTTACGTATTAAGCAAAGAAGAAGGCGGACGTCATACTCCATTCTTCTCAAACTACAGACCTCAATTCTATTTCAGAACTACTGATGTAACAGGTGTTGTTACATTACCAGAAGGAACTGAAATGGTTATGCCAGGTGATAACGTTAATATGTCAGTTGAGTTAATCGCTCCAATCGCACTTGAAAATGGTACTAAGTTCTCTATCCGTGAAGGTGGACGTACTGTTGGTGCTGGAACTGTAACTAAGATTGATGCTTAATTAAGTTAATGAAAGATACCTTAGGGTGTCTTTTTTTGTTGCATAAAAAAACACCAGTTATCTGATGTTTAAATTGGAGTATTTAACCAGTTAAGTATTGGATTCAATTTGCTACCCGTATAATAAGTTTTCTTATTAATAACAAGATCAAATTCACCTACATATTCTACTACACTGTTAGTTAGTTCTTTTTTAAGTGTTGTATCATAATCAGTATTACTCATACCCATCATTCCATTATAGTCAATACTTTCATATCCACCTCTAGAAAAATATTCAGCTAATTGCCATCTAAGTAAATAATCTGGATAATCATTTTTATAATCTTCATCTGATGCACCTACAAAGAATGTTACCTTTTTACCATATTTTATTACTGCAAGAGCAGCTATTATAATACCACTAGGATACTTTTGAAATAGATTAATAGCTTCTAACATGTTTTTTTTGTATGTTGCTAGCATTTCATCGGATTTTAATTTTTCATTAATAATAGCATCTTTATTAGGATTGTTAAAATCTTGCATTTGCATATTTAAATTGCTATTTCTTTGTTCTTCTTCTTCGTACATTTTCTTACTTGAATTAACATATGAAACAGGTTCTAGCTTTACAAAGTATATTTCAAAACCATTATTTACATTAAAGAACTGATATAAATCCATATAGTACTCTAGTGGTGGATTTTTTCTATTTAATACGTTATAAAACAAACTTATATCTGTATTGCTTCCTTTATATACTTTAAACCCGTTACCTGCAGCCTTTTTAATCTTATTTCTAGCTTCTTTCGATAAAGAGTTATACAAAGATATTATATTAGGATCTAACTTTATTATAGAGTTCCATCTTGGCTTAGAAGCTTCCATACCATTGTTATAACCCATGTGAGTATACCCAAGACTTTGCATTTTTTTTACAAAATCATCAGAGTTACTATATTTTAAACTTCCATCGCTATTATACTCTTTATACACAATCATAGGATCAACTTTTAGGTAAGTAAAACTCCTTTTTGCAAGAAATTCTTTTATTTTAGTAGTAAACTCCCTAACTAACTCGCTATCTGACCAATCTATTAAAAAACCTCTTGGAGCATAACCCATCTTTCTTTTTTCACTTTTGTCGTTTTTAACTATTATTAAAGTTGCAGCCTTTATATTACCTACGTCATCAGATAAACCTAAATAGTAAGAATTATAACCATGTTTGCTCATGAACTTACCATAATTGCTGCTTTGATAAAAGTTATAATTGGGATGATTAATTGCAAATGCATCGAATTTTAATTCATCTAATAAAATAATTTGCATACTAATCACCTCCTAATTATTCTTATACTTTATTATAACCCAAAGTGCAGTATAAAGTCAATTTACATGTGACAGTAAAAAAGGTAAAAAATTGTAAGTAAAGTGTTATAATTACTATAGGAGGAATATTATGAAAATAATTGATTTAAAAGCAAGAGAAATATTAGATTCTAGGGGAAATCCTACAGTTGAAGTAGATGTTTTTCTAGAAAATGGTATTATGGCAAGAGCAGCTGTTCCATCAGGAACTTCAACTGGTGAACGTGAAGCACTTGAAATGCGTGATGGCGATAAAAAAAGATTTGGTGGTAAAGGAGTACTTAATGCTGTAAAAAATGTAAATGAAAAAATTAAACCAGTTGTACTTCATATGGATGTATTTGATCAATATAGTATTGATACAGCTATGCTTGAATTAGATGGTACTAAGACAAAAAGTAACTTAGGAGCTAATGCAATACTTGGTGTATCTATGGCATGTTTAAAGGCAGCAGCTAAAGCTAAAAATATGCCACTTTATAAATATGTTGGTGAAGGCAGAAGTCTTCCTTATGCTATGATAAATATTTTAAATGGTGGTGCACATGCAGATAATAAACTAGACTTTCAAGAGTTTATGATTATACCACAAAGAGATAGTATTCATGAAAGAGTGCGTGTTGGCTCAGAAGTATTTCATGCTCTAAAAAGTGTTCTTAACGAAAGAAAGCTTTCAACTGGTGTTGGTGATGAAGGAGGCTTTGCTCCTGATTTAGAGTCTAATACAGAGGGATTTGAACTAATTATAGAAGCTATTAAAAAGGCTGGATATGAGCCTGGTGTGGATGTAAAACTTGCAACAGATGTTGCGGCATCAGAATTTTATAGTGATGGTAAATATAATTTAGTAGGTGAAAATAGAAGTTTAACTACTGATGAACTTATAGATTTTTATAAAGAATTAATAGATAAATATCCAATTGTATCAATAGAAGATCCAGTAGATGAAAATGACTGGGAAGGTTTTACTAAAATAACTAAAGAATTAGGAGATAAAGTCCAATTAGTTGGTGATGATTTATTTGTAACTAATAAAGAATGTCTTCAAAAGGGAATAGATCTTAAAGCTGGTAATGCAATATTACTTAAAGTTAACCAAATAGGTACTATAACTGAGACTTTAGAAACTATAAAGTTAGCTAAAGATAATGGTTATAAGACTATTATATCTCATAGATCTGGAGAAACTGAAGATACTACTATTGCAGATTTAGCTGTAGGACTTGATTTAGGACAAATAAAGACTGGTTCTATGTCTAGAACAGATAGAATGTGTAAATATAATCAGTTAATGAGAATAGAAGAAGATATTAGAGGTTAAATTACTTATCATAAATAAAGAAATAATAGTAAATATATTTGATATTTATAATATAATGTGATAAAATACTATTAGCTAATTTAAGGAGGAGTTATTATGCTTACTGTATTAATGATAGTATCTGTTTTACTTATTATTATTGTACTGCTTCAAAGTGAAAAAGCTGAAAGTGGAAACATTATAACAGGTGGTAACGCTGATTTATTTATGAATAGAAAAGAACGTGGAGGAGAGTTATTTATTACACGTTTAACTTACGCACTTGGCATTATTTTCTTTGTTTTGTGTATAATAATGGACATGTAAGATAAAAAAGGCTTTTAATTAAGTCTTTTTTTTTCTATAATAGTAGTGTATAGAAAGTAGGGTATAATATGAAAAACAGAATATTAAATATATTAAAGGAAGAAAATAAAGCTTATAGTGCTATAGAACTTAAAGATATACTAGGTCTTAATACAACAGAAGAAATTACTATGATGATGAATACTTTAAATGAATTAGAAAGTGATTTAACAATTTATCATACTAATAAAGATAAATATATTGATTTTGAATATAGTCATTTAAAGAAAGGTAAGCTAGATTTAAATGATAAAGGATATGGATTTGTTGTTTTAAAAGATGAACCTGATATATATATAGATGCTAAAAATATTAATCATGCAACAGATGGAGATTTAGTAATAGCAGAAGTAATTAGTAAAACTTCTGGTGCTAAAAAAGAAGGAAGAATTTTAAGAATTGCTAAAAGAAGTTATGGACCATTAATTGGAGAATTTGTAAATCAAGATGGAAAACCAACTATAATTCCTAATGATAAGAAGTTTAAGCAAAAAGTTGTATTAACTAAGGAAAGTACTAAAGACTGTGTAGAGGGCCATATAGTGGTTGTAGATGTTATTAAAGAGTTAGATAGAAATACTGTACTTGGTGAAATAACTACCATAATAGGTCATAAAAATGATGCTGGAGTGGATATAGAAGCTATAATATATAAACATATGTTTTCTCCTAAGTTCCCTGATGAAGTTTTAGAAGAGGTAGAAAAAATACCTAATGAAGTAAGATTAGAGGATAAAAAAGGAAGACGTGATTTAACAGATTTAACTATATTTACCATAGATGGATTAGATACTAAAGATATAGATGATGCTATTTCTATAAAAAAATTAAAAAATGGTAATTATGAACTTGGTGTACATATAGCTGATGTATCATATTATGTAAAACCAGGAACTAAATTATATGATGAAGCTTATGAAAGAGGAACTAGTGTATATTTAGTAGATAGAGTTGTTCCTATGCTTCCACATAAGCTTTCAAATGGAATTTGCTCACTAAACCCAGGAGTAGAACGTTTAGCACAAAGCTGCGTTATGGAGATAAATAGTAAGGGTAAGGTTGTATCACATGATATATTTGAAAGTGTAATTAAATCAAGAAAACAAATGAATTATAGAGATGTTAATAAATGGCTAGATGAGAAAATAGTAGTAGATGGTTATGAAGAATTTACTAGTGACTTAACTCTTATGAAGGAACTTGCAGATATATTAAGAAAACAAAGAAGTATTAGGGGTGCAATTGATTTTGATACGGATGAAGCTAAAATAATAGCAGATGATACTGGAAAACCAATCGATGTTGTTTTAAGAGAACGTGCATCTGGGGAAAAGATGATAGAAGATTTTATGATTGCAGCAAATGAAACAGTAGCATCGCACATATTTTATATGTCTCTTCCTTTTGTATATCGTGTTCATGGAACTCCTAAAGAAGAAAAAGTAAATGATTTTCTAAATTTTGTAAGTTCATTAGGATATAAAATTACTGGTAAGGTAGATATAAATAAACCATATTCTATACAAAAAGTTTTAGATCAATTAAGAACAAAAAAAGAATATAAAATATTATCTTCTTTAATGCTTAGAGCAATGCAAAAGGCAGTATATCAAACAGATAATATAGGACATTTTGGATTAGCTAGTAAAATATATACTCACTTTACATCTCCAATTAGAAGATTCCCAGATACTACTGTTCATCGTCTTCTTAGAACATATTTATATGAAAATGATGAATCTAAGAAAACAATAGATTATTTTAAAGAATATTTACCAGTTTTAACTGAGCATGCTTCACTAAAGGAAAGAGATGCAATAGATTGTGAAAGAGAAGTAGAAGATATGAAAATGGCTGAATATATGATGGATCATATTGGAGAAGAATATACTGGAATGATTAGTGGTGTTACTTCATTTGGTATGTTTGTCTCACTTCATAACATGATAGAAGGCTTAGTTCATATTAGTGATATAGAAGGAGATTATTATAATTTTGATGAAACAACAATGTCTTTAGTTGGTCAAAAACATAAGAAAAGATATAGAATAGGTGATGAGGTTACTGTAATAGTTAAATCTGCATCTAAAGAGGAATCATTTATAGATTTTGTACTTAAAAAGGAAGAAGATAAAAATGAGGAAGAACAGGAAAATACTACAATTTAGTGTAATTATAACTTTACTATTAATTATAGTCCTATTATTTGCTTGGTACGTAAGTTTTAGTAAGAAAAGTAAAGAAGTTAAAATTAAAGTGGAAAATAAAACGACTACTAAAATAACTAAAAAGGCTGAAAAAGAATCAAAGGAACTATCACTCGTGATGGTAGGAGATTGTTTAATACATAGATTTGTTTATACTGATGCAAAGGAAAGTGATGGAACATATAATTTTGATAAAATGTTTACTGAGGTAAAAGACTTAATTTATGGACATGACTTAGCATATTATAATCAAGAAAGTAATATTGGCGGAAAAAGTCTTGGTTTATCTGCATATCCTAGGTTTAATTCACCTGAAGAAATAGGCGATACTATGGTTAATTTGGGATTTAATTTAGTTAGTTTGGCTAATAATCATACTATGGATAAGAAAGAGGCAGGTGTAATAAATTCGGTTAATTATTGGAAAACCAAACCTGGTGTTTACTATTCAGGAGAAGCTTTATCAGAAAGCGATAGAAATGATAATATAAAGGTTTTAGAAAAGAATGGAATAAAATATGCCTTTTTATCTTATACTACTGTAACAAATGGATTAGTTCCTGATAATGGTAAGGAATATCTAACTAATATATATTCAGATGAAAAAGCAAAAAGTGATATTGATAGAATAAAAGATAAGGCAGATTTTATAATAGTTGCAATGCACTGGGGAGAAGAATATGTAACTGATCCAAATGAAAGTCAAAAGAAAATTGCATCTTATTTATCTAGTTTAGAAGTTAATTTAATAATTGGTAATCATGCTCACAGTATACAGCCAGTCCAGATGATAGGAGATACTTTGGTGTTTTATGCACTTGGTAACTTTATATCTGCACAAGATACACCAAATAAACTAACAGGTGCTATAGCTTATGTTAAGGTGAAGCTTGAAGATAATAAGATTAAATTTTATGATATTAATGCCGACTTAATCTATACATATTTTAAGGGAGGTAAAAATTTCAAAGTATATCCTTATACAAAATTAGATAATAGTATTTTAAATAATTATGAAATATATTATAATAAATATAAAGAAGTATTGAATAAATATTCTGATATTATAAGGGTGAAATAATAATGATAGAGATAAAAAATAAAAAAGCAAACTTTGATTATTTTATTGAAGAGACTTATGAAGCTGGAATAGCTTTAACTGGTACTGAAATAAAGTCAATTAGAAAAGGTAGTTGTAATTTAAAAGATTGTTATGCAAGAGTAAAAAATAGAGAGGTTTTCTTAATTAATATGTTTATAGGTGTATATGAAGAAGGTAACCGATTCAATCATGATGAAAGAAGACAGCGAAAATTACTTTTACATAAAAAAGAAATACTTAAGATAAGAGATAGGGTAGAAAAGGAAGGATATTCTTTAGTTCCTTTAAAACTTTATTTAAAAAATGGTAGAGCTAAAGTTTTAATAGGTATTGCAAAGGGTAAGAAAAACTATGATAAAAGGCAATCTATTAAGGAAAAGGATATTAAAAGAGATTTAGAAAAATCTAAATATAGATATTAAAAAAAGACTTCAGTAGAAAGTCTTTTTATTCTGCAACAATAAATGATGTTGCTATAGCTCTTGTTCTGTGTTTTAGACCGCCATTTATAGGATCATTAATATAACAGTAATTAGCATTACAAGAAGTATTATATTTTAATGCTTCAGCTTTTGGAAGAACCATTACACTGGACGTTCCACCATCTAAGTTAGCAGCATTAACAGCTCCGTAGTTACTCATAATTTCGGTTAAATCTACCATATCGGCACCCTTAGTTCTTGTTGAATTACTATCTACAACTAGGAGTAATACAATTCCATCACTTCTTTGTCCAATTGCAGTTCTGGCAGCATATCCCCATCCACCATTACCTTTTATAAATGATTTTTTTCCATTAACTATTAGGAAAGGCCCCCAAGTTACAGCATCTCTAACTCCTGCTTGAATAGCCTTTTGTGCTGTTGACTTCATTAAGACTAATACATTATCATTAGTCATTCCAATTATTCCTCCACCTTGTGAGTAAGAACCATATGTGTTATTAGTTACTATTTTACCATTAGAAATTGTTATACCTGTAGGAGAGCCACCAGTACTATTATAACCAGGATCATAAAAACCACCACCATTTATTGCAAGTAATGCGTTATGATTTTCTGCCATTTTAGTAACATATTGACCATTTCTACCAATAGCAGAAGTAACGGCTACTTTAACTAAAGAAGGATCGTATATAGCAGCTAAATAACCTTTTTGTCCATTAACAGTTAAATCTATAATTTTGTACTTAGCTTTTTTATCGCGTTTAAGTATTGCTTTTTCATATTCATTATCATATGTTATTTCTTCTTCCTTTTTAATCAAGTCTTTATTTGTTTCTTCTTCTACTTCAATAATATAGTTGCCATTAAGTACTTTATTTATTTCATCATCATTATAAAACCATTGGCATAAATATTGATGATTCATTGTTTTCATAGCTGTTGATATAAGCCAGTTTTTAAATGATTTATTAGGCCCATAAAGAAGTACAATAAATGTTATACATCCAGCAACATAAAGTATTGTTACTATATATTTAATTGCTGATAAAACCTTTTTTCCTTTACTCTTCTTAGTTTTTTTACCTTTTCTCTTTAATATAAAAATACCAACTATGAATAAGTATATTAGCAGAGCTAATATTATATATATAATATTACTAACAGTATTAGTTATTAGTCTTTTACTATGTGTTGATATAATTGTAAGTACACATAATATTGGTATTAGTATAATAGGAATTATCCTAAATATTATTTTTTTCCCTTTTTTATTCTTCTTACTTTCTTTCATTACTTCTATCACCAAAATTATTATACATTATATGACAAAATATGACAACTTGAAATTTGAAAATAATATGATATAATATTATTGTTATTTAAATGGGGCTGTTATTGGTTTCGACAGATATTAAACATATTAAGTTGCAAGTGGAAGGTACTCCTTAAGTACAAACAAAAAATAAATAACAGAAATTATAATCAAGCTTACGCATTTGCTTAATTAGCGTAGCGCTTCTTAAATTATTTTACTCACGGATTTTTTAAGAGGCTCATTTTAGTGAGTTATATTATTTTATTTGTTTAGGGTAGAATAATGAATTTTACTAAACTCGTTATTTGGTGGGGTATGTTAACTACCTTTATCATTTAATTAAATTTAATAGTTAACTAAACTTGTAGATGCTTAATATAATTGGTATTTGGACACGAGTTCAAATCTCGTCAGCTCCACCAATTGATAGTAAACCCAAACTTTTTGGGCTTAAGTAATAGATACTAACAGAAATGTTAGTTTTTTGTTTATTATGAATGAGGTGAAAAATGATTTTTAGAAGAAATTATAATTATAGATTTATTTCAAAAGAATGTTTTGATTTTAAATGTTTAGAAATAGCGACATTTAATGATATATATAGAAAATATAAGATTGTTAAATATAAAAAGAATGATGAAATATTTTTAACCGAAGTAACATCTGAAAATTTACTTAAAAATATAGAAAATATTATTAATATATATGATGCGGAAAAAATAGTATCTAGTTGCATTGGATTTGATGGAGAATACGAAGATTTAACTTATTATCATATTTCTGATTTATATTTTATCGAATTTTCAGATGATGTTTCAGGCAACGAAAATGAAAATGAATTAATAGAAAAAGAATTGAAAAAAATAGGTTTAATTCAATAGAATAAATCAGTAATTAAGGGTAAAAAATTTGATATATTGAAAAAAATATAAAATAGTATATAATATACCATTATATCAATCAGGGAGAAAACCATGAAAAAAGATTTTACTTGTACGAATATATCAAAAAATACGTTTAATCAATTATATATAACAGACAAACAGCAGTTAGAAAAAATAGAAGATACAAACATAAGATTAAGATGTTATGTGGATGATTTTTTGATAGCTATAATGGAATTAGGAAAGATAAAAGATAAATCCATTAATTATTTGGTTAGAATAAGAGAAAACTTAATATTAGATAATTATGATAATTTATTTGATGTTTTCAAAGAATTAGTGCAATATAAAAATAATATTTTTGGACTAGAACTAACGTTATCTTCTAAAGTGAAAGAAGATGACTTCAAAAAGCTAACTCAATTTTTACAATGCATCACTTTAAAGTTTGATCTAAAATTAAATTTAGGAAGTATGAAAGTATTTAATGAAAAACAACTAAATACACTAAAAAATATAAATAAAAATTTAAATATTAAATTAAACATTAATCAATTTTATCAAGGAAAATATAGGGATAATAATATGTGTGATAATTCATATACAATAGATGATTTGATAAGTATTAAAGAAAAAATTAATGAAATAATAAATAAGATCCCATTAGGTTATAATGATTTAGAAAAGATATTATTTTTATATAAATATTTAGGCAAGAAAGTTAAATATTCTGATAAGATTTCTGGCTTGAAAGATGAAAAAAGAAAATCCCATGATTTAAAAAGTATATATGATGTTTTATTTAATAGCAAAGGAGTTTGTTCTAGCATTGCTGCAACATTTAGAGTATTAATGGAAGCTATTGATATAGAATGTCAAGTTGTAAGTTCTTTAAGTCATGAGTGGAATGTTGTGAAAATTGATGAAATTTGGTATCACTTAGATTTAACATGGGACTTATATAATATTAAACATAATTACCCGTTATCTTATTTTCTTAAAAGTGAAAGATATATTCAAAAAGATAAAGATCATAAAATAATATATTATTATGCAGAGAAAGAAGAAATAGCTAGTAGATCTATTCCTATTAGATTATATAAAAAGTTGTAGATATTTATTTTGACATCTTTAATCTGATAAAAAATAGAGTTTTTAATTATCTTGCAATAAAAAACAGCGAAAATATTCGCTGCCAGTAAAGTTAGTTATAACGGCCACAGGTATTATTGCATCCCCTATTGCCACCAAATCCCCAGAATAAGAAAAATATTATTGCTACTATTATTATTATCCATAACCAATTGGTTCCATTATTCTCATTATATCCATAATAAGGGTAGGAAGGATATCCAGGATAATACATAAATATACACTCCTTTCTTTATATTATATTTATATAAAGAAAAAATAAATATATTAAATGCCATGAAAATTACATATTTATATTATAAATGTGGTTTCATCTATGAATTTATAGTTGGTTTTGTACTTTAATTGTCTAACTAATCTTGATATAGCATCATCTTTAGCTTTTGCTTCAAGCATTATATCAATATCTTTATCTTGCGTTTTAATTAAGTTAATAAAATTTATAAAATCATCAGGATTTATATAGTCATTATGACTCCTAAATTCTTTTTTTAGTTTGCTCTTAGGAGAGGAAAAATGCACTTTTGGAAGTTTTCCATTCCAAGTTTCTATTATTTCTTTTAAATAATCTTTTATATCCCCTCCCTCATTATTGCAAATGAAGTGATGATAATCCAAAACCATGGGTACATTAATTTTGTGACATAATTCTAGTACGTCTTTTACATTGTAAACTTTGTCATCATTTTCAATAGCAATACACTTTTTTAGGCAGTCTGGTAATTTTTCAAAGTTATTAATAAATCTTGTGATAGATGCTTTTTTGCCACACACACTAGAACCTATATGCAAAATTATTGTTTTAGATTTTATATTTAGAGCATCCATAATTTTATAGTGATACTCTAATATTTCCACAGTATTTTTAACTATCTTACTATCCATACTATTTAAAACAGCATATTGGTCTGGATGAGTATCAACTCTCATGTTATTATTATTTATTAACACACCTATCTTTTTATAATAATCCTTTAAGGGTGTTATATAATCAAAATTCACTTTATCATGCGTTGCAAGTGGCACTAATTTAGAAGTTAATCTGTAGAAATGAAAATTATTATTTATATTATATTTAATTATTTCATATAATGCGTCTAAATTATCTTTAGTTATTTTTAGCAACTCGTGCGTGGTATAATTATTATTTATATAATTAGTATACGTTATGGTACTTGATGTTGTAATATCATTTAATGCTTTAGATAGTGCAACATATCCTAATCTTACTTTCATTTTAATCACCATTTCTATTATGGTACATATTATGAATATTTACACTTTTATTCACATATCTAATATAATAATGTTTATAAATACTTTAATTTTTTATATAATACTATTAGGAGGTATTCATTTTGAACAATAAGACAGAGTACGATTTAC
The DNA here is from genome assembly GCA_934148015.1 of uncultured Bacilli bacterium. GTDB lineage: Bacteria > Bacillota_I > Bacilli_A > RF39 > UBA660 > Aphodocola. Next base: position 146,341 of record CAKPCU010000001.1, read on the forward strand.
AAGTTATTAAAATGTCTTTAGAAGAACTAAGGATGAAAAAATATATTAATGAGGAAGAATTAAATAAACTTTTCGAATTATATAAGATGGATGATAGAAATATTGAAGATATAAACGATGAAATATCAAAATTTCCGATAGATGGAAATCTTCTGAAAGAAAAAATAAAATTATCAAGTAATGTTTCTAAATTAGCTGAAGAAACGTCAAAACCAAAAAGCTCTGAGTTATCTTTAGAAAATATAACCGACTTTCAAAAAGATGGCAAACCTTTTATAAAGATCCACTATCCATATCCATCTGATGACGTTAGAATACTAGAAAATAGTACGAATCCTTATATTAGTGCAAAAGAAATATTTAATTCTATTAAAGATAAAATGCCTAATAATGTAGAGGGTGCTGAACTTACAACTAAATTATTTGAAGACGAACTGGCTACGAAATATATAGAACCAAAACTATATAATTATAATGATCAGAATAATTATATAGAGTTTGATAAACTAACAGAAGAAGAAAAGAAAAATTTTATCGGATTAAAAGAAGTTATTTATAATAATAAGAAAAAATTTGAAGATAAAATAGTAAGAGTTTGTTTACCTGAAAAATTGGTAATTATTTCGACACCTAATGAACCAACTAAAGATGAAGTTAAAAAGATAGAATTTAATAAAGAAAAGGATAGATATGAATTAGTACCTTTAGATTCTAAAGGTTATAAGTATGATAATCAAGATAACATGGATCAAGATACTAATACTCTGGAAAATGATGCATCAAAAGAAAAGCTAAACGAGGAAGAAGAACTCCAAAAAGAAGGAGAATTTAAGAATATAGATAAGGGTATTTCATATAAAAAGAGAAGAAAGTCAAAAACAGGAAATAATTAATTTTATTTTCTTTTTTTGTGTTATAATACCTATACGAGGATGTGATTTATATGGCTTTAACAGCTGGCATAGTAGGATTACCAAATGTTGGTAAATCTACATTATTTAATGCAATAACTAAAAAGAATATCTTGGCAGCTAATTACCCTTTTGCAACAATAGAACCTAATGTTGGTATGGTAATAGTTCCAGATAAAAGATTAGATTATTTAAACGAATTAATTGAACCTAAAAGTTTAGTACCAACTACATTTGAATTTACTGACATAGCAGGATTGGTTAAAGGCGCTTCTCATGGTGAAGGATTAGGTAACAAGTTTTTATCTCACATAAGAAATGTTGATTCAATAGTAGAAGTAGTAAGATGTTTTGATGATACAAATATAACTCATGTTGAGGGAACAACAAATCCATTAAGAGACATAGAAATAATAGATGTAGAATTTATCTTTTGTGATTTAGAGGTTATTACTAATAGACTTTTAAAGATAGAAAAAAAAGCAATATCAACGAAAGACAAAGAAGCTTTAAAGGAAGTTGAACTACTAAAGAAAATAAAAGAAGCTTTAGAAAATAATATTCCTGCTAGACATTTAGAATATACTTCTGATGAACTTAAAATGTTAAAAGCTTTTAATCTTCTTACTATGAAACCTATAATATATGTAGCTAATGTAAAGGAAGATGAAGTATTAACAGAAAATGATTATGTTAAAAGTGTAAAAGAATATGCTGTAAAAGACAATTCTAAAGTAATAGTTTTATGTGCAAAGATGGAAGAAGAACTAAGTGGATTTGAAGATGAAGAGAAAAAGGCATTTTTAAATGAACTTGGAATAGATGAACCAGGTTTAGATAAACTTATTAAGGCATCATATAGTCTTCTTGGGTTAAAGACTTATTTTACAGCTGGACCTAAAGAAGTTAGAGCATGGACATTTTCTGATGGAATGAAAGCTCCAGCTTGTGCAGGAATAATACATAGTGATTTTGAAAAAGGATTTATTAGAGCAGAAGTAATAAGTTTTGATGACTATAAAAAGTATGGTGGAGAAAAAGGTGCTAAAGAAGCGGGAAAACTCAGAAGTGAAGGTAAAGAATACGTAATGCAAGATGGGGATGTTTGTTTATTTAGGTTTAACAATTAAATTGGAATATTTATTTATTATTATCATATAATTATTATGATGTACAATAACTATATGAAAAGAGGATATTTAAGTGAAACTTACAAATATGATATTTGGTATTTCAACAAAAAAATTAGAACTAGTTGAATTGGTTAAATTAAAAAGTAGGGATATTAGGTTTGATACTCTTAATTTGGATGATTTATATATGGAGTTTGATCCTCCAAAATACATATTAGCGAAAAATAAAAATGGTGTATATAAAGATGTTATTTTAAATGATAAATATAATGATGTAAAAAATTATTCAAATAGTTGTGATGTCTTAGGCAAAAGGGTACTAGAGAAGGTATCTTTGCATAAAAGAAGAATTAAATACAAAGATGCTGATAGATATGTAAAAGAAATGAATGGTTTAGTACTTAAAGGAAAAAAATAAGAATATAATTAATAAGAAGGTTTACAATGACCTTCTTTTTTGCTATAATACTTGCGAGTAATTTAAATTTACTCTCTTGCTCTTAATTATTTAAGGGCCGATTAGACCAGAAGAGGAGGAAAGATAAAATGAAATACGAAATTATGTTCATAGTAAGACCAAATCTTGAAGAAGATAAAGTTAAAGAAGTTGCTAAAAACTTTGAAAAAGTTTTAAGTGATAACGGAGCTAAAGTTACATCTTCAAAAGATTTAGGTCAAAAAGAATTGGCATATGAAGTAAGTGGTTTTAAAACTGGTTTTTACTTCTTAATTAATTTAGAAGCTAATGATGCTAAAGCAATTAATGAATTTGATCGTTTAGCATTAATTAGTGAAGATGTTATTCGTCATTTAATCGTAAAAGAAGATTAGTAAAGTGAGGTAATAAAATGAATAAAGCATTTTTAATTGGTAGATTAACAAGAGATCCTGAACTTAGATATTCATCTAGTAATGCTCCTATAGTTAATTTTTCTATAGCTATAGATAGACAGTATACTAATGCAAACGGTCAAAGAGAAACAGATTTTATTAATATAGTAGCTTTTCAAAAGCAAGCTGAAAATATTAAAAAATATGTAACAAAAGGTTCTTTAGTTGCTGTAGATGGTAGAATTCAAACTAGAAATTATGATGATAAGGACGGTAAGCGTGTTTATGTAACAGAAGTTGTTGCAGACCGCGTTCAATTCTTAAGTTCTAAGTCGGGACAAACAGAAAGTGTTAGTTCAAATAATAGTGATGATGTATCTCCAGCTGATTTTCAAACTGATTCAAAACCTGCAACAAATGTATCAGATGATGTTTTTGCAGACTTTGGTAGTTCAATTGAAATAAGTGATGATGATATTGCGTTTTAATAAATAAAAGAAGGAGGAGACTGTCGTGGCAGAATTTTTTAGAAAGAAAAAGAAAGTATGTCAAATGTGTGCAGGTAAATCTGTTAACTATAAAGATCCTGAAATTTTAAGAAAATATATTAATGAAAAAGGTAAAATATTACCAAGAAGAGTTACAGGAGCTTGCTCTAAGCACCAAAGACATATTGCAAGAGAAGTTAAAAGAGCTAGAATGATAGCTTTACTTCCATTCACAAGATAATTAAGGAAAGTATGTATTACTTTTCTTTTTGTTTTATTTAAATTAAATTTATGTTATAATACTATAGTAATTATCTAATTAGAAAGGTGGGCTAATTATGAAGGTTATATTTATAAAAAATGTAAAAGGACAAGGAAAAGAAGGGGAAATAAAAGAAGTAAAAGATGGATATGCACAAAACTTCTTAATAAAAAATAAATATGCTGTTGCTTATACTAAAAGAAGTAAAGAAGTATTAGATATAAGTAATAAAAATAAAGAAATAAAGTTGCAAGAAGAAATAGATTTTTGTACTAAGATAAAAAATGAACTTGAAAAAAAGACTTTAACATTTAAAGTTAAAACAGGTAAAAATGATCAAGTATTTGGTTCTATTTCATCTAAGCAGATATCAGCTAAATTAGATGAAATGGGATATAAAATAGATAAGAAAAAAATAGTTTTAGATGATAGTATATCATCTTTAGGATATCATAAAGTTAAGGTTAATTTGCATAAATGTGTATGCATGATATTAACGGTTAACTTAGTTAAGTAAGGAGTTGATTAAAATGGCAGAAAGAAAAGTACCAGAAGCATTAGATGCTGAAAAAGCTGTATTGGGGTCTGCCTTTTTATCTAAAACTGCTCTTCAAAAAATATGCGATGAACTATCTAGTGAATCATTTTATAGTGAAGCTAACAGACTTATATTTGAAACGCTACAGGAATTAAATGATTCATCTTCTGCTATTGATATTACAATACTTACTAGTAAATTAAATGATAAGAAGATATTAAGTAGAATTGGTAATGCTGAGTATTTATCTGAGTTATTAGATTCTGTACCTAGTGCATCAAACGTTGAATATTATATAAATATAGTTAAAGAAAAAATGGTTGCAAGAAAAATGATTGAAACTGCAACTGAGATAGCTAATGATGCTTATACTTATAGTGATTCTATATATGATGTTTTAGATAATGCTGAAATGAAGATGCTTAGAATAGGTAATATGAGAAAAGTAACTGAATTTCAGAGGATTCAAGATGTTGCATTTAGAGAGCAAGCTAATCTTGAGAAGTTAGCAGAGCAGGCTTCTGAAATTACTGGTCTTGCAACTGGTTTTTCTGATTTTGATAAATTAACAGCGGGACTTCAACCTAACCAATTTATAATAATTGCAGCTCGTCCCGCTATGGGTAAAACTGCTTTTGCACTTAATTTAGCTACATATGCTGCTATGCATAGTTCTTCATCTGTTGCACTTTTTAACTTAGAAATGAGTGCTGAGCAATTAGCTAATAGAATACTTCAGTCATTAGGACAAATAAATGGTTCTAAGATGCGTACGGGGCGTCTTGAACATAATGATTGGAAAAGATTAAATGAAGCAATTAGTAAGTTGTCTGATACCAATTTATACTTAGATGATACTCCAGGTATAACCATAGGAGAAATTAGAAGTAAATGTAGAAGACTTGCTAATTCAGAGAAGGGATTAGGACTTGTTTTAATAGATTATTTACAGCTTATAACAGGTCCAGCTAAATCAGCAGGAAATAGACAACAAGAAGTATCAGAAATATCAAGAAGTTTAAAAACTATGGCACTAGAACTTGGTGTTCCTGTAATAGCACTTGCACAGCTTTCTCGTGCTGTTGAATCACGTGAAGATAAAAGACCAATCATGAGTGATTTAAGGGAATCTGGTTCGATAGAGCAAGATGCTGATATTGTATCATTCTTATATAGAGATGATTATTATAATAAAGAAGCAAGACGTGATGATAATGCAAGTATAACAGAATTAATAATAGGTAAAAACAGAAGTGGTCCTACAACAACAATAGAGTTATTATTTAGAAAGGATACTAGTACTTTTGTTAATTTTCGAAGGGAAACTGGTGAATAGATATGTTTAAGGTAATAAAAAAGGGGATTTTATATTTATTTTCAATTTTAATAGCATTTGCAATTGTATTTTTTGTTAACTTTTCTAATAAATATAGTTTGAGTCCTAAAAGTGTATATAAAGTATATTTAGATGGTAAATCTATTGGTAATATAAAAAATAAAAAAGAGTTAGAAGATTATATAAATGAAGAACAAAAAGATATAAAAGAAAAATACGGAGTAGATAAAGTATATATTCCATCAGGTGTTGATATACAAAAATGTACTACGTATGAAAAAAAGATTTTAACAGCTAAACAAGTTCACAACATCATAAAAAAACAAAAACCATTTACTGTTAAGGGCTATAAAGTTACCATTAAGCCTCAAAGTGAAGGTGAAGAAAAAATAGTTATAAATGTACTTAAGAAAGATATGTTTAATAAGGCAATAAAAACGGTTGTAGAAGCTTTTGTTCCAAAAGATGAAATAGAAAATTATAAAAATGATACACAACCAGAAATAAAAGATACTGGATCTTTAATAGAAGATATTTATATTGATCAGGACATTACTTTAAAAAATACTTATATTTCTGCAGATGAACAAATTTTTACTGATGAAAAAACTTTGACTAAGTATTTATTATTCGGAGAAGTAAAAGATGAAGAGTATTATACTGTACAAGAAGGAGATACAATAGATTCTATAGCGTATAATCATAAGCTTGCTACAGAGGAGTTTTTAATTGTTAATCCAGAGTTTACTAGCTCTAATAATTTGTTATCGGTTGGACAACAAGTTAAAGTAGGACTTATTAATCCTATTGTTGATGTAGTAGTTGAATCTCATACTGTTCTTGATCAAGAAAGTCAGTTTCAAACTACAACAGAGTATGATAATAATATGTATGCAGGTAATAGTGAAGTGGCGGTTCAAGGTCAAAACGGATTAGATAGATTAACTACTAAGTTAAAAACCGTTAATGGTGAAACTCACAACGTTGTAATAGTGTCTAGAGAAACTATTATACCTGCAGTTAATAAAATTGTTAAAGTGGGTACAAAATCAGCAGGTTCTTATGGAACTGTTGTTGCAACAGGAGACTGGGCATGGCCTACAATATCACAATACTTTATATCAAGTCAGTTTGGCTATCGTTGGGGTAAAATTCATGAGGCTTTAGATATCGCTGGTAGTGGTGAGGGTTCACCTATATATGCTGCTGGAGCTGGCACTGTTGTTGCATCTGTAAATAGAGGAAGTTTAGGTAACTATGTTACTATAAATCACGGTAATGGTTATTATACATTATATGCTCATATGCATTCAAGAATAGTTTCAGAGGGTCAAACTGTACAAAAAGGACAACAAATAGGTACAATGGGGCATACTGGATTTGCAACTGGTACGCATTTACATTTTGGTTTATATAAAAACGGCTTACCATATAGAGATGGTACTCCGCTTAATCCACTTATTCTATATCAATAATGCGTATATCGGTTTTATCAAGCGGAAGTCGTGGTAATAGTACTTTAGTAGAAACAAAAGGCACCAAGGTCTTAATTGATCTTGGTGTTACTAAAAGTTACGTTGAAGAAAGGCTTAAGGAGTTAGAAGTGGATCCAAATGATATAAAAGCAATTCTTATAACACATACCCACGTGGATCACATACAAGGACTAAAAGTATTCTTGAAAAAATATCATCCCAAACTATACGTTAATAAAGTAATTTTATCTTTATTACATGAATATATAGAAGATTTTGATTATGAATTATATGAAACAAATAATATAATAATAGATGATTTGAATGTTGATGTTATAAAAACTTCACACGATGTTAAAGGGTCTGTTGGATTTATACTAAAAAATGATAATAGGTCATTTGTGTATATAACTGATACTGGATATATTAATAATAAATACTTTGAAAAGTTAAAAAATCATAATTTATATGTTATAGAAAGTAATCATGATGTTAAGATGTTAATGGATGGTAAATACCCCTTTCATTTAAAAAAGAGAATACTAGGAGATAAAGGTCACTTATCAAATGCTGATGCTTCATATTACTTGTCATTATTTGTAGGTGATAAAACAAAAACAATTATATTAGCACACTTAAGTGATGATAATAATACATATGAAAAGGCAGAAGGTGCGCTAAAAGATATTTTAAGTAAAAATAGTAAAAACGTAAAAAATATATTAATAGCAAAACAAAAACAAAGAACGGATTGGATAGAAGTATGATAAAAATAATTTGTGTTGGAAAGATTAAAGAAACATATTTTAAAGATGCATTAAAAGAATATGAAAAAAGATTATCTAAATATACAAAGTTAGAAATAATAGAGTTGCCTGATTATAGCTATGATGAGAAAAAAGAAGTAGTAGAAGAAGGCAAAAACATATTAAATAAAATAAGTGAAAAGGACTTTGTTGTTACTTTAGAAATAAATGGTAAAAATTTATCTTCAGAAGAATTATCAGATTTTATTAATAAAAATATATCTAGAAATATAATATTTGTAATAGGTGGTTCTAATGGACTATCTTCTTCTGTATTAGACAGATCAGATTATAGATTATCTTTTTCAAAACTAACTTTTCCACATCAATTATTTAGAGTAATACTACTAGAACAAATATATCGTTCATTTAAAATAATAAATAATGAGGCTTATCATAAATAAGTCTTTTTCTTTTAACTTTAATATGTTACTATAATTAATAGATGAGGTGATATTATATGTTTCATAATAGTTGGGATTTAGTTTTACAAGAAGAAATGAAAAAGAGTTATTTTAGATATATAAAAGATTTTATTAAAGAAGAGAGATTATCTAAAACTATATATCCACCTGCTAACGATTTATTTAATGCATTTAAATTAACGGATTTTAAAGATATTAAAGTAGTTATTTTAGGCCAAGACCCATATCATGGTGAAAAAGAAGCGATGGGGCTTTCGTTTTCGGTTAGAAGAGGAGTTAGAACGCCCCCTTCCCTTAGAAATATATTTAAAGAGTTAAAAGATGATATAGGAGTAGAAAGAGAGGATACTGATCTTTCTTCCCTAGCAAAGCAAGGAGTATTTTTACTTAACACAGTTCTTACTGTTGAAAAGGATAAAGCAAACTCACATAAAGATATAGGCTGGGAAATATTTACTGATTTTGTTATAAAACAAATAAATGAGAAACTTAATAACGTTGTATTTATTTTATGGGGAAGAAGTGCAAGAGACAAGAAAAAATTAATAACTAATCCTAGTCACTATATAATTGAGTCAGCCCACCCATCACCACTTTCTGCATATAATGGTTTTTTTGGAAGTAAACCTTTTTCAAAGACAAATGAATATTTGATTAAAGTAGGTAAAACCCCAATTGATTTTGGAAAATAAAAAGCTCTAAGATTTTTTTCTTAGAGTTTTTCTTCTTCATAGTTATTATCAAAGTAATTTTTTTTCTTTTTTCTTTTAAATATATTAATAATAATAAAAGGAAAAGATTTAAGCTGTTTATTATAGCTTTCTGCGTATTTATTATAATACTCTTTATATGCTTTAAGTAAATCATCTGTTTCATTTATTTTAAAAGCTATTTTTTGAAAATCTTCATTATTTCTTAACTTTTTATACTTATCTTTAATTAAATTAAATTCATTAGTATAAATAGCAAGCTTTTTATCAAATTTTATCATATCATTAGAACTATTACTTAATTCACCAAAATTTTCATAAATAGTCTTATTTGTATTTAATAATTCTTTTATTTTAACTTCTGAATCTTTTAATAATTCTTTTCTTTTTATTAAAGTACTATTTATTTTTTCTTCTATATTTTTAAGTTTCATACTATATATAGTCATCTTATCTTTACTTGTAAAGTAAATAAATAAAATTGTCATAAAAACTAGTGCGACAGCTATTACAATCATAAACCTAACCTCTACTTTCACTTTCGATTATAGCAAATAAGAAGAATTTTTACAAGGATTTATCTGCCTTGATTTGGTATATAAAACGTTGGACTATAATTAATTTTTTCATCAAAGTCAGCATAATTTAAATATATCATAAGAAGTAGATACCATCTGCCATTTTTTGGATCACTAAGTATTATATGATCTCTTCCAGCAGCTTCTATAATACCAGTGTATTTTCTATCTCTCCATTCAACAGAATCAGGATATGAAAAATAAAGCGTTGCAAGTTTTCCTTTATTTAATCTTAATATATTTTCTATATAAGATTGTTCTAGATCTAACATGTTATCATTAGCTTGCATTAAGGCAGTGTTGTTACTTTCCATCTCTGTTTTAGTACTTGGAACAGATGCAACTCCTCCCATAGCAGTAGCATTAAAACCAGAATTATTTAAATTTGGATATATCGGGTTATAATTTGAATTCATAAAATTTTCTCCTTTTTTATATTTCATTTAAATATATGATTGAATTAAGTTTAATATACGTGTTATACTAATAATCAGGAATAGGAGAGTTAAATATGAAAGTAAATATAGGAGTATCTGCAAGACATGTACATGTAACAAAAGAAGATGTTAAAATTTTATTTGGAGAAGACTATAGTTTAACAAATAAATGTCCGCTATCACAAAAGGGTCAGTTTGCTTGTGAAGAACAAGTTACTATTGAAGGCTCAAAAGGAAGTATCGAACGTGTTAGAATTTTAGGACCTGAAAGAGGAAAAACACAAGTTGAAGTATCAAAAACAGATGCATTTAAACTAGGAGTTAATCCGCCTGTTAGAAATTCAGGGGATTTAAATGGAGCAGGTGAAATTACTATAATAGGTCCAAAGGGAAGTATAACAAAAAATGCTTTAATAATCGCTGCAAGACATGTTCATTCAAACTATGAAGATGCTAAAAAATATGGTTTTATTGATAAAGAATGCGTAAGTTTAAAAATAGATGGTCAAAGACCTGGCGTTTTAGAAAAAGTATATGTTAGATTAGATGATAGTTTTTCTTTAGAAGTTCATATAGATACAGATGAAGCCAATGCATTTTTAATAAAAAATGGAGATCAAGGAAATTTAATAATAGAATAATTATATAGATAAGGAGAAAATTTATGAAATACGTATTTAAAGATAATATTAAAAAAGAAGAATATGATGATTTTGTTAAAAATTTTCCATCAACTACATTTATGCAAACCTCTTCTTGGTCACTTGTTAAAACAGCATGGGAGAGCTCTTTTGTAGGTATGTATGATAACGAAAAATTAGTATGTGCAGCAATGATTTTAAAAAGAAAATTATTTTTAAATAAAAAATTATTTTACATACCAAGAGGTTTTGTTATAGATTATAAAGATAAGAAATTATTAGAAAGTTTTACAGAAAATTTAAGAGATTATGCTAAAAAAAATGGTGGAATAGATATAAAAATAGATCCATTTATATGTTTTAGTGAAGATAATATTCAAAATATAAGAAAAAATAAAGGTATAGAAGTTAGAAAGTCATTTACAAAGGATACAAAAGAAATTGTATCTAATTTAGAAAAAGTAGGCTTTGTGCATGGTGGATATAAAAGGGAAGTAAATGCTTATATTCAGCCAAGATATACAATGGTAATATCACTTAAAGATAAAGATGAAAATTTATATGAAAAAGAAGCTTTAAGAAGAACTTTTCCAAAAAACACAAGAAATTATATTGGTACATATCAAGAAGAAAGAGGAGTAGAGTTTTCTTATTCTAAAAATAAAGATGATGTTAAATATCTAATAAGTGTTTTAAAAGAAACAGAAAAAAGACAGCATATATCACTTAGAAGTGAAAACTATTTTAAGAATTTAATGGATTCATTTCCAGATAATGCAGTACTTTTCTTTGCACACGTTAATATAGATAAATATATAAAGTTTTTAGAAAAAGATATGAAAGAACATGAAAATAAAAAAGATTTTTGTTTAAATCAAATAGAAGAAGCAAAAAAAGTAAAGGAAAAATATGGAAATAGACCACTTGCAGGAGCGACTATTGTTATGATGCCAACTTGCAATAATGGTATTAAAACAGCATCATTTTTATATGCTGGTACTAATACTAATATTCTTCCATCACTTAAGATAACTAATGGACTTATGTTTTATAGATTGTGCTATTGTTTAGATAATGGATGTGATTACTGTGATCTTGGAGGAGTAGATGGTTCACTTGAAGATCACTTATCGACTTTTAAGTCTAAATTTAATCCAAATGTATTAGAATTAGTTGGTGAGTATGACTTAGTAATTAGTAAAGTATGGTATGGTTTATTTAATTTAGGGTTAAAAACACTTAAGTTTATCAGGTCAAAAAGGTAATAAACTTTAATATTTTGAATAAGAAACTGTAAAAAAGTTTCTTTTTATTATATAATAAATTTCGAAGGTGATAAGTATGAAATGGAAAATAGGAAATGTTAATATAGATAATAGAGTTGTTTTAGCTCCTATGGCAGGAGTTTGTAATAGTGCATTTAGAAAAATAATAAAAGAAATGGGAGCAGGTCTTTTATATGCTGAAATGGTTAGTGATAAAGCTTTAGTATATGATAATAAAAAGAGTCATGATATGCTTTATATGACTGAAGAAGAAAGACCTATTACTCAGCAAATATTTGGTAGTGATAAAGAAAGCTTTGTTTGTGCTGCTAAGATAGTTGAACGTGAAATGAAACCAGATATTATAGATATTAATATGGGTTGCCCTGTACCTAAAGTAGCTAAAAGAGCACAAGCTGGAGCAGCACTTTTAAAAGATCCGGATAAAGTTTATGATATAGTTAAAAGCGTTGTTAATGCAGTAAATGTACCTGTTACTGTTAAAATAAGAAGTGGTTGGGATAGTGAAAGTATTAATGCAAGTATAATAGCTAAAAAAATAGAGGAAGCTGGAGCTAGTGCTATATGTGTTCATCCAAGAACTAGAGCACAAGGTTATAGTGGCCATGCTAATTGGAATATAATAAAAGAAGTTAAAGAAAATGTAAATATTCCTGTAATAGGTAATGGTGATATATTAAGTGCAGAAGATGCAAAAAAAATGCTTGATGAAACTGGGTGTGATGCTGTTATGATAGGTAGAGGAACACTTGGTAATCCATATTTAATAAAACAAGTAGTAAGTTATATTGAAGATGGTATCTTGCTAGAAGAACAAAGTTCTATAGATAAAATGAAGCTTTGTTTAAAACATTTTGATTATTTACTTAAAATAAAAGATGAAAAAACAGCAGTACTTGAGATGCGTACTCATGCAGCATGGTATTTAAAAGGTTTGCCTTCATCAACTATAGTAAAGCAAAAGCTATATACCTTAAAAACAAAAGAAGAATTTATTAAGCTAATAAATGATTATATACAAACTTTAAAATGACTTGATATTTAAGACCAGATAAGTAGTTTTTTAATTTTTTACAAATATATATTACATATGTTATAATCTAAACGTAAGGTAAAAAACAATATATAGGAGAAACAAGTAATGGAAAAAGTATTAACAGAAACATATGATAATAAAATAGTAAGAATACCGAGAGAAAAACTAGAAGAATTTAAAAGAACACAAATAAGAATAAAGAAATTATTAGAAGAAAGAAAAACTAAAAAAGAAGTTCTTGAGGTACTTAAAAATGACAAATAAAGAAATAGAAAGCTTTAATAAGATATTTGGTATTAATACTGTATTTTACTATGATGATAAAAGTGTTTGTGGATATGAAGAAAATAATACTATATATTTAAATCTAAATAGTAATAAAGATTTAGAAAAAGTAAATATGCATGAACTACTACATTTTTATGAAGAAACAGAAGTATTTAAGAAAATAAAAGAAAGAGTAATAAGTAGTTTAAAAGAAAATAAAGAATTTGATAAATTAAAAGAAGAATATGAATTAAAGTATTTTGGAATATATAGCCTTGAAGAAATAGAAAAAGGAATAATAGATAATGAGATAGTAATAGATGTATTAGTAGGAGACTATCCATACTTTAAAAAAGAAGATTTAGATAACTTATGCACAGAAATATTAATATCAGAGAAAAAAGAAACAGATAGAAGAAGATACCTTATATTAAACATGAATAATAATATAGAAAATATGAACTTATCTAAATGGGAGAAGATGTTTGCATCAAACTACTATAGAAATAAAAACTATGATGGAAGCATTCCTATGTTCCCAAGTGATAATAAAGAACTAACTATAAAAGAGGATATACAAAAAGAGTTAAATAAACTATATAACTTAACAAAAGAAGATTTTATAATAGATCTAGATAGTGTGTCCCTAATAAGAGAATATGAAAGTGAGTTAAAAGCATTAGAACAAAGAGGAGAAAAAAATAATGCTGACTACATAAGAAATAATAAAACAAAGGCCCTAGAAGAACTATCTAATGTATATAGTGAAAAGTTATATGAAGAATATAAACACATAGTAGACTTTATAAAGACTGCTAATTACGAAGATGCATTTAAAGTATTAATGCTAAGAGAAACATTATTAAAAGTATATAAAAAAGATAATGATAAAGTAATAGTTAAACAAAGAAAGTTAAATGAAACAATAGAAGGACATATGCTTTTAAATGATACTGTATTAAAAGTAATACATGATAATTTAGATAAATATAAAAACTTTAAAGAATTATATTATGCTGGAGTAGCAGAATTTAACAACATAATAAAAGATGCATCTGAAGTAACACTAGAAAACGTAAATACATATGGTATGGGTAAATGGATTAAGTTTAATGGAAGAGCAAGTGATAGCGAAAACTACGCAGAAAACGTAATAAGATTAAAAACACTTGTACAAGATACACCATGGTGTACAAAAACGCTTGCATCAACACAGTTAGAACAAGGAGACTTTTATGTATTTGTAGATAATAGTGATAAACCACATATAGCAGTTAAAATGAATGGAAATGAAATAGATGAAGAAAGAGGAATAAAAAATGGAAATGCACAAGAACTAGAAGAAGAATATAGAGATGTTGCGTTATCATTTTTAGAGAATAATAAAGAAATACAAAATGGTAAAGAATGGTTAGACAAAGAAGAATGGAATAAAAGATTAATAGAGTATAATAAAAAAATAGAAAATGGAACATTTAAAAGTGAAGAATGTGGAAACCTTATAGAAGATTTATTACACATGGATTATAGAAGTCACTTTAATAAAAATTCTAACTTAGAGGAATTAAGAGGTAAACTTTGCAAGATAAAAAATAACTTAGCTGAGTATTACAATTGCACTGAAGAAGAAATATGCATGGGTGATTATGAACCAAAAACAGAAATGACATGTCCATATAAAATAATACTAGGAAATGCAAACTTTGATGGTTCTAAAGTAACCAATTTAGGTAATTTACAAATTATAGGAGGAAGTGTAGACTTTCATGGTTCCAAAATAACCAGTTTAGGTAATTTAGAAAGTATAGGAGGTTTTGCAGAATTTAAATTCTCTGAAGTAACCAGTTTAGGTAATTTACAAAATATAGGAGGAAGTGCAGACTTTAGGTATTCTGAAATAACTGATTTAGGTAATTTACAAAATATAGGAGGAAGTGCAGACTTTAGGTATTCTGAAATAACTGATTTAGGTAATTTACAAAATATAGGAGGAAGTGCAGACTTTAGGTATTCTGAAATAACTGATTTAGGTAATTTACAACATATAGGAGAAGGTGCAGACTTTAGTAATTCTAAAGTAACCAGTTTAGGTAACTTAGAAAGTATAGGAGAATATGCATACTTTGATAATTCTAAAATAACTGATTTAGGTAATTTAGAAAGTATAGGAGAATATGCAGACTTTAGAGATTCTGAAGTAACCGATTTAGGCAATTTACAACATATAGGAGAAAATGCAGACTTTAGTAATTCTGAAATAACTGATTTAGGTAATTTACAACATATAGGAGGGGAAGCAGACTTTAATAATTCTAAAGTAACCAGTTTAGGCAATTTACAACATATAGGAGAGAATGCAGACTTTAGTAATTCTGAAATAACTGATTTAGGTAATTTACAACATATAGGAGGGGAAGCAGACTTTAATAATTCTAAAGTAACCGATTTAGGTAATATAGAACATATTGGTGGTAAAATAATAACCGATGAAAATAATGCTTACTTAAAAGAAGAATATGAACAAAGAATAAAGAATGTAATAAAACAATAGATAATAATTAACAAGGACATACACGATATATCAATTTTTGTGTATGTTTTTAAAAATTAAAATTGTAATATAAAATAATATATCTTGGAAATAAGCTAGATAAAAATACAATTTTATTTGACTATAATAAAAAATGATTATATTTCTGACTTAAACTATTAAAAAATAAGGAAAAAACTGGGTAATTGTGTTATAATTAAACCATAGGACATGTTATTTTATGGTGCTTAAGTTAAGTAATTTGTCCTTAGATTAAAATATATTAGGGAGGATGTTATGAAAAAGTATAATTTAATTAAAGTTATTGCTATAACAGTACTTGTAGGTTGGGTACTAACTTTAATAATTCCAGGTTCTAGTTTTGATTATTCTGGTAACATAAGTACTACTTCAATTCAAGCTAGTGGACTATGGGGATTATTTTCTAATTTAGGTATCTCAATATCATACTTTAATGGAATTGCTATATTTATAATTGCAGTTGCTTGCTTTTACTCAGTACTTGGTAAATTAGAAGTTTATAATAACTTTGTTTCAAAAGTTGCTGATAAATTTAGTGCAAAGACATTTGTTATTATTTCTACATTATTCTTTGGAATAGTATCATTATTTGTTAGTGATTTTACTGCATTAATAGTTTTTGTTCCATTTTTCTATAGCGTAATGAAGAAAATAGGGGTTGATAATAAAGTTATTTTATCATCAACAATAGTATCAGGTATTATAGGTTCTATGTGTGGAATATATAATTCAGGATTATTTAAATTATTAAACTTAGATATTAATACTTTATTATTAGTTAAAGTAATAGTATTTGTAATATCTATGTTAGTTTTATTAATTTTTACAGCACCAAAAAACAATTCTAAAGTATCTTTAGTTAAAACTGAAGATAAAAAAGAAGATGCTTCTGAAACTAAAAAAGAAGAAGTTATAGTTAAAACTTCAAGTAAAAAGAAAGAAGTAAAAAAGACTAATGCAAAAAATCAGTCTAAGACTAAAACAAATAGTAAGACTGCAAAGGCAAGGAAGGGGGCATAAAATGAGTACTGTAAGTGAGAAGAAAGTAAATAAAACAGTGTATGCTATATTAACTATACTTTTAGGTACTATAGGTATTAATAAGTTTTATGCCAAAAATATAAAAGCTGGAATACTTAGTATATTATTCTGCTGGACAGGAATACCAACTATATTATCTATAGCTGAGTTTATTACTGTATTAACTGAAAAAGCTGATAAAGATGGTAACATTTCATCATCATCTGATAGAAGATGTAATGTTCGTTTTTACGTATGTTTAGTATTATTTACACTATTTGTATTAGCTTGCATTATTCCTTGGGAATCATTGTTTGAAACAACAATCTTTACTGATTTTAATACTATGTTATCTAAAATTAAAATTGGTGATTATAGTGTGTTTGGTAACATAGTTGGTAAACCAGCAATTGTTGATGCAACGACTGGTTCATCAAGTGGTGTTATTCCAGTAATAGGAAGCTTTACTATTACTGATTTAGGAGTATTCTTATTCTTATTAACTGGTGTTATAGCTCTATGTTCTAAGATTAAGATGAATGAATTTATTTCAGCTTCAACAAATGGTATTAAGAAAGTATTACCAGTTGCAATAACTGCAATGTTAATTAGTATTGTATTAGTACTTTCAGTTACAACTGGAATAAATATTACAATTGCAAATGTATTCCTTTCATTAACTAAAGGATTTAATATTGCAACATCTACAGTAGTTACCATGATAGACAGTGTTTTAACATCTGATTTCTATTACTTCGTATCAACTGTTGGAACAGTATTTACAGCACATGTAACTAATACTGATTATTATGGAATTATTGCATTTATAATGCAAAGTGTATACTATGTTATGATGCTTATTGCACCAACTTCAGTAGGATTAATAATAGGTTTATATTACCTAGATATTCCATATAATAAATGGTTTAAATTCATTTGGAAAGTATTTGCAATACTTTTAGCAGTTGTTATATTAACAAGTATAGTACTATATGTATTGATATAATTATAGAGAAAGATTACATTAGTAGTCTTTTTTTATTATGACACTGGCAAAAATGTAATTTTAAGGTGTATAAAAATTAAATAATAGTACCATAACTTTCATAGAATTAGATGGAAGGAGAATTCTATGTTTGTTAATTTTAGTGAAGAAGTAAGACATATATTAAAGCAAGCTGAAAAAGAAAGAGCTGATTTAAATCATCCATATGTAGGTAGTGAACATTTATTATTATCACTGCTTAAGAATAGTAGACTAAAAGAAGTCTTTGAAAAAAGAGGACTAACTTATAATAAATTTAAAAATAAGTTAATTGATATAGTTGGTATTGGTACAAAAAAGAGTGAATTTATACTATATACACCACTTTTAAAAAGAATATTAGAAAACTCCATTATAGAAGCTAGGGAAGATAATAATAAAAATGTAACACCAGAAATATTAGTTATATCAATATTAGATTCTGAAGAGGGTGTTGCAAATAGTATTTTAAAGAGTTTAAAAATAAATATGGATAAACTATATTACGATATAAAATCAAGAAAATATAATAAAAGTACTAGAAAGAAAAAATCATTATTAGATGAACTTGCAACTGATTTAACTAAATTAGCTAAAGAAGGAAGACTAGATCCAGTAATTGGTAGGGATAAAGAAATAAGTAGAACAATTGA
This sequence comes from uncultured Bacilli bacterium, assembly GCA_934148015.1. Lineage (GTDB taxonomy): Bacteria > Bacillota_I > Bacilli_A > RF39 > UBA660 > Aphodocola. Next base: position 164,770 of record CAKPCU010000001.1, read on the forward strand.
AATTTTACTTAGAAGAAAGAAAAATAATCCAATTTTAATTGGACCAGCTGGTGTTGGTAAAACTGCAATAGTAGAAGAAATAGCAAATTTAATAGCAAAGGGTAAATGTCCTAACTTCTTAAAGCATAAAAGAATAATATCCCTTAATATATTTTCTTTAGTATCTGGTACAAAGTATCGTGGTGAGTTTGAAGAAAAGCTTAAAAATGTAATAAAAGAATTAGAAGAAAATGATGATATAATACTATTTATAGATGAGATACATACTATGGTAGGGGCAGGTGGTGCAGAAGGCGCAATAGATGCATCAAACATTTTAAAACCATCACTTGCAAGAGGTACTATAAAAATAATAGGTGCAACTACATTAGATGAGTATAAAAAATTTATAGAACCTGATAGTGCCTTATCTAGAAGATTTCAAAATGTAATGGTAAATGAACCAAATAAAGAGGATGTTGTTAAAATACTAATGGAAATAAGAACTTTATATGAAAAATATCATAATATTATTATGCCTAAAAAACTAATAAATGAACTTGTTAATTTAACTGATAAATATTTATCTAATAGATATGAACCAGATAGATCTATAGATATATTAGATGAAGTTTGTGCTAAGGTTTCTATAACAGAAAATTACTTAGAAAAAAGGCTTAAAAGATTAAATGAAAAATTAAATATTATAAAAAAAGAAAAGATAAAAGCTATAGAAAATAATAATTTTAAATTAGCATATAGTCTTAAAAATAAAGAAAATAATATAGACAATATTATTAGTAATTTAAAAGTTAATAAAAAGATTGTTACTAAAGAAAATATACTTGATGTTATTAAACTTAAGAGTAATATTAATCTAATAAATATAGATGGTAATAGAAAAGAATTCTATAAAAACTTAGAAGATAAGTTAAATAGCATCGTAATTGGTCAAAATAATAATATAAAAACACTTATAGAATCTCTTAAGAAAAAAGAAGTTATTAAGAAAAATAAATGTTATTCAGTTTTTATTTATGGAAAGAAATATACTGGTAAAACACTTCTTGCAAAAGAATTTTTAAAAGAGTTAGTAAATGAAAAAAGTATTATTAATATAGATTTATCTTTATATAAAGAATATCATATGATAAGTAAATTAATAGGTACAACTGCAGGATATTTAGGATATGATAATAAAAATAATATATTTGAAAAGATAAGAACTAATCCTAATAGTGCACTTATTATAGATAATTATGAAGATGCATGCTTGGAAGTTAAGAATTTATTTATTAAGATATTAGAAGATGGATGGATAGAAGATGCATCTGGTAAGATGATAGATTTTTCAAATTCTATAATAATATTTACTTCAAAAGTAGAAGAAGAGATGAATTCTCTTGGTTTTGATGGTAAAGAAAAAGATAGTTTTGATGACTCATTTAGAAGTATTAAAGATAAGGTAAGTGTTTGTATAAAAATGAATAATTTAAATGAATGTATGGTGAAAAAGATAATAAGAAAAAGGTTAAATGACATAGTAAATAGTTATATAAATATAGATGTTAAATATGATGATTCTTATGAAAAATATTTATTTGATTTATATAAAGAAAAAAAGTCTTTACCATATGTTTTAAATAAGATAAATAATTCGTTTGAAAATAAAATAGCTGATGCTTTAATTAACTATAAGAATAATGTATTAATTTCTGCTAATAAGGGTGATATTTTAGTGTAATATCACTTTTTAATTTCATAAAATTAGTGTATAATGTATTAAAAGGAAGAAGGAAGTTTATGAAATTATATAATACTTTAACAAGACAAATAGAAGAGTTTATTCCTAATAATAAAGATAAGGTAGAAATGTATACTTGTGGACCTACCGTTTATCATTATGCTCATATAGGCAACTTAAGATCATATTTAATGGAAGATTTGTTACAAAAAGCTTTAGAATATAATGGATATAATGTACATAGAGTTATCAATATAACTGATGTTGGTCATCTATCAAGTGATTCAGATACTGGTGATGATAAAATGGTTAAAAGTGCAAAAAAGGCACATAAAAGTGTTTTGGATATAGCTAAATTTTATACAGAAGCATTTTTTAATGATTTTTCTAAACTAAATATAAAAATGCCAGATGTTGTAGAGCCTGCTACTAATTTAATAAATGAATATATACGTTTTATTACTGTTTTATTAGAAAAAGACTATGCTTATGTATCTGGTGGAAATGTTTATTTTGATACTTCTAAATTAAAAGATTATTATGTACTAACTAATCATAAGGAAGATGAAATGGTAGTTGGTGCAAGATGTGGTGTAGAAAGTGATTCAAATAAAAAAAATCAGGCTGATTTTGTATTATGGTTTACTAAGTCTAAGTTTGAAGATCAAGAACTTAAATGGGAGTCTCCTTGGGGATTAGGATATCCAGGATGGCATATAGAGTGTTCTTGTATTAGCTTAAAACATTGCGGAGAATATCTTGATATACACTGCGGTGGTGTTGATAATATTTTTCCTCATCATACAAATGAAATTGCACAAAGTGAAGGTTATTTAGGACACAAATGGTGTAATTACTGGTTTCATGTTGAACATTTAAATGATAAAAATGGTAAAATGAGTAAAAGTAAGGGAGATTTTTTAACTGTATCATTGCTTGAAGAAAAAGGATATAATCCACTATCATATAGATTAATGTGTTTACAATCGCATTATAGAAAACAGCTTGTATTTACTTTTGAAAATTTAGATAATGCAGAGCAAACATATAAGAAGTTAAAACAAAAAACATTAAATTTATCAAATGATGGAATAATAGATGAAGATAAGTTTGATATGTATAATAAAAAGTTTATTTCGTTTTTAGATGATGATTTAAATACTTCAAGTTGTCTTACTGTTCTTTATGATATGTTAAAAGATAATGATTTAAATGATGCAACTAAAAGAAAATTAACAGAATCATTTGATAAAGTACTGTCTTTAGATCTTTTGAAGAAAAATGAAGTTTCTTTAAATGATGAATTAGTAAGTTATATAGAAGAAAAGATAGCTTTAAGAACACTTGCCAAACAAAACAAGGACTTTATAGAAGCAGATAAAATAAGAAATGAATTATTAGAAAAAGGTATTTTACTTAAAGATACAAGAGAAGGAACTATTTGGAATAAGATATAAATATGAATAAAAACAGTTAAATAATTACATACTAATTATGGTGATATTATGTATTATTATTTAAACTGTTTTTTTATATATTCAATTTTTGGTCACTTACTTGAAACTGTATTTTCTATGTTAGGTAATAATAATTTTAAGAGCGGATTTTTATATGGATGGTGGACTCCAGTATATGGTATTGGTGCAGTAACTATTTTATTTATTTCTAATTATCTATTTAAAAATTTACATATGCCACGTTTTTGGGAAACAATTATTATGTTTTTTGTGGTAGCTATTGTGTTATCATCATTAGAAGCATTAGGTGGGGTACTAATAGAAAAAACATTTGGAAAAGTCTTTTGGGATTATTCTAGTCAAAGGTTTCATATAGGTCATTATATATCTCTTGAAATGACTTTAGTTTGGGGAGTAGCTAGCATTATATTTATATATATTATTCATCCTCTTTTAGATAATTTAATAAAGAAGGTTCCAAAATGGGTAACTATTATATTACTAATTTTGTTTGTGTTTGACTTTGCTAAAACTTTTGTTGATAAAAGGAAGAAATAATTATGTAATTATCTATTTGTCGAATTATGTCGTACGATTTTAAAATTTGTGAAAATGGTAAAATAGAATGCAGAAAATAAAATTCTGCATTTTTAAGTTGTACAAAAATTGTTAAATCTGCTATAGCAAAAATTAAAAATTTGTAAATAAAAACGTGCAGAAAATATCATTTGCATTAAAAATTAAATT
>CAKPCU010000002.1 GCA_934148015.1 uncultured Bacilli bacterium
ATGGAAAATTATATTAAGAATGATGAAAGACTGTCTGAAAAAAGCAAAGAATTAAATCCATTAGAATGGACAAAATTGATGAACAACTATAAAAATACAGCAGAAAAAATTGTCTTAAATGAATATGTTTTTATATAAATAATCTTTAAAAAAGAGGAAAAAATTATCAGAATAATTTAATCCTCTTTTTATATTTTCCTTAATTTGGGAGTAATATTTTTGTCTAGCCAGCACTGAATTTGTACTCCTGTACAAATTCGATTATGGGAAATTCCCAATCCCTTTTATAAATTTTCTTTTATTTCTGGAAATAAGTTATACAAATTATATCCTAGTAAATTATCAAAATATTCTTTTAATTTCATTGTTTCTTCAATATGATAATATGTTTTTTTAAATACACCATGTCTTAGTAATAAATCTACCATTCTTTTTTCAACAGTTAATGTTTTAGTAGTACACATTAAATCACAAAGATTGATTATTTTTTCTTCTAAACTATATTTATTTTTTATATATTCTTTTACAAAATTGTAATGTGAATTAGACTTATCTGTTTCATCTCTATCATTTGATATACAATCTATGTCATTATTTAAAAAAGAATGTTTAATACAAATTCCTGCATATTCTTCATCATACCCAAGACTTTTTATATAATTATAACCATTTATAGCATGAGGAAATACACCGCCATGCTCATTAATTTTTTTACCTATATCATGAATATATCCAAACGCTATTGCTTTATCAATATCTACATTAATACCTTTTTTATTTAGTGCTTCAGCAATTCTTCCAGCACTATTTCCAACACACAAACAATGATCAATCCATCTATCATCTTTTGTTTTTTGTCTTTCTATCTCTAATAGTTTTCTTGCTTCAATACTTGTTAATTTCATCTTTATTCTCCCAACTTTTTAAATAAATCTTCATATATTTTATTTCTATCTAATTTAGTAACAAAAGTAATATTATGTCTATTGTCCGTTACTTCATAAGAAGTATCCTTTCTTATATTTGGACAACTTATTTGTTCCGTTTCAAACCATTTTTTATTTATCATATAAGCTATTACTGATATATCCCATATTACTCTTGATTCTTGCACACCATGATATCCATCATTATAAAATCTTCCAATTAAATAATTGCATAATTCAGATTTGTTTTCTAAATATTTTTTTAAAGTATTAATATCAATTCTTAATTCTGAAACAATTTTTTTACAAGGAAGTATAGTTAACTTCACTTTTGATTCAAATACTATTTTTACAGCTTCAACATCTTGTCTAAAATTATATTCAAGGTTATCTTCGTAGCCTAGTTCATTGCCTCCTAACCAAACAATTTCTATTTTGTTTACTATTTTTGGCTCTTTTTTGATTGCTAAAGCAATATTAGTAATAGCACCAATCCCTAATATATAAGTTTTATTATTTTTTAAAGCAATTTCTATAATTTTATTTACAGCATCATTTTTCTCATCATAACCGTTTTGAATGTAATCCATTGAACCTTTAAACGCCTTATTATTTGTATCAAAGTTTAACCAATTACATATCTTTAAAATTTCATTATAACTTAATTCTTGTCCATCTTTTACTTTTACATCTCTTTTTGTATGAGAATATGGTGCTACTGTAATTGCCTCAATATTAAATATATCTTGTGACTTAATTAAATAGGCTAATGCAAATTGGTCATCACATTCATTATAAGTATCTGTATCAAGTATCACATTAATTTTTTTGTTAGATAATTTGTTATAAATTTCTTTCCATGAATTAACTCTTTCAAATTCATTTGTATCTCTATTATATGGTGTATCCATAAGTAATGCTCTAATACCATTATCCTTTATGTCCTTACACATTCTTTTAGAATCATCTATCATTACATCAATATTGTATTCTAAACATATTTCTGTTTTTGAATGACTATTATAAGCATCTACTAAAAATAATTTATCATAAACAATACCATATTTTTTTAACCAATCAATGGTCATTTTATATGGGTTAGAATATTCACCATTATCTCGACCACTAATAATATAAATTGTATTTCCTTCTTCTTTTAATAATTTTACATATTTAGAACATTCTTCAATCGGTTCAAATAGGCTTGCAAAATACTCAATATTTTCTTTATAAAAATTTTTTTCATATTCCTTATCCCAATTAAACATATCTCTAATATATAAATCTTGATGAACTATACCTTTGCCATTTATTGCATTATCATGTTTCTTATATTCGTTTAATAATACATCATTAAAATTAGATAGAACATTATCTATATCTATTCCTATCTTCATATATATCCTCCGAACTTTTACTAATTTTAAACTATAAAAATTATACTATATAAATGCATTTTTTTCCATATGCCTATTAAAATTTAATAACAATACATATACAATATTTTTAGAAAGAGAGCTTGGTTCGTAACTTGTTGTTTATTTGCTCCATAAGAGAAAATCGTCGCACCAATGTGACGTTAATGATTAAATCAATCTGAAAAGATTGATTTTTTTGTGCGTTATTGCAAGATTAGAATGGAAAAAGCACTTGGTGAAGAATATTATTCTAAAGATAGTATTAGCAAAAGTTTATATTTATCAAGACAAATTGTATTTAAGCCTATTCTTCAAAAATCCATTTTTAAAGAATATTTAAAAATTAATAAATCATATAAAGACATTTATGGCTTATACTTATACTACTGTTATTTATTAGACGTATTTCCAAAGAATCATTCTAAGCAATATCTACTATATTCAATTAGAAAAGTGATTACAAAATTAGATGGATATTTAAATTAAATAGTATTTATTAAAAAGATTAACATTAAAACTGAAGACGATAAATCTAAAATACTTGTTGGAATAAATGATATTAAGCCTAAAATTAAATAACTTCGTAAGTATGATAAGTATTGTAAAAGTATAAAAGAAAGAGTAAAATCTATACAAATTAATATTAATAGTTTTGATAAAGATATCCAAAAAGAAAAAGACAATTCTAGGTCTATGTGACTTAAATTGTCTTTTTGAATTTTTTATACGTAATTTTAGCATATATAAGCTCATATGTTGAAGAGCATATCTGACCCATTATAGTACAAAATGGTGTTGGTAATAGTGATACTACTGTTCTTATTATATAAGCAATTATTGTATTAATTGTAGTTTTAGTCGGTGAATGTTCAATTTCTAAATAACACATTTTAATATTCTTAAATGGTGTCATAACAAAATCAAGAATATGTAAAAATATAAAACTACAAACTATTAACAAATTTGGATTATAAATTGGATAAACAATTAATCCCATTAATATAACTGATGTAATCAATAATGATGTAAATTTAATAGCATTTTTAAAATGTTCCATATAATCAAACTTATTTTTAACAATATCTATTTTAGCAACAGTTTTTATTGCAGTAGACATATCCCATTGAATATCAGTTATTAAAGTTGCAAATGTAATAGCAACTATATATTTTTCACCAAACGAAAATGAACTACTAAATCCAAATAAATAAATTATAAAGTACATAATACTTATCGAACAGGATACTGAATCATATTTAAAGCAATTTTTTAAATTAAATTTAAAATCTATTTTATCTATACTTTTTACAAATAATATAATATCAAATAATGTTAATATAACTAATGTAATAATCGAAACAAGAAGTTGATTTTTTGTTAAAAGTGCAACGCTTATTAAAGTAATAAAGTTAATGATGTTAAATAAAAATGATATTTTATTTGCTTTTTTATTTAATTCCAAATAATATAATTTTGTTAAAATTAAATGAAGAATAGTTTGTAATAGTATCTGTAAAATTGAATAAGTACAAAATATCAAGTAAATATCCGTGTTCATATTCATAAAATTTATATAATTTTTACAGTTTAAAGCAATTAACCCAAACAGAATAATACTTATTATGGTTCCATATAGCATTCCATTATTTACACTATTTTTATTTTTATCCCTAATGCCGCTTATGTTAGCTCCTACTCCAAATATGGAAACAATTATTCCCATAAGGCATTGTAGAGGATATGTTAAAGTAAAAACATTTGTTAAATCTTTATTAATTATTAATCCAATTAAAAGCCATGTAATAATTGGAGTGAATGATGTTATAAATATGTCAAATCCGATTCTTAATAATCTTTTCATAAATACTCCTTTAAATATAATTAAGTAGTAATAGTCTATAATAATTATACAATAATATTATAATCTTTTCTATAATCCTATTGAAATAACATTAAAAAACATATATAATTTATTTAGTTGATTTAATCAAACAACTTTGGGAGTATAATTTTTCGAATATAAGTAAAGTTAAGGCTCCAGATTGATAGGAAACTCGGAAATTGTCTTCTGAGAGTAATAAATGCTAACTAGAAATAGTTAGTTTTTTTGTTATGTAAAGAAGCCCTTTTTATGTTAAATATAGAAACAAAAGAATTAAAAATAAGCGATAAATTAAAAAGAAAAATTGAGATGATTAGTAGATTTACAAATACTACTCCAATTATAAATAATGGTTCAATTAAAAATATCGTCTCACTTTCAAATTACTATTTATCTATCGTCTAAATACATTATACCATAAAAAAAAGCAAACTTTTTAATGATGCCTTTTAATATATATTTCTATGTTATAAACCATGCATTATTTAATTGCACCTTATTTACATAATTCACATGCATATAAATCATTATAAATTTTATATCCTTTATTAATTATTTCTTCTAACTCTTCTCTATCATAGTCTATTTTTCTACTTATAACATTTAAATTATTTCTATCTTTTTCTCTTAATTCATCTACACTAAAAATAGTAGTTTCATTCTTATCTTTTAAATTTTTAGATAAATAAAATAAAAATGATTAACATTTCCATATCATGTTAACCATTTTTATTTTATTTATCTAGCTTCTACAATCAATTTTATTGCAGTACGCTCTTCCCCTTCAATTATTATATCAGTAAAAGCTGGTATGCAAACTAAATTTTTCCCAGATGGAGCAACAAAACCTCTTGCTATAGCAATTGCTTTAATTGCTTGATTAAGTGCTCCAGCTCCTATCGCTTGTATTTCTACAGATCCTTTTTCTCTAAAAACGTTAGCAAGTGCTCCTGCTACACTACTTGGGTTTGACTTACTGGATACTTTAAGTGTTTCCATATTTATTTCCTCCTTAATATTTTAGTCATTATAAATATATGAAGGAATTCATCTAATATGTCTTTTTATTGATTAAACATATCTATTACTTCAGATAAATGAGTTATTTCTGGATAATCGCTACCCTCTAGTTCCTTAACAAACTTAATACCTATACCAAGCTTCTTTTGCCACTCTTTTATATTTCCAGAGTAATCATCTATTAGTATTGCTGCCGATGGATTAACAACCTCTGTTTTAGGAATTTCTTTTGGGACAGATACAACAGTTACTTGTGGTAACTTTTTATGTAAATACTTAATCTTTTCTATCATTTCGTTAGTAGAATTAATGTGTGTTAGTATGTATACGTTAAATTTTTTAGAATCGCATATTTTCTTTATTTCATTAATACTATCATTTATTTCATCTGTTTCTTCTATTAACTTTTTCCAATCTAAATTCCTAAAAAAATCCATTACTTTTTCTTGATCTTTTATATCAATATTTTCCTTTTTTAATTCTTTATATGATTTACTCATAGTATCTAATATTACTCCGTCAAAGTCTATGTATAATTGTTTCATCTTCTAACTCCTTCCATTTTGGTAACATCTTAAATGTCATTTTATTTTTAAGCGTTGGATGATTAAATTCTAATTTATATGCAAATAATCTTATTTCTTCTTTGTTTTTATTACCATATAATTGATCCCCATATAAAGGATAACCTATATTTTTAAATTGAACTCTTATTTGGTGATGACGTCCTGTTATCAAATTCACTTTAACTATTGTCTTATCTTTGTAATATCCAAGAACTTCATACTCTAACTTGGATAATTTCGCATTCTTATGACCTTCACCTACAACAAAACTTTTCCTTAATTTTTCATCTTTATATAAATAATCAGTTAATCTTCCATTTTTATTTTTTAAAGTACCATCTAAAACTGCTACATACGTTTTATTAAACTCATGTTTTTTTATTTGTTCATTTAATCTTTTTGCAGCTTTAGAGGTTCTTGCAAAAACCATTATTCCACCAACAGGTCTATCTAATCTATGAACAAGACCTATGTATACATTACCTGTCTTTTTATATTTTTCTTTTACATAATTTTTCACTAAAGATAACATATCAATATCACCAGTTATATCACTTTGTGATAAAATATTAGGTTCTTTTATTACAACAATAATATGATTATCTTCATAAAGAACTTTTAGTTTATTCATTTTCCCAAAGTCCATAAATACCACAAGGTAAAATAAGATTACTATTTTTCATAGGAAGTCCAACTTCTCCAGATGATACTTTTCCGTTATATTTTTTGTTTACAGTCATATTTAAAATATTCTCTAAAACTGTAGGAGACATACCCGTTGTGTAAGAATTTATTAAAAAGAATAATGGATTATCACTTAATACTTCTTCACAAAGCTTAATTAAGGGAAATAAACTTTCTTCAATGTTCCAAACTTCTCCATTAGCTCCTCTTCCAAACGAAGGAGGATCCATTACTATTGCATCATACTTATTACCTCGTCTAATTTCTCTTTGAACAAATTTAATACAATCATCTACAATAAATCTAACGAATTTATCTTCTAAGTTAGATGATACTATGTTTTCTTTTGCCCAAGCAACCATTCCTTTAGAGGAATCAACATGAACTACATCAGCTCCTGCATATGCACAAGCTATAGTTGCACCACCTGTATATGCAAATAAATTAAGTACTTTAATTTTTCTATTACTATTTTTTATTTTATCTATCATATATTCCCAATTAATGGCTTGTTCTGGAAAAAGCCCTGTATGTTTAAAACCCATTTGCTTTATATTAAAAGTTAAATTTTTATATTTTATTTGCCAGTTACTTGGAACACTTCTTTTATTTTCCCAATAACCACCACCTTTTTTACTCCTATGATATATAGCATCTGCTTTATTCCATAATTCTTTATTTGTTTTTTCCCTCCAAACTATTTGTGGATCAGGTCTATCTAAAATAAATTTACCCCAACGCTCTAATTTTTTTCCATCAGCCATATCAAGAATTTCATAATCTTTCCATTCATTTGATAACTTCATAAACAAATCACCTTCTTGTCTAATTTTATCAAAAAAAAGTCTCTTTTAAAAGACCTTTATTAATTACCACCTTTTATTTTTAGTAAAACTTCTAATTCATCTTTAATTTTAGTCATATCTAAAGTGATATCTCTATCATTTGTTGAAATTATATTTATATAATAATTATCCATTCTTAATTCATACACGTACTGATAAACTTTTTCAGAACTAATACTATCAGTTTGTTTAATTATTTCAAACACCTCATAATTATCTTTTTTTCTATCTTGAATAATATTTTTAGAATAAATTTTCACACTATCATTATCATTTTTTGAATAACTAACTTCTTTTTTAAAAAACTTGCTAGCACTATCTACATTATCAAACGAAATAAATCCTATAGCATATTCACCACCACTACTAGATGAAAATTTAGCCAAAGTGCATCCTTCATTTTTTAAAGTTTCCATATCGTATACTTCATTTGGATCATTTACTATTAATTTATTATTTAACACAAATTTATTATATACATCTTCTATATTAACATCTACTTTTTCTTCCTTTTTAGTTGTAATAATAGAAGATGTAGTAATTCTGTTTACCTTGTTATGTTTTTTCTTATCATTAATTCTAAAAAGTGCAGCAAATAAACCAATCAAAACTATAAAACTTATAATTAAAATAATCACTCTCTTATTTTTATTCATAATAAAATTCCTTTCTATTATATATTTAAATAATATCACAAAAAACAATTCAATTTCAAGACAATAAATTAATTAGTTCTTTACAAATCTATTTACATTTAACAAAGAAGACTATACAAATATCTTTTCTATATAGTCCTCTTTTTTTATTCCATTTACAAAATCTTTTATATTAACTTTTTTCTTACCAGGCATTTGAAGTTCTGTTATAAGTATACTCTTATCTTTTGTTACTACTTCCATTCCATTTTTATCAATATTAACTATTGTGCCTGGTTTTTTATCATATTTATTTTCACATATTTTAGATGACCATAATTTAACATTATTACCATCTAAAGAAGCATATGCTCCTGGCCATGAATTAAGTCCTCTTATTTGATTATATATTTCTTTAGAAGTTTTATCAAACAAAACGTGTTCTTCTTCCCTTGAAATATTATATGCAAAACTTGCATCCTTATCATTTTGTTTTTCTCTTTTATTAGTACCATTTATTATACTAACAAGTGTTTCTTTTAAAAGTGGAACTGATACATCCATAAGCTTATTATGAAGTGTTTCTGCTGTATCACAATCATCAATATCAACTTCTACTTTAGATATCATATCTCCAGTATCCATTCCTTTATCCATGTACATAATAGTAATTCCTGTTTTATCATAACCATTTATAATTGCTTTATGAATAGGTGCTCCTCCCCTTAATTTAGGAAGAAGTGATGCATGAACATTTATACATCCATATTTAGGTTTATTTAAGATAATTTCGGGTACTATTTGACCATATGCACAAGTAACTATTATATCAGGGTTTAAATCTAATATTTCTTTGTATTCTAATCTTATTTTTTCTGGTTGTAAAACTTTAATATTATGTTCTAATGCCTTTTTCTTTATAGGTGAAAACTCTATAGTTTTTTTTCTTCCTACCTCTTTATCTGGCTGAGTTACAACTGCTATAACATTATAATCATTAATTAAATATTCTAGTATAGGTGTGCAAAACTCTGGAGTTCCCATAAATATAACACTAATATTTTTCATAAACATCTTCCTTTCTTAAATCAAGAAAAACTTTTCATTAGAAAAGTTTTATAACATCTTTTATAGTAATAAATATCATAAGTGCAAAAAGAAGCATTAAACCTATGTTATTTACGATAGCATCCACTTTTGGATTTATCTGTTTTCCTGTTATTTTTTCTATTATAATAGTTAATCCTCTATAACCATCAAATGCTGGGAATGGTAAAAGATTAATAAATCCAACATTAATAGATAAATATGCTAATAAATAAAGTAATCCATAAGCTCCAGTTTTACTTTGCTCTCCTACTATCTTGTATATTCCAACTGGTCCTGATAATGAGCTTATTCCAACTTTTCCAGTAAATAAAGCTTTTATTGTAATTATCATAGAATTAAATGTAGATGCAAATTTACTAGTACTAAACTTTAACGCATTAAGTACGCCATGATATTTCTTATCACTTATACCAATACCATATGAATATGATACATTTCCATCTTTATCTTTGTTTTTTGCTGGTTTTACTTTAATTGTTTTTTCATTACCATTTTTATCTTCTAAAACAAAGACTTGACTTTTTTTACTATTAGCAAGAATTAATCTTAATGTAACATCATCCCAACTTCTAGTTCTCTTACCATTTATTTTTGTTATTTTATCTCCTATTTCAAAACCAGCCTTTTTACATACCGAATCTTTAGAAAATACTCCAATAACTGGTTTAGTAGAATAAGAACCATATATTAAAGCTATTACAAATAGTACTACAAATGCTAAAATAAAGTTATTTATAACACCAGCTAAAACTATTATTAATTTTTTATACCAAGGCTTATTATACAGTTTCTTATCTTTTGGAACTTCTCCATCATCATCTATTTCTTCTCCTGCCATAGATACATATCCACCAAGTGGTATTAATCTTACACAATACATAGTTTCATCATTTTTTCTTTTAAAGGAAAATAGTTTAGGACCAAAACCAAGTGAAAATTCATAACAATAAACTCCTGACTTTTTAGCCCAGAAAAAATGTCCTAACTCATGAATAAAAACTATACAACCTAATAATAAAATAAAATATATTAGTGTCATTTATGTTTCCTCCTTAAATTATACCAGATAGTAAAATATATCCAATAACAACAAAAATAATACTATCTAATCTATCTAATACTCCACCATGTCCTGGCATTATATTAGAAAAATCCTTTATATTATGATTTCTTTTTACAGCACTAAAGAATAAATCACCTAACTGTCCTAGACATGATAAGAATAGTGTTACTAATAATAAACCTATAATACTAACTGAAGGATCTATTACTATATAGTAGAATGTAGCTGCACATAAAGTACCAAATACTCCTCCTGTTATACTTCCTTCCCATGTTTTATTTGGAGATATTTTAGGTGCCATTTTATGTTTACCAATTAACATACCACCAAACTGTGCATAAGTATCCGTTAACATAGTAATTAAAAATAAGTATACAAATAAAGCTATTCCTTCTTGTCTAATTAGTATAAATTCATGGAATACACTTCCTATTAAAGCTGTCATACCAACTAATTTAAAAGCATCATCTGCATTATATTTTTTATTATCATTACAATATATTACGAGTAAAAGTATAAATAAAAGTCCTATAAAATAATAACTTTGTCTATTTTTACTCATAAAAGTTAATAAAAACGTAACTGCATATATTACTGCATCTACATATCTAGGTCTTTTCTCCATGCCAGGTAAATTAAGAAATTCCCTTACTGCTAGTAGTGCAAGAACACTTGCTGCTACTTTAAAATACATTCCTCCAAGATATACAAGTGGAATAAAAATTATAAGTGCAACTATTGCACTAATTACTCTCTTTTTCATATTTTCACATCCTCACAAATTAATTATAATACATCTTGCTAAATTAAACAACTAATATATTTTTTGCTTTACAAAGAAAAAAGCTAAAAAATCTACTTAGCTATTTTCTTATTTTTATTATAATTATATATACTAAATAATATACTACCAATTGTTCCCGCTATCATATCAGTTATTGTATCTTTTGTTCCAGTTTCTATATAATGTTGTACATTAGTTTTAAATAAAATGTCAATTAGGCACTCTAAATATTCCCAAATAGCTGCTATAGAAATAGTAAAACAAATTATAAATATATAGTTAAATATTTTCTTTTTAGGTTTAATATCATAAAATGATAATATATTTAAAGCTAAAACAGATGTTAATATACCAGATACAAAATGACAAAGTAAATCATACCACCATATAGAATTATAAAGGTATATTACACTTCCAAAAAACTGAGCTGCTATAACAAATAAAATATATGTAAATTCTAAATCAACAGATATATTTACTTTAAATAATTTATTAGCTATTTTAGGAAGTATAAATACTAAAGGGATAGTAAAACATGCCCCTAATCTATCTATTTTTCCAGTATTAATATAATATACCCCAAGACAAATCGATGTAAGAGAAAATACAAATATCAATATATTATTTAATTTTTTTAACTTTTTCATTTTTAATATCACCTACCAAGTTAACTCTTAAAGCACCTGCCCCTGCTAAAGAGTTAACTTTATTATAATAATTTTTTAAATCTTCAAATAATTCTTCTGGCATTTGGCGAACTTTACTATTTACTAATACCTGCCCATATACTTCTATATATATATCATTAAATATTAGTTTTTGATATGGATATAACCTCTCTAAATCATCTAAATACATTTCACTTCTAGCTTCATAAATTATTTTTAGAACATCATCTAAAAAAGGCTTATAATTATCTAAATTTAAAACTATTTTTTGTTCTTTTAAAAACTCTTTAATGTCTAAAGTATTACTTTGAAAACTATTTTTAAATATCATTTTTTGTACATCATTCATTTTTATCACTCTTCTTAACAAAATTATATGCATCAAGACACATTTCATTAATATCTTTTTCTGCTCTCCATCCAAGTTTTTCGTATGCATAAGATGGATCAGCATAACAAGAGTCTATATCTCCTGGTCTTCTTTTTTTTATTTCATACTTAACGCGTACATTATTTACCTTCATAAAAGTATTAACTAGGTCTAAAACACTATATCCATTACCTGTACCTAGGTTATAGCAATCACAACCCTTATCATTTAATATCTTTTCTATAGCTTTAACATGCCCTTTAGCTAAATCAGTAACATGTATATAATCTCTAACTCCTGTTCCATCATGAGTATCATAATCATTACCAAATATTCCTAAACAGTCTAACTCTCCTGTTGCAACTTTAATGATATAAGGCATTAAGTTATTAGGAATTCCGTTTGGATTTTCTCCAATAAGTCCTGATTTATGAGCTCCTATAGGATTAAAATATCTAAGTATTGCTATAGACCACTCATTATCCGAATTGTATAAATCTTTAAGTATTCCTTCAATAATTAATTTAGTTGTTCCATATGGATTAGTTGTAGATAGTGGAAAGTCTTCCTTTATTGGTAAAGATTTTGGCTTTCCATATACAGTTGCACTTGATGAAAAAGCTATTTTTTTAACATTAAACTCATTCATAACCTCAAGTAAGCTAAGTGTAGATAAAATATTATTTCTATAATACATAAGTGGCTTTAAAACTGATTCTCCAACAGCTTTATAACCTGCAAAATGTATTACAGCATCTATTTTATTTTCTTTAAATATCTTTCTTAATATTTCTTTATCGCATACATCACCCTCATAAAAAGTTACACTTTTATTAGTTATTTTTTCAATATAATCTGCAACTTCTCTTTTAGAATTAGATAAGTTATCTATTATAACTACATCATACCCTGAATCTAATAGTTCTACACAAGTATGACTTCCTATAAAACCAGTTCCACCAGTTACTAATATTTTCATAAGTATCCTCCTATTTATATAAGTATTATAACATAAGAAAAAGATTCTATAAAGAACCTTTTAACTTATTTATTTTAGTTGTTCTAGAAAACCAATCTTCTTTAGTCAATATTGTTTTATATAAATCGATTAAATTACCATTACTACTTTTAATAAAATCCTTTTCTATTTTATAAGGTTTAAATCCTAATTTGCTAAGTGTCCTTTTAGCTTTTGTATTACCATCTAAATACGAACAAATTATATTATCATATCCTAAAGAATATAGATAATTAATTATCATTTCTAAAGCTTCTGGCATATAACCTTTTCCCCAGTAATTAGGATGTATATTAAATGATAAATTAATAGATTTTTTATCCTCTTCATCTTCAGTTAAAACATTACCAATAGCTTTACCATCTATATATATAATCCAATCAAACATATGAGCCTTTTTTATCTTAGAATAGTATTTTTTTATTCCTCCCTTAAACCATGACTCAATTTTATTTTTATCTTGTTTTTCCAATTTAAATATATCATCTACATTTTGTAGTGAACTAAAATCATATTCATACACTTTTAAAAAATCTTCTTTTTCTCCCTTTTTTATTACTAATCGTTTTGTCTTTAATTCAATAGTTTCATAATTCATAACTGCACCTCATAATAATCAAAGGATATTTTCCTTATGTATGGTTATTTATTATATAGTTTAAATTATTATTTATCAATAGAATTTTAAAATGTTTTTCAATATTTTTTCAAAATAAATTTTTTATAATTTTTTTTACAAAAAAAGCTTGATAAATCGTTAATTTCTTGATATTATATTATTGCAAGTTTTATGGCGATGTAGCTCAGTTGGCTAGAGCGTCCGGTTCATACCCGGAAGGTCGTGGGTTCGACCCCCTCCGTCGCTACCAATAAGATTTTAACTAGGTAGAAATATCTAGTTTTTTAATACATTTAGCACGACCTTCCGTTTTAAAAGATAATCTACCTAAATATATGGATGGGTATGATGTTCCAGTTATTAATATATGCACAGGTAATTCATATAAAGAGAATCTGTAAAAACAATCTAATATGAAGTTAGAAATGTCTGACAATTTAATGTGTCTGGCTTGCTTTTATTTTGTGGTAATGTTATAATACTATTGTTTTGTATTATTAAATTGTTGATAAAGGAATGTTATTTAGAAATACATATAAGTGAGCTTGATATAGTGTAAACAAGTTATGTTGATGATTAACTCCTACCTTTTGAGAGAAATGAAAACATTTCCGGTTAAAGCCGTTATAAAAATTAAGTAAAAATAAGGATGGTACCGTGTTAAGCACTCCTATGGTATTATCCTTTTTGTTTGGAGATAAATATGATATATGTTAAACGACCGAATTCTTCTATTTTAAAATTAAAAATAAGAAAGGAAGAGAAAGATGAAATTAAGTAAATTAAATATTAGAAAAATAAATTTTAATAATATAGATTTTAACTACCCTGCACAAGATATATTAATGAAATTAGGAGAATTATATCAATTTGAAAGTGGTATATATGGATATGGAAATATATGGACTAAATTAGAAAGAAACATTGAAAAAATAATAATTGAGGAATTAGATAAAGCAGATTGTATTCAAGTCGAATTCCCTAAATTACAACCAAGAAGTATTTGGGATAAGTCCAACAGATGGAATCAATACACAAAAGAAAAAGATATAATGTTTAATATTAAAAATAATTTAGGAGAATACGGACTCTCTCCTACCGCTGAAGAATGTGCAACTATATTTGGATCAAACAGATTATTATCCTATAAGCAATTACCAACAACTTATTATCAAATTGGGGAAAAGTTTAGAAAAGAAATAAGAACTAGAGGTTATTTATTTAGACCAAGAACTTTTATTATGATGGATGCATATTCTTTTGACAAAAGCGAGGAAGATATGCATAATACGTTTAATAAAATGCATGATGTATATTTAAACATTTTTAATAAAATTGGATTAAATATTATCCCAGTTATTAGTGATGGCGGAACTATGGGAGGAAGAGTATCTGAAGAATTCCAAGCACTAACTAAATTAGGAGAAGACATTATTCTTTATGATGAAAAAGCTAATATAGGTATTAATAAAGAAGTTTTAGGATTTGAAGATAAAGAAACATTTATTAATAAATTAAATGGACTGTCTTTAAACAGTATGAAAGAATACAATTCCGTTGAACTAGGTAATAATTTCGAATTAGGAACTAAATATTCTGAATCAATGAACATGTATTTTCAAGATGAAAATGGTAAAAACAGGCCATTTTATATGGGATGCTATGGTATAGGTTTAGGTAGAATTTTAGCAACTTTAATTGAAAATAACACTATTATTAAAAACAATCAAATAAAGGGATTTTCAATTCCATATAATGTAGCCCCATATAAAGTTCATATAATTTACAACGAAGAAAATAGAAATAATGCTTTTAAATTGTACAATAATTTATTGAGTAATAATATTGAATGCATTATTGATGATAGAGAAAATTTAACTCTGGGTAACAGAATAAATGATGTTGCATTATTAGGCACTCCTAAAATGATTGTATTAGGTTCTAAATTTGATAATGAAAATTATGAAATTGAAAATATAAAAGATGGTAAAAAAGAATTAGTAAAAATTAATAATATTATAGAATATTTTAAATAAATATAATATTATATTTGCAGAGTTAAGTCATTTATATAACTTAGACTTTAGTTTTTGTACTACCTACATGTTCGTACCAATAAGATTTTAACTAGATAGAAATGTCTAGTTTTTTTAATGCGTTTTAAAGGTTTTCTTCACTTTAAAAGAGCACAAACGTGCTCTTAAGATATCATATTAATAAATTCTTGTAACGTAATACCTTTTTGAATTGGATATCTTGGTATTTTATACTTATTAGAATTTCTAGTAGCTTTAACATTACCACCTGCAAAAGCTAATTTAAAACCTACTTGCTTTAATAATTCTATAGCATTATCTGAATATGCATAGAATGGATATGCAAATGCTCTATTTGAATTTAATATACTAACAGAAGCATTAAGATCCTTTAAAACATCTTCATTACTTAAGCATAGCATTTTAGCTCCTCTAGTTACACCACTACAAAATCCTTCTGTATGCATATCATTAGTATGAGATTCTAATCCTAAATTTTTAGATACGTAATTTGATTTATCCCACCATCCAGTTATTAAAAATAGTGTTGCGTTAACATCATATTTTTCTAAAAGTGGAATAAGCTTATTACCATTATGAAAACCAGTACCTGCAGCTCCATCATCTACTGTTAACAAAACACTTCTTGCAGGAAGATTGATTTCACCATACATCCAAGCTCTAAACTCTTCCATTGTTAAAGTCTTATAATTATTATCCTTTAAGTACTTTAACTGTTCTTCAAACTTTCTAGTACTTATAAATATACTTTGATTACCTTTTTCAGTATTCTCATCATAAAAGAAATGATAATTAAGTACAGCTATACGACTTGCTGATGATCCAATATTTGGTAAAGACTTCACTTTTTCTTTATATTCAACTTCTCTTTTAATCTCAAAAGAATTATTACTAGTATCACTAACTTTATAAACAACTTCATAATTTCCTTTTTTATTCTTATCAATATTATTAGTAACTACAACTTTATCCGTTATATTACCATCATAGTTATCATTTGCTACAAAACCAGGTTCTTTATAGTCATCTCCTACCGTTAAAGATATCTTACTATTACCTGTTAACGTAATAACTGGATTTACATCATCTATAACCTTAATAGTTCTAGTTAACTCTTTTTTTAAGTTTTCTTTTTTAACTATATAAGTTAGCTTATACTCCCCTACTTTTTTAGTATCTACACTTCCCTTTACTTTTATATTATTAGTTAAACTTTTATTTCTAAAACTTGCTTTAGCTCCAAGTTCCTTATACTCTTCATCTAATTTAAGAGTAATAGCTTTATCACCATTTAACTTAATATTTAATTTATTTATATCCAAATATACTTTTTTATATAAAACATAACCAGTTACACTTAAAAAAGCAACTATAAAAAGTAATATAATTATAATATAAATTTTTTTATGTTTCTTAAAACTTTCCCTCACTATTTATTTCTCCTTTATTTATCCTTTTTGGTTCAAAGTATTTTTTCTCTATACTTGTTACTACTATATTATTTATTCCATGATCTATTTTAGTTATACTTGTTGGTATTATTTTCTCCTATTTTCCCTATAAAGTTCTTCTTTTTACCACGTTTTATAACTAATATCTCACCATCTATTGCAATATCTTTATTTATTATAAGCTCTTCATCACTTACTTTTTCATCATTAATAGAGATAGATGATGCCTTTAAGAATTCTCTTGCTTCCCTTTTACTAGAACATATGCCATTATCTATAAGCATATCAATTAGTTTAGTTCCTTCTTTTACATCAAATGAAGGAACATTCTTAAAGCACATTAATATTTCATCTTTTGATAAAGATTTAACATTACCACTAAATAATGCTTCACTTATTCTAACTGCTTTTTCATATTCTTCTTTGCCGTGAAGATCAGTTATTACTTCTCTTGCAAGTGCTTTATGTGCCTTTCTTAAATGTGGATTTTCTAAGTGTTCTTTTTCTATTTCTTCTATTTCCTCTTTACTTAAGAATGTTAACTTTTTTAGGTATTCAATAATCATTGAATCTTCCAAATTTATTAGATATTGATATAATTCATAAGAAGAAGTTTTATTTTTATCTAACCATAATGCATTACCCTCTGTTTTACCAAATTTAACACCGTTTGAATCAGTAACAAGTGGCATAACCATTCCATATAATTCCTTACCAAGTTTTTTTCTAGTAAGTTCTATACCAGATGTGATATTTCCCCACTGGTCTGACCCTGCAACTTGAAGAGTGCATCCTCTTGTTTCATAAAGATGCATAAAATCAAGTGCTTGAAGTATCATATAAGAAAACTCAGCATATGTAATACCACTTTCCATTCTAGATTTTACTTTATCTTTTGCAAGCATATAATTAACATTAAAATACTTACCATAATCTCTTAAAAAATCTATTACGTTAATATCTTTAATCCAATCATAGTTATTAACAACTTCAAAGCCAAATATATCTTCTGCTTGTTTTTTTAGTCCTTTAAAGTTATGCTCTACTTCTTCTTTAGATATCATAGGACGCTCTGCTGTTGGTTTAGGATCACCAATAAGTCCAGTTGCACCACCTACTAATAAAAGTGGCTTATGCCCTGCCTTTGCAAGTCTTTTAGATATTAAAAATGATGAATAATGTCCAATATGCATAGAATCAGCTGTAGGATCTGTTCCTATATAAAACGTTAAACTTTCATTATTTAATTTATCAATTAATTTTTCATCAGAAATATCTTGTATTAATCCTCTCCATTTTAAATCTTCATATAATGTCATAATCTTTCTCCTCCTTATTAAAAAAAACTCATCCTAATTAAAGGATGAACTTATATGTCCACGGTACCACCTTTGTTCTAGATTAATAATCTAGCACTTAGTTAAAGTTAACGCCTATATTACGTTTTAGCTCCAGAGTCGTAAATTCTTTCATCACTAACACTTATATTTTATATTTATTTTTAGTCAATGTCAATAAATAATATACTTTTAAAATATTTATCAAAATTATCACTTATCATATATAGTTTTTCTTCTAACTCTTCTTTAATAATTAAATAACTTTGATATAAAGGAATAGAATATAATTTATCATACATTTTCTTTAAATCTTTTTCTATTTTTTTATCTTTATTATTAGTAGCTATTTTTTGCATTCTTTTAATATCTTTTATTAAAGCAGTTATTTCATTATTATTTTTTAACTTTTCTTTTACTTTAACATAATCTTTATATAATTTAGACATCTTTATATCAGAAAATAAAAGGTCAATTTCATCTTTTATCTCATTCATTTATTTCACCATCTAAACTCCAAGTTTTGGCATCAGTTATTTTTACATCAACTATTTTTCCAATATAGCTTTTATCTGCTTTTACATTTACTAATTTCATAGTATCAGTATATCCCGCTAACATGTTTTCATCTTTTTCACTAACATTTTCTAATAACACTTTAACGGTTTTACCAACTAATCTTAAATTAGCTTCTTTAGCATATTTATTTATAACTTCATTTAACTTATGTAATCTATTATTTTTTTCTTCTATAGGTACATCATCTTTCATTTTAGCAGCTGGAGTACCTTCTCTTGGAGAATATATAAATGTAAATGCAGAATCATATTTACATTCACGAGCTAGCTTTAAAGTTTCTTCGAAATCACAACTCGTCTCACCTGGAAAACCAACTATTATATCCGTTGTAATAGATGAAGACTCTCCTAACTTTTCTCTTATTTTTTTATAAAGTTCTAAATATGATTCTTTTGTATAACGTCTTCCCATAAGTTTTAAAATTCTAGATGAACCAGACTGTACAGGCAAATGAATATAGTTACAAATATTATCATATTTTTGAATTACATCTATCATGTTATCAGTAAAATCCCAAGGATGACTAGTTACAAATCTTACTCTATCAATACCTGTTTTAGCAACATCTTCAAGTAAGTTTTCCATTTTATAATCTAAGTCTTTAAAATCTTTACCATATGCATTAACATTTTGACCTAATAGTGTTACTTCTTTATATCCATTTTCTTTTAAATTTTTAACTTCTTCTATTATATCACGAGGAAGTCTACTTCTTTGTTTTCCTCTTGTATATGGTACTATACAGTACGTACAAAACTTATCACAACCATACATAATATTTACCCAAGCTTTTATTTTAGAATCTCTTTTAGCTGGAAGACCTTCTATAACATTACCTTCATTTGATAAAACATTCACTTCTAACTTTTTAGAGTTTAAATGTTCTTCTAATATTTGTGGTAATTTATGAATATTATGAGTACCAAATACAAAATCCATCCATTTATATTTATCTAATATTTCATCCACAACGCTTTCTTCTTGACTCATACAACCAGCAAGTCCAACTATTAAGTCTTTCTTTTCTTCTTTTAAATGTTTAATTCTACCTAACATACCAAACGTTTTATTATGAGCATTTTCTCTTATAGCACAAGTATTTAATATTATTAAATCAGCATCTAAATAATTATCAGTCTTTGTATATTTTAAATCTTCTAGTATAGCCATAATTACTTCACTATCATGTTCATTCATTTGACAACCGTATGTTTTAACATAATACTTTTTATTTAGACCAATATTTTTTACTTTATCCGGTATAACATATTCATTTCTTAATATATTAATGTCTTCATTAGTTCTTTTTTTAGCTTCTTTTAAATTTGGTTTTAACATAAAACTCCCTCATTTCTACTTACAGATTATATCATAAATATATATAAAAAGTAAGAAACTTCTTACTTTTTCTTACTCTTCTTTATCTTTAATAACATATTAACTATTATAAGAGAAAGTATAACAGCTGTTAAGCTAAGTAATAATATAATTATATTACGATTACTATTTCTCTTACTTAAACTTCTTAATTTAGCATCAATAGCATTATATTTATCTTCAATTCTTGTCGTTGTTTTAGTAGTTGTAGTATCACTTTCAGTTTTAGGTATAAAATCATCTATTTTCTTATTCGTAGTATTAGTAGTACCATTTTTAGATACTTCTTTTGTGGTTGCTTTTTTATCTTCTGTTTTATCTTCTTCTTTTTTAGTAGTAGTAACAATATTTTTATCAACAACATTTATAGTATAAGTCTTTATAATTTCTCCATTATATTTAACTAATAGTTTACCATCTTTTACTTCTTTTTCACAATTTGTCGTTGTAACAGATGCAAAATCATCATTTTTCTTAGTAGTATTAATAACACCATCTACTACTTCATAACCATCAAAGTTAATTCTTAATTTTTTATATTCTCTCCAACAAGTCCAATTATCATCGTTGCATAATATAGATATTTTATCATCTGTTTCATACATAAAGGAACCATCTCCATATTCTTGAAGCAGTTCTTTTGTTTCAAGTTCGCGAGATTGAAAGTAAGCTTTTATGTCATTTTGATCATTATTTTCAAATAAAATATAATCTTTTAATAAGTCGTGCTTATCAGAATATATAAACATTGCCCTAAGTTTTTCAACTCTTTTACCACTTATTTTAACATATACGTTAAGCTCGTCTTGCTCTATTTCACAATTTGTTAAATTCAAATACTTTTGATCTATATTATCATTTAACACATAAATAGAATATCCTTGATCATAATCCCCAACAATATATGTATCTGATGAAAAATTAGCAATTTTGTATGTTGCAAGAGTATTATTATCATATGTTATTTGAATTTCATCATAATTATCATTAGTATATGATACTTCTCCTTTATTTACTTTTATCTTATTAAGTATTGTATCTTTATTAGTTTCATCTTGAGTAAAAATATACCCATCTATAATTGACCAATCACTATCATCCAAAGTAACTTTTAACGGTTCTGATTCATCTTCTATAACATTTACTTTAAAACTAAACAAATACCCAAAAGTATCATTTTCTGCATTAAGTGTTGTGGTTCCTGAACTTAGTCCAGTTATATCATTACCATCAAAACTTATAATACTTTCATCATAAACATATTTAACATCATATCCAGAAGGTAAATAAACATGAGACCCTAAATTTTTAACATCTCCTTTTTTTATGGTAATATCTTGAAATGCGTTACTTTTAAATGCATTAATCAAGTTAATCGATTTTAAATTAGTATTATATTCCAAATCCAAACCATATAAACTATTATTTGATAAATCTATTTCTTCAAGTAGTTTATTAAAACTAAAATTAACATCATTTATTTTGTTATCCCTTAAATTAACACTTTTTAAATTAGTAAAATATTCTATTTCATTTACTTTTTCTATATCATATCGACTACAGTCTAAATAAGTTAACTCTTTAGCATCATCTGGTAAATCATCATACCAAGTAAGTGATGTTCCTCTAAAATCATTATAATTATCTATAACACACCTATAAAAATTTTCATCATCAAATCCTTTAGCAGAAGATGGAAGATCACCTTTTAATCTATATGAATTCATATTGTAAAGAACAAATGTTGTAAGTAATAGTACTAGTGCTATTACAGCTATTTTCTTTTTATTATCTAATATTACTTTTCTTAGAAAAGACATAATTCTTTGCATAAAACTTTATTTCCTTTCACTTATCTACCTTAATTTACCTTTTAGTCCTTTAACTCCTTTAGACCCATTAAAACCTGATAATATGTTAGAATCAAACTTAGTTGTTTTCTTTAACTTATTTTTATAACGTTTAACAGCTATGTTTATCATATCATCTAATAATTCATCATACTCTTTATTAAGAGGCGTCCATAAGTAAAATGATAAACTACCAGGTATAGAATTAAGTTCATTTACATAAAACTCACTTCTTTTTTTATCATATAAATAATCTATTCTAACAACACCAGATGCTCCTAATGCCTTAAATACCTTTTTAGAAGTTTCATATATCTTTTTAGTAACATTCTCTGGTATATTAGCTGGAATTATGCGACTAGCTGATACCATTCCTTTAGAAGATGAAATTCCTTTTTTAGAACCAGAACCAATATATTTATCATTAAATGATAATATTTCATCATGCCCCATAACTTGTTCTATAACAGATGTTTGACAATAAAGATTAGAACCTAAAACACTACAATTAAGTTCTGTCATATTTTCAATTACTTCTTCTATTAGTATCTTATCATCATATTTAATTGCATCATTTATAGCACTTTTTACTTCTTCTTCATTTTTAGCAATATTAATTCCTATGCTACTACCTTGTCTTGCAGGTTTTACTATAACAGGATAACCTATTTTCTCTATATTATTTAAAACTGTTTTTTCATCGTTTAAGAAGTCATTTTCATAAAACCAAGTATATTTAGGTATAGGTATATTTTCAGATTCAAGAATTTGTTTTTGAAACACTTTATCTTGTCCAACGGTGCATCCATAAATGTCACTACCTGTATATGGTACACCTAATACTTCAAGCATTCCCTCTATATTTCCATCTTCCATATTATATCCATGAACTGCTGGAATAACTATATCAACTTCTCTTATTGTTCTTTTAAATATACCCTTTTTATTTTGAAGAACTAAAACCCCATCTTTACTATACATAACAACGTTAGTACAATAACGTTTAAGCAAAGATGTATCTTTATAAATTTCAATATCTTTTAATGCATCTCCTGTATATATTTCGTTTTCTTTATTAAAATATATAGGCACAACATCATATTTTTCCTTATTTAAATATCCCATTGCTTGAACAGCTGTTATTATACTAACTTCATGTTCTGTTGTTTTCCCCCCATATAACACACCAACTCTTATTTTCATTATTTATCAACTCCTATTCATTATACATATCTGGTAAATCATTTTCTATTAAAACATAAGACTGCTTATTTAATGATAATTTCTTAACTTGTTTAAATCCATCATTAGTATTTTTTACTACATATATATTTTTGCTATCAAAATCAGCTTCTTTCAATCCATCCATAATAGGTTTAGTTATTTTTTCTCCTACTAATATAACTATATCACATGTGTTTTTCATATGCATACCAAACTCTTTATTTAACTCATATGATTCACACCCAAGTTCTACCATTCCAGGTGTCATAACTATTCTTTGCCCTTCCATATTCTTCAACACATCAAGTGCCATTTTAGAACCAACTGGATTTGAATTATAAGAATCATCTATATATGTAATATTACCAGCATTTCTTATTTCTAATCTATGTTCAACTGGTTTTACTCCAATAACAGCTCTTTGCATTTGTTCTATTGATAACCCAAATTCTTTAGCAAGTGCAAGTGATGACAAAATATTATAAATATTATTATATCCTAATAATTTAGTTGTAAATCTATATTTATTGCTATCCCCTTTAAACGTAACATCAAACGTAGTTCCTACATTGGATGTTTTAATAGAAGACGCATAAACATCAACATCCTTATTATCAATACCTATCCAAATAATTTTACAATTATTTTTTAAATTATAATTAACTTGCAACTCATCATCACCATTTAAAACACCTATACCATCTTCTGGAAGATTTTCAATGAGTTCAAATTTACCCTTTATAATATTTTCTTGTGATCCAAATATTTCTATATGAGCCTTTCCTATCCTTGTTAAAATACCATATTTAGGCTTAACTAATTTACAAAGTTCTTCTATTTCTCCAACTTTATATGCACCCATCTCCGCTATTAAAATATCATCAAACTTATCTAAATAATTATTAACAGTAATAATAAGTCCATATGGTGTATTAAAATTCTTAGGTGATGCTAAAGAATTATATTTAATATTTAAAATATCATTTAATATGTTTTTACTACTTGTTTTACCATAGCTACCAGTTATACCTATAACTTTTAAATTATTCATAGAATCTAATTTTTTAACAGCTTTACTTTTATATGATAAATAAACAAGTTTTTCAATTGGTTTGTTTATTATAATAGATAATATAATTACTAAAGGAATTAATAAATTGTATATAAATAATAATAAATATATAGTGTTTTTATTACTTATACCTTTAGCAAATAACACAAATATTAAAAATAATAAAGTATTAGTAAATATTAACCTTTTTACTCTGCTTGTAACTTTAAAGGATAATTTAGTTATGTTTTTTCTATCGTTTTTATACATAACTAAAAATATAATAAATGATACTATAAAAATATATAACCCTATAATGAAACTATAATTTAATTTTAATAGATTTATTATTATGAGCGTTAATATAACAACAAGTTCGCACTTTGTATAATCTTTAAAACTTTTCAATTCCCTTAAGGTCCACTTTAAAAACCTGTTATCATCATTATATAGATTTTGCTGTGCCATATGTAAATTTTTCTTATAGCTATACAAAAATAGCATCATAAATGTTATTAAACTTATATAAAACATAAACTTCCTCCTTATTTAATAAAATTATTTATTATATTTATGGTTTGATAAAGCCTTTCAAGATATGCAAAATGAGTACATCCCTCATACATAATAAGACCACAATCTGGTATTAATCTTTCATACTCTTTAGTATCTTCTTCTGGAACTTCACTATCTAAATCTCCATATATCAATATTACTGGAACATTTATTTTCTTCGCATCAAAACTCAAATCTTCATTAACCGTTTTTACAAGAACCTGTTTCATCATAGGACTTGCAGCTTTATAATCACGAGATCCAATATGATTTTTAGCCCAAGACTCTAATTCTTTTAACAAAGGAACTTTTTTCATAATTTTTAATAATTTAACCCTAAGTCCTTTTTTATCATGACCTCTTAAAGCAGGAGATAAAAGAATAACTTTACTTACATCATTTCTTGAAGAAAATTTAACTGCAACTCTGCCACCAAAAGAATGTCCTATTAAGATTGGATTTTTAATGTTTAACTTATTTAATAATTTTTCTAAAATACATGTATATCCATCAACACCAATTACTTCTTTAGGTTCTTCACTTAGTCCAAATCCTGGAAAATCAAGTATTATTATTCTATACTTTTCTTTAAATGGATCCCCAAGCATCTTCATCATTTCTATATTTTGTCCCCAACCATGAAGTAATACTATAGCATTCGCACTTTTTTTGCCATAATCTATGTAATTAATATTAATTCCATCTATATTCAATTTAAATCACCTATTTCTATTATGGTTTAATAATATAAACATATTATAACATTTTTTATTACAAAAAAAAACAAAATAAGACCATTATTTATCTTATTTTGCTTTGTTTACATACTTTTTAATTAATTTTGTTTAATTTTTTTATAAGCTATACCAAATACTATAACAGATAAAACACTAAGTCCAACTATATAAAGTATATTATCCCCAGTTTTAGGATTCTTAACTTCGTCTTTCTTAACAGTTGTTGTAGCTACTTGAGTTACTTTTTTAACTAATGAGCCATAATATTATTCATACTCATCTTCTGTTCCTCCCATCAATTTAACTTCATAACCATTTAAAGTATCACCTAAAACTTTGTTATACATATCTATATCTTCTTGAGCTTTTTCTTTAGTATCTGCTTGTATATATCCAAATTTTAAACCTTCTTTTATTTCAGTATCTATTATGTTAAATTTAACACCACTAACATTATATACATCAAACGTTCCAGCATCGTCATTTGCATAAGAAATGTTTATAACACCATTTCCCGATATTTTTAAAATAGTATACATTAATTATTCCATTATTTACTATATATGTAGCTTCAGCATCATTACCTACTGAACATGCAGTTACTGTTACATTTTCTGGTACAATAAAATCTTTATCAGTAAATAAAACACCTGTCAAACATACTACTGCAATTAAAAATAAATTCTTTTTTTTCTTCATTTTGTAATTACTCTAATACCCTTCTAGTTATTTTTTAGATAAAGATAGCACTCCTCTACCTATGTTAATAATATAATCCACACAAGATGTGGCAAGATTTTTTTTGTGGAAAAGTGCATTTTTTAAAATATGGCATATGGACAAAAAACTGGTACTTTTTTTAATAAAGTATCAGTTTTCTAATTAGTCAAAATTATCCAAAAAGTCATCTATAGTCATAAACTTATCATCTATTTCTTTTAGAGAAACTTCTTTTTTTTCTTTAGCTTCTTCTTTAGTAATAGGTTTAGAAATCTCCTCATTTTTATTTATTTCATCTTTTGTAAGATTAGCATTTTCATGTACATCACTAATAATGCCTTTAACTATAGTAGAACCAGATGAATATCTATCCATTATTGGTATTTCAGTTAATTTAATTTCTCTTAAGTCTCCATCAATTATTAAATTTATATTATGTTTTGCATTTCCAACATAAGTTTTAATTACTTCTTGTGGGTTACTTTTTACTTCTCTTAAAAGTAATAATCCTCTTTTTGCTCTAGATGTCTTTTCAAACTCAGATAATTTAATTCTTTTAGCTAGTCCTTTTTTAGTAATTACAGTAACATATTCAGCCTTACCATCAAATGCACATGCACTAGTTACTAAATCATCTTTTAAGTTAATAGCTTTAACTCCAGCTGTTCTAAGACCAATAGTTGGAATTTCACTTCTATCAAACCAAAGTCCATATCCTTTTTTTGTTGATATAAATATTTCATTATACATGTTTGTTGTAACATCTACTACTTCATCATCATCTTTTAATTTAATAAACATGATAGGTTTTGAATAACGTTGTACAACAAAATCTTTAAGAAGTGACTTTTTAACCATACCACATCTAGTAAATGTAATTACCTCTCTATCATCAAAATTACTTACTGGTATAGCTTTTATTACTCTTTCATCTTGACTTATTGGTATTATATTACTTACGTGTTTACCTAAATCTTTCCATTTTAACTCAGGAAGTTCATGTACTGGAATATATAAATAATTACCCTTATTAGTAAATAATATTAATGTATCTAAAGTATTTTGTTCAAATAAATAAGTTACATAATCATTTTCCTTTAATGCTGTACTTTCATTTTCAAATGAAAGATAAGATTTCTTTGATACTCTTTTTACATAACCTTCATTTGTTACAACTACTATAACATCTTCTTTAGGTATCATCTTTTGCAAATCTATTTTTATTTCTGTTATTTCTTCTTTAATAACAGTTCTTCTAGCATAACCAAATTCTTTTTTTATTCTTCTTAATTCATCTTTCATGACTTTTTTAAGTTCATTTTCATCAGCTAAAATAAGTTCATATTCTTTTATTTGTTCTTCTAAAGCTTTTAACTCATTTTTAACATCTTCTATATCTGTATTAGTTAATCTATATAATTGAAGCATTACAATTGCAGTTGCCTGCCTTTCAGTAAAGCTATATTCTTTTATTAGATTATTAATTGCATCTGCTTTATTTTTAGATGCTCTAATGGTTTTTATAACTTCATCTAAAATGCTAATAGCTTTAATTAAACCTTCTAATATATGACATCTATCACTAGCATGTGCTAAATCAAATTTAGTTCTTCTTATAACAACTTCTCTTTTATGTGCTATAAACGCATCTAATATTCCAAGAACTCCTACTTGTCTTGGTCTTCTAGATACAATTGCTATCATATTAAAACTATAAGATATTTGCATATCGGTATTTTTTAGCAAATAGTTTACTATTAAATTAGTATCAGCATCTTTTTTAAGATCTATTACTATTCTAAGTTCACCACGACTAGTTTCATCCCTAACATCTAATATACCATCTATTTTTTTATCTATCCTTATATCATTCATTTTCTTAACTAATAAAGCCTTGTTAACTTCATAAGGAATTTCAGTAATTATAATTTGTTCTTTTCCTTTGTTTTTTACTATTTCATATTTAGATTTAACAATTATTTTGCCTTTACCAGTTTCATAAGCTGCCTTTATTTCTTTAGCACCTTCTATTACACCACCAGTTGGAAAATCAGGTCCTGGCATAACTTCTAGGATAGATTCTATTCTGCAATTAGGAGAATCTATTCTTTTTATACATGCATCTATTACTTCTGTTAAATTATGTGGTGGAATATTTGTTGCATATCCTGCTGATATACCAGTAGAACCATTAACCAAAAGGTTTGGAAAGCCCGCTGGTAACACGGTAGGTTCAACTAAAGTATCATCGTAGTTTGGTGTCATTTCAATAGTATCTTTATTTATGTCTTTTAACAACTCTCCACTAATTAACGATAATCTAGCTTCTGTATAACGCATTGCAGCTGCTCCATCACCATCCATAGAACCATTATTACCATGCATATCAATATATGGTGTTGCCATCTTCCAATCTTGACTCATTCTAACCATTGCATCATATATTGATGAATCACCATGTGGATGGTAATTACCCATTATTTCACCAACAGCTTTAGCACTTTTACGGTACTTCTTATCATATGTATTACCAGATTTATACATACCATATAAAATTCTTCTTTGAACTGGTTTTAGTCCATCACGAACATCGGGAAGTGCACGGTCTAAAATAATGGTTTTACAATATCTACCAAAACGTTCACCCATTATTTCTTCTAATGAATATTCTTCAATTCTTTTTAATAATTCACTCATTATAACGCTCCTTCCTATCTAATCATTTCATAATTATCTTCAAGTGTAAAGTCTACGTTTTCTTCAATCCAATCTTTTCTAGGTTCAACTTTATCACCCATTAATATAGATACCCTTTTTTCTGCTAATGCAACATCTGTTATTTTTACTCTTATTAAGCTTCTTTTTTCTGGATCCATAGTAGTCTCCCATAACTGAGTTGCATCCATTTCACCTAAACCTTTATATCTTTGAAGATCTTCTATTTTTCTATCACGAGTAAGTTCTTTTAACTCTTCATCAGAGTATGCATAAACTTCTTCTTTTTTATTAAATACTATTTTATAAAGTGGTGGATTTGCAATATATACTTTACCAGCTTCTATTAAAGGTCTCATGTATCTATAGAAAAAAGTAACTAATAAAACTTGTATATGACAACCATCATCATCAGCATCAGTCATAATAATTATCTTATCATAATTACAATCATCTATATGAAAATCACTACCACAACCTGCTCCTATAGTATATATAAGTGTATTTATTTCAGCATTTTTATAAGCTTCATCCGTAGTACAACGCTCTGTATTTAAAACCTTACCACGTAATGGAAGAATTGCTTGATAGCTTCTTTCTCTACCAGTTTTTGCAGAACCACCAGCTGAATCACCTTCGACTATAAATAATTCATTTTTCTTAGGATCTTTTTTTGTTGCAGGTGCTAATTTATCAGATAAATTCTTTTCTTTAGAATTTTTAGCTTTTCCCTTACGAGCTTCCTCTCTTGCTTTTCTAGCTGCTTCTCTTGCAGCTTTACCCTTTAATGCTTTATTTATTATTTCAGTTGCAACGGCTTTGTTTTCTTCTAAAAAGTATTGCATTTTTTCATATACAATTTGTTCTACAGCAGTTTTAGCTATTGGAGTACCAAGTTTTCCTTTTGTTTGTCCTTCAAATTGTAATAAATCTTCAGGTATTTTAAGAGATAATATAACTGTTAACCCTTCTCTTACATCAGTACCTTCAAAGTTTTTATCTTTAGCTTTTAAATAGCCATTACTTCTGGCATAATCGTTAAAAACTTTAGTTAGTGCAGTTTTAAGTCCAACTTCATGTGAACCACCATCTGCAGTTTTAACATTATTAACAAATGAAACAACATTTTCATTATATGAATCAGTATATCCAAATGCAAAAGCAACATCTATTTTATCTTTAACTCCCTCAAAGCCAACTACGTTATGAAGAAGTTTTTTTCCTTCTGTTAAGTATAAAACAAATTCTTCTAATCCTTTTTCGTAACAATATGTAGCTTCTTTTTTATCTTCTTCATCTATTACCGTTGCACTAAGTCCTTTAAGTAAAAACGCTGACTCTTGCATTCTTTCACATATCGTAGTAAATGAAAAATGAGTAGTTGAAAATATAGTATCATCTGGCATAAATCTAACTGTTGTACCAGTTTTATTTGTTGTACCAATTTGCTTTAATGGACTATCTACTTTACCACCATCTTTAAATGATATCTCGTACTTACCACCATCTCTTGATATTGTAACTTTCATCCATTTAGAAAGTGCATTAACAACTGATGCACCAACACCATGAAGACCACCAGATACTTTATATCCACCTTCTTGGAATTTACCACCAGCATGTAAAACTGTATATATAACCTCTGGAGTAGATTTACCAGATTCATGCATACCAACCGGAACACCACGTCCTTCATCCGATACAGATACTGATCCATCATCATGAATAATAACTTTAATATGATTACCATAGCCATTTATTACTTCATCTATACCATTATCAACAATTTCCCAAACAAGGTGATGAAGTCCTCTTTTATCAGTAGAACCAATATACATACCTGGTCTTTTTCTTACGGCTTCTAGCCCTTCTAATATTTTAATTGATGATTCATCATACTTATTCATTTAAATAATCATCTCCTTAATTTTCTTAACCTATAAAAGATTATATCACATAAAGAAAAGAAAATGCAAAGTTTATTTACACTTTATATAGCATATTTTTACGTAAAATAACTTTACTTATTAAAGCAAAAGAAAAAAGTACATTAATTATTGTACTTTATTCATAGCCTTCATCATTTGATTAACCTGCTTTTGACTAGGTGTTCTACCCATTTGTTGCATCATTATTTTTATCATTTTTTCGTTTATTGGTGGATTTTTCTTTAAGTATTTTTTCATAAATAATCTAGCTCCAAAAAATCCCGCTACTAGTCCTACAACAAGACCTAATAGACACCATAAAATATTTTGTAACATATTAAATTCTTCCTTTCATAATACTATTTTACTAAAAAATCATAGTTTATACAAGGCTTTTTGATGTAACTTTACTAAGCCAAAAGTAATCTTTATTATTAAAATCACAAACTAATACATTACTTTCATTAGATAATATTTTAAAAAACTCAGTAATATTCTTATTTGTTTTAATTTTAATATAAGTTGTATATACACATAACTTAGTTTTTTCTATTCCATCATCTAAAATATGTTTATTTAAAGATTTTGTATAATTTTGATCAAACGAAAAAGCTCTATACAAATTACTATTAACATTTGTTTTATCAAAGGTCTGTGCTATTTGTTCAAATAATCTGTATGATATTATAAAGTCACTTTTACTTGATAAAGATATTTGTTCTAACATTTTATACAAGTAATATGTCTTATTATAGTATAATTTTGTAAATGAATCATTGATTTTAAATAAGTAATATACTCTCATATTAAAACACCTCTCTTAAAGAATAATATATATTCTATAAGAAAGGTGTCGAATTATATTACTTAAGTAATTTTTCAATCCTTTTATAAATTGTATCATCATCTAATTTTAATTTTTTAAGAACATCTTCTTCTTTACCAGAGTATCCGAATTCATCTATACCCATTATATATTTATCGTTGTAAACATATTTATGCCATCCAAATTTAGAAGCTCTTTCTATAACGAATGTTTTATAACCTATTGGAAGAATTTCATCTTTATAGCTTTGAGGTTGTTCGTTAAATAATCTTGTACAAGGCATTGAAACAACTCTTATTTCCATATTTTTACGTGATAATTTCTCTGCTATATCAATTGCAAGAGCAACTTCACTACCTGTTGCTATTATTATGCCAAATAATTTTTTCTTTTCTTTTCTTACTATGTAAGCACCCTTTTTAACCATTAAAGGATCAGTTGTACTTAAATTAACCACTTTGTTTCTTGAAATAACTATAGAACTTGGTTTGTCATTATTTAAAGCTGTATGCCATGAACCAATAACTTCATTAGCATCACATGGTCTATATACATAAAAATTAGGAATTGAACGAAGCATTGCTAATTGTTCAACTGGCTGATGTGTTGGTCCATCTTCACCAATATTTACGCTATCATGAGTAAATACAAATATACTTGGAATATTCATCAAACTAGCCATTCTAATAGAAGGTTTTAAATAATCAGAAAAAGCTAAAAAAGTAGAAGCAAAAGGTCTTAATCCAGATAATGCAATACCATTAGTAATAGCACCCATTGCATGTTCCCTAACACCATATCTAATATTTTTACCATTTAAAGATGTACTGTTAAAATCATCAAAACTTTTTAAATAAGTTTTACAAGATGATGCCGTATCAGCACTTCCACCTAAAAAACAAGGATAATTATCAGCTATTGTGTTCATAACTTTACTATTAATATTTCTTAACTCATCATCATCAAATAATGCATCATTAAAAAGTTTAGTAACATCATATCTTTTATCTTCATTTAATGAAAGCAAAAATCTTTTAGTATCACTATCACAAGTATTTAAGTAAGCATTATACTTAACTTCCCACTTCTTTTTATCGTGCATAACTCTTATTCTTATGAAATTAGCCATTTCTTTTCTTAAGCTTCTTATATTTTTAAATAGATCTGTATCAACGGATAATTTAACTCTTAATTGTCTTATGTCTTCTTTAGTTAATGTTCCTCCATGAACTTTATTTGTGCCTTGAAGTAAAGAACCTTTTCCTATTACTGTTTTAACTTCAATGAATGATGGCTGTCCTTTACATCTTTTAGCTTTATTAATAGCCATATCAATAAGTAGTGGATTATTACCATCTGCAACTACTTGTGTATACCACCCCATTGCCTCAAAACGTTTTAATATGTCCTCATCAAAAGAATCTTTTA
The DNA here is from genome assembly GCA_934148015.1 of uncultured Bacilli bacterium. Lineage (GTDB taxonomy): Bacteria > Bacillota_I > Bacilli_A > RF39 > UBA660 > Aphodocola. Next base: position 33,444 of record CAKPCU010000002.1, read on the forward strand.
AACTTCCATCTAACGTAACTTTATTTGAATCTAATATAACAATTAAATTATCTAATTTTAAATTTCCGGCAAGTGAGCAAGCTTCATAGCTAACACCTTCCATTAAATCTCCTTCAGAACATAAAACATAGGTGTTGTAACTTATAAGACCATTAAATTTTTCTTTTAAGTATTTAGCGGATATTGCCATACCAACTGCTGAAGCTATTCCTTGTCCTAAAGGACCAGTTGACATATCAACTCCTTTTGTTACTCCATACTCTGGATGACCTGGAGTTACAGAATCAATTTGTCTAAACTCTTTTAAGTCATTAATAGATATATCAAAACCAGACATATAAAGCACGGAATATAATAAAGCTGATGCATGCCCTGCTGACAAAACAAATCTATCCCTATTTATCCATTTTTCATCTAAAACATCTATGTTTAAATGTTTACTATATAATGTATACAATATTGGTGCAGCTCCAAGAGCTATACCTGGATGTCCACTTCTAGCTTTTGATATCTGTGCAATAGATAATGCTTTAATAGCATTTATTATTCTTTCATCATTCATAATAAAACCTTCCTATTCTATAAAATTATTATAAGTCAAAAAGGTATTTTTATCAATAATAAATTAATCATTTAAAACTATGCTAGTGTCATTTCTAACTTGTTTTTCACCTTCGTTTGTAGGAGCATTTACAACCCATAATACATTTACAATAGTAATTATTAAAAATATAATCATCATTCCTTTATAGTCTTTTAAAAAATTCATATTCATCACTCCTTATCGTTTTAAATTACAATTACATCTTAACACGAACATATGTATGTGTCAATAATAAAATTGAACAAATGTTTGACAATGTAAAGTAATTGTGTTATTATTAAATTGTAATAAAAAGGAGAAATACTATGCAAAAATTAACAAATAGACAAAATGATGTATTAGATTGTATAAAAAGCTTTTCTGCAAAGCATGGCTATCCACCTACAGTAAGGGAAATTGGAGAGGTTTTGGGACTTAATTCACCTGCTACTATTCAATCTCATATAAATGCATTAGAGCATAAAGGATACATAAAAAAAACTAGTTCAAAATATAGGTCTTTAGAGATTGTTGGTAATAACGAATATTTAAATGAGGATATTGCACAAGTTCCACTACTTGGAAAAGTAACTGCTGGAACACCTATTGAAGCTATTGAAACTCCTAATGAATTTTTTAGCTTACCTGCATATTTAATACCAAAAAATGAAGAAGTATTCACTTTAAAGGTAAGTGGTGAAAGTATGATAAATGCTGGGATTTTAGATGGAGATATAGTAATAGTTAAAAGACAGAATGTAGCTAGAAATGGTGATATAATAGTAGCTATGACAGAGGAAAATGAAGTTACTTTAAAAACATTTTATAAGGAACAAGGATACATTAGATTACAACCAGAAAATGATACTATGAAACCAATAATACTTTCTACTTGTACCATTTTAGGCAAAGCTATTGGATTATATAGAAAATTTTAAAAGAGCTTAAAGGCTCTTTTTTACATGTATATTTTTAATTATATTGTCATCATAATCTACGTATTTAAAGTTAAATGCTAATTCATAATTATTTTTAAAGCTAGATAAGTGGCCATTAGTTTCCCTTGTTTTAATTAGTATATCTTTTTCTATTAAAGGTAATATCATTTCCTCTTCTATTTTTAATACTTTTTTCTTATTATTATATCTATTATACATATTAGCAAAATCACTTACCGTTATATTTCCTTTTATTGAAAGAAGATAATGAAGAGTTTGATAATCTAATGTTTCTAATTTTTTTGAGCAAGAATTTGCAATTAATTGCATAATATATTCTTTTTCAAGTTCTGCAAGTACAGTATTCATCATGTATTTTAAAAATAGTGATATATCTGAATATTTTTTTGTTTCTCTTATTATTTTATAATATTCATTTTTATTTATCTGAATTCCCCTATTAAAAATTACATATGGATAAACATTATTATTTAATAAATACCACATACTAGTTGTTCTAGCTGTTCTACCATTAACATCATAATAAGGATGTATATAAACAAAGTAAAAGTGCAATATTTGAGATTTTAAGTAACTCATGGTCTTAGTATCATCAAAAGAATAATTATTCATAAAATCTAGTAACTCATCCATCTTATCTTCAATTAAACTTGCATCAAGTCCCATATCAGGTCTTTTAGTAACATCACTAGAATAATAGATATAAACAGGATTCTTTCTATAATATTCTCCCATATTTTTATAATCTTCATCATCTAATAGTCCTTTACTCAAAATTGAATTTAATTTTTTTAAAGTTTCCTTAGTAATATCTTTATTATCTAATATATATCTATATCCTTCATATAAGTTAATAATACGTAATTTATCTTTTTCTTGGCTATTTTTATATATTTTCTTTTCATTTACAATTTTTTTAATTTTTTCTATATCATCATAATATCCTTCAACACTATTGTTAGATTGTACCTCATTAAATAATAAAACTTTTTTAGCAAAAGATAATGTATCCATTTTACCAGATTTTAATATAAATTCTTCTAATTCTTCTTCTTTTTCTTTTAACATATCTTCATTTATATAAAAATATCTATTATTGTTTTTAAGTGGTAATATAATTTTTTTATTCACAATAGATAGTCACCTCTTTTTGATTAAGTATTATACAACATAAAATAGTAAAAAGGAAGCTTAAAATAACATCAAGCTTCCTAATCTATATAAAAACGCTTTATCATGCATCAGCGTTCTACAATATTATATGGTTTGTAACTTTTTTGTTTACTACTTTTTATACAAACCAATTTATGTACATTTATAATATATCCATTTTTATAATAAAATTACACATATATTTTATTATACGTTTAATTTTTTCTAATATACTTCTTATCATAAAAGTTAAATTACTTTTTTATTATTCATTTTTTATCTTTCGCTAATTCTTTTAAACTCTTTTCTGGTGTAAGTAATTTTTCTGGCATAGTTCCACCTAATCTTTCAATGCTATTTCTTACTTCTTTTCCTACTTCATATAAGCAGAATTTGCAGTGTATTCATTATCAACGTTTTCTCTTTTTAATTTAGCATCTGTTTGAGCTATTCGAAATATGTTATCTGCTAGTTCTTCACTCCCAATATTATCTAAGATGTCTTCTCTATATCTTAGTTTCTTTCTTTTGAAAATATCATCTGCTGTTTCACCATTATATAGTCCTTTATATCCTGCATTATGAAATTTTGCTAAATTCTTTACTCCACTATTAATAGCTGTTTTATTTAAATTATAATTGCCTCTTCTTGCTTGGTTTCTTCTATATAATCTTTTTTCATCTTCTGTTAGTTCATTGTATTCTTTTTCAGATAGTTCTTGTTTCCTTGTTTGAATGGCAAAGTAGGTTTGACCTAAAGCTATAGCTTCTTTTCTAGAATCACCATTTTGTACAATTAGATAACATGCATATCTTGATAGCTTATAATCTAACAATTTTCTCTTTGTTTTCGAACCTATCTGAACCATTTTCCCAACCCCGAGAAAATGGTCATTAGTATTATATCCACTTTTAAGACAAGATGTTTTTGCATATTCTATGGCATTAGAAAATCTTTCCCATTTACTATATCCAAGTAACGGCATTAATTCTCTTGCCAACCAATATTCATTACCTTGTTCATCTATATGTTTAATATCTTCAAATACTTTCTCTGTATATTCTTTTATTTCATTCATCTTAAATCTCCTTTTTATAGATTTTAATTATAATTTACAATCTTATTTCATTTATTATTAAACTTATCATCACAATAATTCCAAATTTCTCTTCTCATCTTCAATTACATTAATGAACTCTTGTTTTGATGGTATTGTTAATTTAAACTCAGCCGAAAAGATCGTATTATTATCTTCTGGAAGCGTATATTTAACTATTGTTTCGTTTTTATCAGTTGATAATAATATTCCAATAGTTTTATTTTCATCCAACGCTTTTATATTTCTATCGTAATAGTTTACATACATCTGCATTTGCCCAATGTCCTTATGAGTTACTTTTCCTATTTTTAAATCTATAATTACAAAGCATTTAAGTATTCTATTATAAAATAGCAAATCAGGATAATAATGCTCTGTATCAAGTGTAATTCTAACTTGATTACCAACATAAGTAAATCCCTTACCTAACTCCAACAAAAATTCTTTTAAATGATTTAAAATATTTTTTTCTAAATCAGACTCTAAATAATTTGTATTTTCTTTAATATCCAAAAACTCTAATACAAATGGGTCTTTTATTATATCCTTAGGTTCATTAACTATAAAACCTTTATTTGATATTTCTAATATTTTATTTTTATCTTTTGCATTATATACTCTTTCATATAAAAGTGTTGATCTTTGCCTTGCAAGTTCTCTAACATTCCAATTAGAATTAATACATTCATGCATATAAAAATTTCTTTTTACATCATCTTCTATTTTTATAAGTTCTAAATAATGAGACCATGATAATTGCGACGACAATGTTGTCGCAATTGGATAACATAAATAAAATTTTCTCATTCTTTCTAAATTTCTTTTTGAAAAACCTTTTCCAAAAACTGTTGTAAGCCTAATAGATAACTCATTGGTAATATAATCATTATATTTAGCCCTTTTATTTCCACTTTGTTTTTCTATTATCATTTTGCCTATGTTCCAATATAGTTTTATCATTTCTGTATTAACAGTCTTATATACTCTATTTCTGCTTTCTTCAACTAACTTTTTTATATCATTATATAGCACATCAACTTCCTTACTATCTATTAAATCAATTTTGCTTTTCATATTCTTCCTTTCTATGGCTTGCAATTTTTAACCTTATATCCATTCTTATTTAATCTAATTTCTACACTTCCATCCTTATCTGTTCGGTATATTTTACTATCCTTTAAAATATCTAACACTGCCTCTTTAGGATGACCATACCTATTATTTTCACCTACACTAATTAAACTATATTTAGGATTAATACTATCAATAAATTTTTTGCTACTACTTGTATTAGAGCCATGGTGTCCTACTTTTAAAAAGTCTATGTCATTTAAATTATACATATCTAAAATATCATTTTCTCTTTTAATACTAGCATCTGCCATAAATAGAAATTTTAAATTTTTGTAATTAAAGTAAATTACACTAGAATTGTCATTTTCATTATCATATAAAGATGTATTTAAAAATTGGAATTTATACTTATCTATATTTAAATTATCAATACATGAATAATATTTAATTTTTTTATTTTCTAACGCTTTGATTAATTTATTTTCTAGATTATTAAAATTACCACAATTTAATATAACCTTTGAAACTCTAATATTATTTATCAAATTAACCGATTCTCCCATATGATCATAATCACCATGTGGCGACATACGTTTATGCATACGAATTTAAACAAAGAAAAAGAACTATCGTTTAAATAGTTCTAATTATTTTTATTGGTGTCTTCTAGTGATAACACTTTCACTTTTGGTTGTTCTCCATCATTCACTGTATATTTTATAAAGATGTCATTATCTAAATTATGCAATAGTTCTTTCAACTCATTTTCACCCATTCTGTTTAATAAAGTTATTAAACCAGTTTTATCCAATGAATCAAAATAAGAGTGTTTCATACTATCAATATATTCATTTTTCACTACCTTAAAAGTTGGTGACTGTTCTAAATGTGTATAATATCTTTGAAATATAAAATATAAATAATTCTTTTTTAATTCCAAGTTTTCAAAATTTAGATTTAGCTCAATATCACCACAATTAATTCCCTTGACACTTCTCTCAGTCCAATTAATAGCAAATTTTAAATCAATTTCCAAATTACTAAAGTTTATATCTTTAATAAATTCGTGATCTTCCAAAAGAAAATCAATTATTTCGCTTATTTCTTCAAAATCAATAATATATGAAAACGTTGTTCGCTCTGGAACACTGCCCTTAAAACTATTGTTACCAAACATAAACATTATTTGCGTTTCATTATTACAAATATTCAATACTACATCTAATTGTGGTGATTTTCCATTACTTAAAATCGATAATCTATCTTCCACATAAGGGCAATATTTTAACAGTACACTTTTAACATATGAAATCAAATCTTGTTTTTTAATATTACTCATAGTTACCTCCAAAATACATAATTGTTTCCTATTATATCATAAATCATACCTATTCTTTTAATTTTTTATTTTCTTTTTCTAATTCTTTTAAACTTGTTTTGGGTGTGGGTAGATTTTCTGGCATGGTTCCACCTAATCTTTTAATGCTACTCCTTATTTCTCTACCTACTTCATAATGAATAAAATGTGCTGTATATTCATTGTTTACGTTATCTCTTTTTAATTTAGCGTCCGTTTGAGCAATTCTAAATATATTGTCAGCAAGTTCTTCACTCCCCATATTATCTAAGATGTCTTCTCTATATCTTAGTTTCTTTCTTTTGAAAATATCATCTGCTGTTTCACCATTATATAGTCCTTTATATCCTGCATTATGAAATTTTGCTAAATCTTTTACTCCACTATTAACTGCTGTTTTATTTAAACTTAAATTACCTTTTCTTGCTTGATTTCTTCGATATAATCTTTTCTCATCTTCAGTAAGTTCATTATATTCTTTTTCACTTAGTTCCTGTTTTCTCGTTTGAATAGCAAAATATGTTTGGCCTAGAGCTATTATTTCTTTCTTGGGATTACCATTCATTACAATTAAATAACAAGCATATCTAGATAATTTATAATCTATTACATTTCTTATTGCTCCTTTTGCTAGTTTTATCATTTTGCGTTGTACCGCAAAATGATCATCTACATTATATTTACTTTCTTGGCAGGCAACTTTAGCTCTTTTAATTAAATCATTTAGGCTTCTCCATTGGTGATATCCTAATACTGATTGTAATTCTCTAGCTAACCAATATTCATTACCAAATTCATCTACATGTTTAATATATTCAAATACCTTTTCTGTATATTCTTTTATTTCATTCATTTTATCATCTTCCTTTCTATGGACTACAAGTCTCAATTTTTAATTTATTATTTTTAATTTTAAATATAATACTTCCATCTTGATCTGTTCTATACATTTTTGAATTACTCAAATTATTTATTACTTCTTTATTTGGATGGCCATACCTATTATTCTTTCCAACACTAATAATTGAATATTTAGGACTAATCTCATTTATAAAATCTTTACTACTACTTGTTTTACTTCCGTGATGTCCTACTTTGAGTACATCGATATCTGATAGATTATATTCTTCTAAAATATCTTTTTCTTTATCTATTCCTGCATCTCCCATAAACATGAACTCATAACCATTAAGTTCTGTATATATAACATTACCATTATCATTTTCATTATCATATTCTTTCGTATTTAGAAATTGTAGTTTATACTTATCTATATTTAATTCTTTAATGCACAAATAATATTTGATTTTTTTTCTATCTAAAACTTCAATTAATTCATTTTCTAAATTATTAAACTCACCACAATTTAATATAACCTTTGAAACTCTAATATTATTTATCAAATTAACTGATTCTCCCATATGATCATAATCACCATGAGTTAAAATAAGTACATCTATTCTGTTTATTCCTTTAGAATTAAGATAAGGAATTATTTTATTCTTTGCAAGTGAATAATTACTGTTAAATAAACCACCTGTATCTATTAAAACTGTTTTACCATGCGGAAGTATAATTACACTAGAATCCCCTTGCCCAACATCTAAATAAGTAATAGTTTGATTAAAAATAAACAATTTACTATTTACATTAATTACAAATATTAAAAGATACAGCATTATATATTTCTTATTTTTATTTATAAAAAGATATAAGAAAGCGTAATATAAAATAATCATAAAAATATTAGGTTTAGAAATAACAACTGAAAACACTTTTACTTTATTTAAAAAGCCTATAGTATAGTTAAAGAACTTAATTAAATTGTAAAAAGAATTATCCAAGAATTTGAACATAAATGTTAGCAAACTAAAAGGAAATATTATAATTGTTACTACAGGAATATAAATTAAATTATATATAATCGTAAGTAAATTCACTTTAAAATAATATAAAGCTAAAATTGGAACTGATGATAAAAAACTAATTAAACTAGTATAAACTAAATTTTTTCTTTTTACACTAAGTATAAAAAAGGTTATAGTAAAAGAAAAAATAAAACCAATATTATAAGCTAAATATGGATTAAAAAGTAATAATATAAAAAATACAAATATAAGTAAATAATTTTTTTTATAATTAAGAGAATATCTTTTATTTAAAAAACATGCTAATAAAAAGAAGACACATCTTATAAGTGATATCGCATAATTAGTTAAAAATAACATAAATAGTAAAAATATAAACATAACTTTTTCTTTTAATTTTTTATTTTTAATTAATTTATTAAGCACTAATAAAAAGAAATTAATATGCATACCAGAAATAGCAAAAAGATGACTGATACCTAAATTTTTGTACCATTCTTTATAGTCTTTTTCTATCATACTTTGATCTGCTATAATAAAAGCTTTTAAATAATTACTAGATTTATATTTATCTATATGTTTGATAAAATCATTTTTTATTCTGTATAAAATATTTTTATTCTTGCTAATTAAAAGGGCCTTTTCCTCTACTAACACATATTTTATGTTTAATGATAATAAATACTTGCGATAATTAAAAAGATTAAATACCGAATTATTTTTAGAAGTCTTAATACTACCACATACTTTAACTTTATCTCCTAAGTAATATTTAAAATTATCATATGTAGTAACTCTATATTTATAATTATTTTTAATATCATAAACATATCTATTATCATATTTAATTACATTAACTATCTTACCTTTAATACATCCATCTTTTATAAATTCTTCCTTTTTATCATTAATTAATAAATAAAATGTTTTAATTAATGAGATAACACAAATTAAAATTAATACTATACTTAATTTCTTTTTATCAAACTTCAATATTATCCTTTATTTTATTAAATATACTCTCTCCAATGCCAGATACATTTAATATGTCTTCTATTTTTTCAAAATATCCATTAGTATTTCTATAATCTATTATCTTTTTAGCCTTTGCTTCTCCTATTCCTTTCAAAGTCATAAGTTCTTCCAAACTAGCCGTATTAATTGATATTTTACCTTGAATAGAATTTGTCTTTTCTTCTTCATTTTTACTTTCTTTGGAAGCTTTTGTAGTAGAGGCATCTTTAGCATTATTACATGCTTTATTACCAGTATCTGGACATACACACTCTGTTGATACACATTTTAAAGTTTTATTATCACTACTATTATTATTTTTCATATAGTCTTCTATTTCTTTAGTAGTATAAATAATTAAATACATTTCATCTTCTACTTTTTTACTTAAATTTAAATTTTTAGTATAAGAATCATTAGTAAGCCCTCCAGCAAGTTTTATAACATCAGTAATTCGTTTTCCCTCTTCTATTTCATACACTCCAGGTGAATCAACAGCCCCTTTAATATCAACAAACACCGTACCATTATCCTTAGACTCTTTTTTATTAATAACAGACATTTTTTTATCACTTTCAGTTTGAATAGTATCTTCTCTATCAGTGGTAAAGCTAATAGTAAGCATTAATATTACTACAAAAATAAATATAAAATATTTCCAATACCTTCTTAAAAAATTAAACATTTTTACCTCCTTCTAATCATATTATTATCTACTTAATATGTAAAACCCTCTTCTAAAATTAAAAAAAGTTAGAATTTTTTTGATTCTAACTTAAAAAAATATTATTTAAACTTTTGCTTTTTCTTATATGTATTATCTAACCAAATGCTTTTGTTCAAACATCTTATTTTCAACAGCTACTCTTTGAACTAGTCCTAAACAAATTAACAAATTAATCATAAATGATCCACCATACGTATAAAAAGGAAGTGGAACACCAGTTAGTGGTATAACACCTAATACACCACCTAAATTAATTAATATATGAAGACTAATTAAAGAAGCTACTCCATAACATATTATAGTTCCAAATAAATTATAAGATCTTCTACCAATTCTTATAATTCTCCATATTATAATAAAATAAGCCGCTAACATTAATATACCTGATACTAATCCCATTTCTTCTATAATTATTGCAAAGATAAAATCAGTATGTGCTTCTGGTAAATATAAGAACTTCTGCTTACTATTACCATAACCACTACCAAGTAAGCCACCTGTATTTATTGCAATATAACCATTACATACTTGATAACCAGTTTTTTGTCTATACCTAGTACAAGGATCTTTATAATTAAATCTACTTTTTTGACTATCACTTAATCCTTTACCAGTTAAAAGCATTACAACTACTAAAATCAAAACTGAAATAACAGCAGATGATGTCATAACAAGTTTTGTCTTAGAATCATATGGAACAATTAAGAATATAACAACAGTTATTCCCATTATAACCATCATTGTACCAAAGTCAGGTTGTTTAAATACTAACAATATAAATATAAGTGGTACTATATATGGTAAAACTTTCATTGTATTACTTATGTTCCTTATCTTAATTAAATAAGAATATATAAAAGCAAAGTATAAAATAAGTACTGTCTTAGCAAACTCACTAGGCTGAATACCAAAACTTCCTATAAAAAGCCAACCTTTAACACCATTACTAACATTATCATTAACAAGTACATATGCTAATAAACCGATTATTCCTACAACAGATAAATAAACTAAATTTTTCCATCTTTTAAGTGGAACACTTATAATAATTCCAGCACAAAAAAGACCTATACATATAAATATCAATTGTCTTTTAAAGAAATAATAGCTATCTTGATACTTCATATATGCTTTTAGAGAAGATGCACTTCCTACCATCATAAGACCAAATACTAAACATATAAAGCTAATAATTAAAAGTGGTTTATCTATTTTATTAAGTACTCTTTTATTAAACATTTTTAATCTCCTAACATATATATAATACCACATCTTTTTTAAATTTTTAATACCTAGGTATTTTGTATAACACTTTGTTTACATTTAGAGTAAACTATAGTAGGTAATTATAAAGGAGGGATATTAGTATGTATTATTATGGTTACCAAGGTGGTTACGGATATAACTCTCCATGTTCAGGTGGTGCTTATGCTTATCCATCATATGGAAACAATAGTGGATATGGTGCTGCTATAATACTAGTTCTATTTATTTTACTTGTTATAGTAATTGGTGCTAGATGGATAGGAAATAATTAAAGACTACTTACTTAAGGAAGCATTTATTTGCTTTCTTTTCTTTTTCATTTTACTTTCTTATTAATTTATGATAGAATACATTTAAGTTTGGGGATGTATTATATGTTTAAGAAGTTAAAAATACTAGATGAAAAAGATAAAAGATTAAGAACTAAAAGTGAAAATGTAGTTTTTCCTATATCGAAAGAAGAAAAAGAAACCATAAAAATAGCTATGGATAACTTAAGATATAGTCAAATAGAAAAGTACGCTAAAAAGTATAACTTAAGAGCTGGTTGGGGACTTTCTGCTGTACAAATTGGTATATTAAAAAGATGGTTTATAATAGTAGAAGAACAAGATGATGGTTCATTTAAAGAATACTTTTTTGCTAATCCTAAAATAATTAGTAATTCACAAGAGAAAATATATGTTGAACAAGGAGAAGGATGCTTAAGTGTTAATCGTGATGTTCCTGGTATAATACCTAGATATGCAAGAGTAACAGTTGAAGCTTATGATATGAATGGTAATAAATTCACTTTAAGAGTAAGAGAAGATTTAGCTATATGTGTACAACACGAATTAGATCACTTAGAGGGTATATTATTTGTTGATAGAATTGATAAAAAAAATCCTTTTAAAGACAAAGATAAATATAGATCAATATAAAAACATTTAAGTTATGAAACCTAAATGTTTTTTTGTTTTATACTTTAGTTGGCACTAAATAATTAAAATAAGGAATATTTCTTAAAATCATATATATAAATAAAACTATAATGATAACAATTAATATCTTAGTATTAAGAAATATTACTATTCCTTTAAATATATAATTATAAATTAATAATATTAAATATATAAAAAGCATAATACTTAGAATAAACACTCCTGGATTATATCTAAAACTTTGATAAAAATCTAATTTTATCAAAGACTTAATCATTCTAGTTGTACCACAACCTGCACAGTAAAAATTAAACAGATACTTAAATAAACATCTAAAGTGTATTAAATCAAGTATTTTAATAGAAAGTAAAATAACTAATATAACTAAAGCAGTTATTAATATAACTTTAAATAATCTTTTTTTCATATTATAAAAACATGAACATAGTTTCAAATGGTAAAGTAAAATCTATGTTATTATTAGCATTATCAACTACATTAAAGATAACACCTAAATAATATAATATAATCCATAATACAAGCATACACGCACTTATTATGATACCTGCTATTGCAAGTGATTTACCATCATTATTATACTTCTTTGATTCACATAATCCTATAATAGAAAACACTAATCCTATCCAAGATGATGCACCGCAACATAAAAGTGATACTAAAGATATTACAAATCCTGCTATTGCAAGACCATTTTTCTTAACCTTGTCACTTTTAACATTACTTTTATCATTAACTACACTTTCTTTTTCATTAGAATTATTTTTATTACTAAAATCACATTTACAATTAGGACAAATCATATTTTCATCTAATGCATTACCACAATTTGAACAATATTTCATACTAATTACCTCCGTTTATATTATCTTTATTATCAATATCCTCTAGTTTAACACTAACTAATTTAGACACACCAGACTCTTGCATAGTTATTCCATATAAACAATCTGCATATTCCATTGTCTTCTTTTTATGTGTAATTACTATAAACTGAGTCTTTTTCTTAAATTCATTTAAAAACTTACCAAAATTATCAACATTTACTTCATCAAGTGCTGCCTCAACCTCATCTAATACACAAAATGGAACTGGTCTTACTTCTAATATTGCAAATAAAAGTGCTATTGCAGTTAATGTTTTTTCACCACCTGATAAAAGTGATATATGCTTAAGTGTTTTACCTGGTGGAAGAGCTTTTATATCAATACCAGTTTTTAATATATCATCTGGATCAGTTAATGAAAGTTCTGCATTACCACCACCAAATAATTTTTTAAATACTTCTTTAAATTTTTCTTTTATTTCATTAAATGTATTAATAAATTTTTCTTTCATAATATCATCTAATTCTTTAATTATTTCAAGTATTGTATCCTCAGCCTTTTCTAAATCATTTCTCTGATTAGTTAAAAATTCATGTCTTGTCTTTACTCTTTCATACTCTTCTATAGCCCCTAGATTAACTTCTCCTAGCCTTTTTATTTCAGCCCTACATTTATCAACAATCTGCCTAGCTTCTTTTTTATCCATATCTAAAAAGTAATTTTCTTTAGCTTTTTCATAAGTTATAGAATAGTCTTCAGTTAAAGTATTAAGTAAATTATCAAGCATTACATCTAATCTATTTACCTTTATTTCTAAATCTTTTAACTCATCTTTTTTCTTGTAATATAAAGAGTTATTTAACCTAGACTCTTTTTCCATGTCTTCTATAGTTTCATTATTACTATTAATAATAGCTTTAATATTATTAACATTTAATTCTAAACTTTGTCTTTGTCTTTCTTTTTCATAGAACTCTTCTACTATCTTTTCTTCTTCTTTAGATAAAGTATTATTAATTAAACCTTTTATATTATTTACTTCTTCTTTTAAATTATCTAATTCTTTTTCTAAAGAACTTTTCTTAAGCAATTCATAATTATAACTTGCTTCTAGCTTAGTTTTTTCATCTAGAGTTTTATTTTTTAAATTATCATAAACTTTATATTTATTATCTTCTATGTTTATCTTTTCTTCTTTTTCTTTTCTTTTTTCTTGAAGTTTTCTAAGAAGTTCACAGTTATAATTTAAGTCGTGTTTTTGTGTTATTATGTTTGTTTGATTTTTTATTACACCACCTGTTATAGCTCCTCCAGTATGAACTAGTTCTCCATCTAATGATACTACTTTATATCTATATGATATTTTTCTTGCAATAGAATTTGCACTATCTAAATCTTTTACTATAATAGTTGTACCTAGCCTATTTTTAATTATTCTATCATAAGTAGATTCATATCTAACTAAGTTAGATGCAACATCAATAAAATCATTTTCTAATCTTAATATTCTAAGTGTTTCATTATCTATGTATCCTTCTTTAATTATATTAATAGGAAAAAATGTTGCTCTTCCAAATTTATTTATTTTAAGATAATTAACCGCATCTTTAGCAGCTAATTCATCTGTTGTAACTATATAAGAAGATGCAGATGCTAAAGCTGTTGAAATAGCTGTAGCATAAAGGTCATCAACTTCAATTAATGATGCAATAGTTCCATGAATACCAGTAAGTTTTGGATTATCTAAAACACATTTAACAGCATATGGTAAACTAGAATTATTCTCTATAGAAGTCTTTAACATTTCTATTTTATACTTTGTTTCATTTTCTAATCTATTTTGAGTTAACATGTCATTTTCTAGAGCATCATGTATTTCTTTTAGTTTATTAAACTTAAAGATTATATCATCATAAGTTAAATTAACTTCATCTAATTTTTTCTTAATCATTGATATATTATTATTACTTGCAAATATTTCATTTTCTTTTCTTAAAATATTTTCTTTTATATTAACTAAATTATCATGTACTTTCGTATCACTTGCATTATACTTTTGTCTTTCTGTAATAAGATTTTTTTTACCCTTTAATTCTTCAGCTTCTTTTGTTATAGCATTTAACTTATTTTGCATTTCAAATAATTCTTCATTATTTTTAGTTTGCTCTAATTTTAATTTTTGACTATTAGCCAAAAAAGTAGAATTATCAGTTTCCATTAAAGTAAGTTCATTAGTTAAATTAGATACTTTCATTTTATTTTCCTGATACTCAGTATTCATACTTTCTACTTCACTAACTATTAACGATACTTCAATTGAGTCTAATTTTTCTTTGTTTTCTAAATATTTTTTAGCATTATCACTTTGTTTTTCAAGAGGTTTTAAGTTAGATTCTATTTCTAAAATAATATCATTTATTCTAGTCATATTATCATGAGTTCTATCTAGTTTTCTTAACGCTTCATCTTTTCTTTTTCTATATTTTAATACGTTAGAAGCTGATTCAAATATAATTCTTCTATCCTCTGGTTTATTAGATAATATTGCACCTATATCACCTTGTGAAATAATATTAAATGATTCTTTATTTACACCAGTATCAACAAGTAAATCTTGTATATCTTTAAGTCTACATTTTTCATTATTTAAATAATATTCATTTTCTCCAGTTTTATATATACATCTTTTAATTTGCACTTCAGAATAATCTATTGGTAAATATTTATCAGTGTTATCAAAAATTAATGTAACACTTGCAAGATTAGCTGCTTTTCTTGATTTACTACCAGAAAATATTACATCACTCATAGCACCTTCACCACGTAATTGTTTAACTGATTGTTCACCAAGTACCCATCTTATAGCATCTACTATATTACTTTTACCAGAACCATTAGGTCCTACTATACCAGATATACCACTTGTTAAATTAATTGTAATTTTATCTGCAAAAGATTTAAAACCAGAAGTTCTAATTTCCTTTAAATACATATATTTCACCTACTATACTTATAATTTGGCTTGTTTTCTTAAAGCATCATGTGCAGCATGTTGTTCTGCTTCTTTTTTGCTCTTAGCATTTCCACTACCTAAAATAATACCATCTACTATTACATTAACATAAAACGTTCTATCATGAGATGGACCATCTTCTTTTGATAATTCATAGTGAACAGATTTTTTAGTTGTCTGAACAAGTTCTTGAAGTTTAGACTTATAATCCATAAAAAATATTTCTGGTTTATCTTTTATAAAAGGTATAACTATCTCATATACTATTTGTCTAGCTTTAATATATCCTTGATCTAGATATACTGCTCCTAAAAACGATTCAAACATATCAGCAAGTGTTGCTTTTCTATATCTTCCACCACTTTTTTCTTCTCCTTTTCCTATCTTTACATATTTTGGAAAATCAAGAAGCATAGCATACTCATATAAAGCATTTTCACAAACATACATTGATCTTATCTTAGTCATCTTACCTTCTTCATAATTAGTAGTATTATAAAGATAATCACTCATAATTAAATCAAGCACTTTATCACCTAAAAACTCTAATCTTTGATAATCTTCTTTTAAATTATGCTCATTACAATATGATGAATGTGAAAATGCTGTATCATAAATATGCATATTATCAGTTTTAATATCAAATCTATCTAATAGTTCCATAATTATACCACCCAAACAAATTATAACAAAAAAACTAGAGTAAATCTAGCTTTATTTAATATTGTAATTGCTTTGTATATGATTAGCTGTCTCATTTATCACGTTTTTTTCATTTGTTAATTTTTCTAATAATCTTTTCTTATTTTCAACAGCTTCTTTTAAGGAAGTAATTTCTATATTTAGTTTTTCAACACTTAATTCATAATCTGATTGTTCCTTTTTTGTTAGAAGCAAAACTCTTTTAAATAATTCCATATCTTTTGGTACTTCACTTTTATAAGAATCAAGTAAACTTTTTAAGGTCAAATCAATAGCACTTTTTGTATTAATTTTATCTTCTAACAAAGACTCTCTACATTTTAACATAGCACATCTAAAATCAATTTCCAATTTTAATTCTTCTATATTTTTATAATATTCTTTATCCATACTATTTGATAAATTAATTATTGCATTAATAATTTCATAATTATTGGTTATAGAACTATCCTCTTTAAAAAATGGTTTAAAATCTATATTTTTCTGTTTTTCTTTAACATCATCTTCACTTTTTTCTTCTGCAACACCATTATCTTTGTTGTTCATGATATTGGCATTCTTCTTTTTTCTAGCAAGAGAAATAATGCTCTCACAACCATACTTTTCAATTTCTTCTTTAGTTATTAATATACCCCTATACTCTACATCAATATTATCAAAGGCATTCTTTTCTATTTTCTCCACACCACTTGGTATAAATACCATACTAAGATTGTTGTGGTAAAACGCTCCAGTTTCTATTTTTTTTAAACTATTTGGTAAAATAATACTTTCTATATTATTTCTAAAAAACGATTCTCTTGGAATAATAGTAATTCCCTCTTTTAAAATAACCTCTTTTAATCTATTAAGTGCAAAACAGTCCATTCCCATACTTTTAATAGTAGATGGTATTATAACTTTTTCTATTTTATTATTTGCAAAAGCATATGCACCAATAGACTCTAAGCCCTCTGGTAAACTCAAACTAGTAATTCCCATATTAGAATAAGCATTAACCGAAATATCTTTAGTACCATCAGCTATAACAACATTATCTCTTACATTATCATTTATACCACTTTTAATATCATAAAACATTTAAGCACCTCTTTATCTATATACATATTAACATAACTTTATTAAATACGTCAAAATATTTATTATAAAGTGTAAAATAAAGGTGACTTTTAAGCCACCTTTACAAATTAATTAATTTCTAAATAATAATCTGTGAAAGAATCATTATTTAATTTAAATCCATCTTTTTCTATCAAGTAATATCCAATTTCATCAAAACCTGCATTACTAATTGAAATATTATCATTTAGTGTCGGATTAGTTGTAAAACTTTTTTTATTTTCAAAAGTTATTTTAGAATTTTTTATAGCTGTTTTTATTTCATTAAATTTATTACCAAACTTAACTGTAACTTTAAAATAAATTCTTTCAGCTCCTTTAAATACATATTTTGGAACAATAACTTCATTTTTATAAGTTGACAAAATATTATCACTATTACCTTGCGGTTTAAAATTTATTATTTGCCAACCACATTTTTTACAAGTTTTAAACTCATACTGATATTTTCTAGCACATCCTTTTTTTATGTCAACTGTTAATTTAACATATGATTTATCATCATAATTGGAAATACTTTTATTTATATCATAATTAGTAACATAATTTTGATTATTTACTTTGCACACATTATCATCACATTCAATATTATGTGTATCTACTTTTAAATTAATATCAGATGAATAAATTCTACCATAATCACCATCAATCAAACACATAAAGCTATCGGTTTCATGATTTACGTTAGCATATTCTAAAAGACCAAAAGCACTTATTGCACTATTATTATTTAAAATAGAGACAATAGAACTTGTATTATCCTTACTTATATAATTCTTAGCATCGCTTAATATATTACCTAGGTTTGAAATTGGTGAATAATTTTTATAATTATCATCTAAAGTTGTTATAAAACTTGGCATTAATTCACCACTTTGATTATTCTTTGAATTTTGCACAATATCGTTTAAATCAATTCCAAGAGATACAATTTTAGAAAGTCCTTCTGTAAATTTTTTAACATTATTATTTGTATTTTCAATTAAGTTTTTAATATCATCTGCAGTTAGTTCAGATATTTTTTTACCCTTTATACTATCAAGTTTACTTTTTGCACTATCTATTAAGGTTTTAAATGAATGATTTTCATGATTGGTTACTGCGTCAGCCCCATATTCAACCTTATATATTTCTCCATAATGGAATCCTATATCACTTATTGGATCTCCTGTAATTGAATATAAAACCAATCTACCACTACTTTTTATATCATCTGAATAATTTACTGTTCTATCACTATTTACCACATTACCATTTTTATCATGGGTTGATAAATAAATTAACGAATTATTAATATTAGTTGTAAATTTATTTGATACAAAAATTGGAGTTACACCCATTCCATTAAAATATGCAACTTGTTCTAAATGAGAATTACTAATTTTATATTTATCATTATAATCTTCTAATGAAGAAGCTTTTAATACTTCTCTTGTTTCTGGACTTTCGGTTATTGAAGCTTCCTTATCAACTATTGCAGCTCCTCCTATTTGTGCTAAATAAGCTCCAAGAGAATGCCCTGTTACATATATTTTAGCATTACTATTATCTTTTATTATTTTATCATATACTTCCTGTGCATAATTGTAAGCTTTCATAGACTGTGAATTTTGTCCATTAATAGAATATAAAACATCAGTTATCCACTCATATAAGTCTGGATAATCTGTACCTCTAAATGCTATTACATAATTATTTCCTTTTTTAAATGTAATTGCATCAAAAGCATTATTCCAAGAAACATTATCAGGATCTTTTTTTCTTGCACTATCACTTTTATAATCAAATATTGACCAAGAGTCCTCTAATTCAGATACATTAGCAAAATTTAAAAAGTAATATTTTTGTCCGTCTTCTTCATAAGCATCAGTTAAAACATTAACAACACTTTTAGCTTTTCTTTCACTCATTCCTTCTATATATTGCTTAACCTTATAATT
This sequence comes from uncultured Bacilli bacterium, assembly GCA_934148015.1. GTDB lineage: Bacteria > Bacillota_I > Bacilli_A > RF39 > UBA660 > Aphodocola. The sequence goes on from CAKPCU010000002.1 coordinate 53,085, forward strand.
TTCTTTAGAATTTTTAAGCTTAACCATTTTATTTTTTTGTGAAAAGAAACAGCCTTTTTTTAGTTTTCCATCAGAGTCAATACATCCATTATTATCTTTTGAACTTCTCGTTAATGGATATTTATAAATATTATCATTGGGCACATCCTCATATACTAAGGATGCTAACATTGCAAGTTCTCTTGTACTTACGTTTCCATCATTTGCAGATAGATAGTTTTGTCTTTCTGTTACAAAATTAGTAGAATAACTAATAATATATGATAATAAAAATATAAATACAGATGAAAGAATTATACTTACATTTAATTTTTTCATTAATAAGCCTCCTTTATTTTTTTGTTCCACATTTAGTAAACTGATTAATTTTTCCATTTTCATCAAACAAACTTAAATATAACTTAGTCATATAAAACGTATAAGATTTATTTTCACCAATATCTTCTTCCCAATCACTACTTTTATTAATATTTAACTTGCTAAAATCATAAGTATTAATTGTTTTTTGTCCTTCTTTAGTAGCATATACACTATAAATCAAATCATTATTTTCCATATGAACCAATACGTACATTTTATCAATATTTTCGTTTTTTTCATCTAATTGATAATCATACATACAATAATCACTATTATTAATTACATTGTCAGCTTTTATATTTTCTACCTGTCTTGACACACTAGTAAAAAATGCTTTTTCTTTTGCAATTTTAACCTGCTTTATAATATTTGGTATCGTAAAAGTTAATAATATTCCAAGTATTACTATAACAGCAAGTATTTCTATAAGTGTAAATCCACGACGTTTTTTCTTTAATTTCTTTTTTGTTTTATCCATACTTCCTCCTATCCTTTAAATTAATTATACTGTTGTTCGTAGAATTAGTCAATAAATTAAATTGTTATTTAAGCACTTATTTTGCTTGTGGAAAACTCATACTTTTCTTATTTCAAATGCAACTATCTGCATTTTAGAAAATCTTTTTTCCACTTTACCAGTTAATAGATAAACACATGGTATATCAATATTAAAATATTTTTCATAAATTTTAGGAAACAATACAACGTCTATTTTACCAAAAGAATCACTAGCTTCTATAAACATCATTCTTTCATTATTCTTCGTAGTTATTTCTCTTCTTCTTTCAAAATATAATACTATTTTTATATTCTTATCAAAATAATTATCTATGTTTTTAGTAGTTATACTATTATCATTTATATATTTATTAGTTGGATGATTACTTATATAATAGCCATATATCATAAACTCATACTCTGATAATTTATTATTTTCATACTCATCATATAATTTTATCTCTGGTTCAATTATTATGTTATCTTCCAAATCAGATGAGATATCAGCATAATTAATAATAGCTTCCATATTTTCTATTAAAGTTCTTTTGTTATAACCAAACTCATCTAAAGAACCAGATAAAATAATATTTCTAATTACGTCTTTACCTAACTTATAGTTTCTTTTAACAAAATCTATATATGACTTATATGTACCATTATCACATCTTTCATTTACAATTCTATTAGATGATAAAACACCTATATCTTTAATAATAGAAAATGGAGATAAAATATTATTATCTTTAACTTCATAATAAGACGTAGATAAATTTATACTAGGTTTTAATACATTAATATTAAGAACTTTAGCTTCATCTATTTCTTTTTTTATCTTTTGTTTATTACCTATAGAATTATTTAACATCTCACACATAAATACTAAAGGATAATGTACCTTTAAATAAGCTATTTTATAACCTATAATAGCATAACTAACAGAATGTGCTTTATTAAATCCATAATTAGCAAACTTCTCTATTAAATCATAAACTTCCATAGCTTCTTTTTTGCTATACCCATTATTTATACTACCTAAAATAAAATCATTTCTATAAGAAAGAAGTAAGTCTTCCTTTTTCTTACTCATCGCTCTTCTTAACATATCAGCTTTCGCATAAGAAAAAGATGCCATAGAAGATGCAATTTGCATTATCTGTTCCTGATAAATAATTATTCCATACGTACTTTTTAATATACTTTCTAATTTTTCATTAATATAAGTAGTTTTTTCCTTTCCATTTCTTCTTTTAATATATAAAGGTATATTATCTATTGGTCCAGGTCTAAAAAGTGCTACAGCATCAATTAAATCATTTATATTAGTAGGTTTTAAGTCAGTTATAAACTTTTTCATACCATTAGATTCAAACTGAAATATGCCATCTAATAATCCAAGAGAAAATAACTCATATGTTTTTTTATCATCAAGTGGTATATCATTAAAAGAAATACCTACTTTTTTAATAATACTATCTACTAAACTTAAATTTTTAAGAGATAAAAAATCCATCTTAAGAAGACCTAAATCCTCTATATAATTCATAGTATAACCACATAAATAATTACCAGAAGAATCAGTTAAAAGAGGTACATAATTTCTTAAGGTTTTACTAGATATAATAACACCTGCTGCATGAATAGAAGTATGTCTTTTAATACCTTCTAAATGAAGTGCTATGTCATATAATTTTCTTAACTCTTCATCACTATTTAATATTTTTCTAACACTAATATTATCTAATTCTTTTTTTAAAGTACTCTTATCATCAAAACTCTTAACTAAATTATCTATTTTATAACTACTAACATTAAGTATTCTAGCTAAATCCCTTATTACTTGCTTTGCAAGTAAATTAGAAAAAGTAACTATTTGACAAACTTTATCCTTACCATATTTATTTGTAACATAATCTATAACCTGATCTCTTTTATCAGCGTCAAAATCAATATCAATATCAGGCATAGTAACCCTATCTGGATTTAAAAAGCGTTCAAAAAGTAAATCATACTTTAAAGGATCAATATCAGTTATACCAAGACTATAAGATACCAAAGAAGATGCAGCAGACCCCCTACCAGGTCCAACTAAAATATCATGTCTTTTAGCATACTTAACATAGTCCCATACTACTAAAAAATAATTACTAAAACCCATTTTTATAATAATATTAAGTTCATGTTTTAATCTATCAATATAATCTTTAGTAACATTATCATTTAATCTTTTCTTAAGACCAATAATACATAAATCTGTTAAATATTTATTATAATTAAAATTATCATCACTATTATAAACTGGTAGTAGAAAATTATTTTTAGGTATTACTAAATCTATTTTATTTAGAAAAAACATAGTTGTTTTTGTAAACTCAATAGGCACGTTACCCTCTAGAGTAACACTTGATTCAAAGTCATAAGTATTATCATCTATTTTATATAGAAAAGGTAAATACTTTTCATAAGATTTATCTAATGTTAAATACTTTTTAATATATACTTTATCTACATCAATTAAGTCATATTCTTCTTTAGAAGAAAACCCAATAAATACATCAGATGAGTACTTTTTTATTTCATTAAAATACCCTTTATAACAAAAAGGAATAACTACAATTATATCACTTAAAAACTCATATAATTTTTTCAAATTAAGTAATCCTTCATTTTTTAAAGTATTTATATTACATAAATTTTGATATCCTTTATAATTTTTAGCATAAAGTAAAAGAGTATAATCTAAATTAACTTCAAGTCCTATAATAGGTTTAATATTATTTTCCCTGCACTTTTTATAAAACTCCATAGTTCCATATAAATCATCATCACATAATGCACAAGCTTTAATATCATAACTAATTAACTTTTCAATTAAATCATCTATTTTAATTAAACTTTTTAAAATAGAATAATCACTTTTAACATATAAAGGAACATAATTCATAAGTTATACCCTCCTTCATTTATTATTTTACTACAAAAAGCTTAATTTTTAAATTTTAATTTGACTATTTTATGATAATATGTTAAAGTTATTAAGCAAACACGCACTTTAAGGAGGAATTAAACATGGCTAAAAATGTATCTAGTAAGAAACCATTATTTGGAAATAGTCGTTCACATGCACTAAATGCAACTAGAAAAAAACAAAAGGTTAATTTACAAAATGTAACTTTAAATGGAGTTAAAGTTGTAATGAGTGCAAAAGAAGCTAAAAAGTTTAGAAAAAATAATGCATAATAAAACTACCAAGAACGGTAGCTTTTTTATTTAAAAACTAAACGATCACCTAACGTATCAACCTGATAATAAATTCCATCTTCATCATCAAAATAACCAACGTAAAATTGATCTGCACTTTTTCCAAATGCTAACACTATATTGTTTGAAATTAAAACATCATCAAATGAAACTAATGTTTTTAAAGCGTTTAAACTTAAACTTTCAGTCATGCTTTTAGGTTTTAAAATTTTATTATTTTTATTATTCTTTTTTATAGTATTCACGATATATTTAGCCACCAAATACTTCATGTTACCGTTATTACCATTAGCTATCGTATCAGATTTTAAAGTCTCACCCTCATAATATAAATAACAATTACTATCAACGTTTTCAAATCCCGATTCTTTTTTAAGTTCTTCTTTTTCATTTTTTGCTAATGACATTACTAGTACACCTTTATTTTCATTAACCTCATATAATTTTCGTATTCTTTCACCAATAGTATTATATTTTGTATAAGTATTGCTGCCAATTGTAACCTCTAGATTTTCTTTGTTAAACAAAAAATCTTCTGAAGTCGAATCAGCTAAAGTAAGTTTTTCATTTAATGTAGAATTTAAACTTAGATAAAATTTATCTGTAGAAAATCCATCAGCACTTACATTTGTATCTTTCGTGCAACTATTATCTGTACAAGTAATTACAAAAATATTAGCATTATCACTACCTTGATGTTCTTTTCCAGTATTAGGATCAGTAAAATTACCCTCTAAATAACCTTCATCAACTAAAGTTTTTGTACTTACAAAATAAACATTATTAGTAGACATATAAGCTTTAGCTATTTCTATTATTTCTTCTGCAGCTTGCACTTTTACCTTTTCTTTTGAAGTCTTAACATATTTAGTAACCCCAATAGAAACTAATGTGATTAAAATACCAACTATTACTATTACTGCTAATAACTCTATTAATGTAAAACCTTTACTTTTTTTCACCTTTATCACCTATCCTATATTAATATTAACATTATGATATAAATTAGTCAATTTATTAATAACAAAAAAAGAAAAGCATTCATGCATTTCTTACTACTTACTACCAGTAGATCCAAAGCCTGCTTCTCCTCTTTTAGTATCATCTAATTCATTTACTTCTTTAAATACAGCTTTTAAATAAGGCATTATAACTAATTGTGCAATTCTCTCTTGCGGTTCAATTTGTCTTACCTCATTTGAATGGTTATGAAGTGCAACCATTACCTCTCCTCTATAATCAGAATCTACAACTCCTACTTTATTAGCTGGTGCTAATCCTTTTTTAGAAGCTAAGCCACTTCTTGCAAATATAAAAGAAGCATATCCGATAGGCGTTTCTATAGCAATACCTGTTTTAATTAATTTAGTTTCTCCTGGATTTAATACTTCTGCACTTTCTATGCAAGCATATAAATCACAACCAGCTGCATATTCTGTACCATAAGTTGGTATAGTAGCTTTTTCATTTACTTTTTTTAATTTTATTTCTTGTGTTAACATATTTATACTCCTACTAATTCTTTTTCTTTTAATAGTACTATTTTATTATTTTTAAGTGTTTTTTTAACATCTATTACTCTTTGATTAGAAGATCCTTTCCATTTTAATGTAAAGTCATGTAATTCATCTTCATATCTTCCATCTACTAATACATCTATATAATTTAGTACTTCTTTATCTTTTAAGTCTCTATCAAATAAGAAACCACTCCATACCCATATTGTCTTATCTGGGTATATTTCTTTAAATTTTTTAGCTAGTTTAGTAGTGCCTTTAATATTATTAGGATGCATAGGTTCTCCTCCTAATATAGAAAGTCCCTTTATATAATCATTATTTGCTAAATCAATTATTTTATCTATAGTCTCATCAGTAAATTCTGTTCCACTTTTAAAATCCCATGTCTCAGGGTTAAAGCAATTCTTGCAATGAAATGAACAACCTTGCATAAAAATTGAAACTCTAACACCTGGTCCATTAGATATATCCATTTTTCTTATTTTATTATATCTCATATATTACGCATCCTTATTATCTATATGTATTACTCTTTCTTTTATTTCTTGTGTTCTTCCTTTATTCCAGAAGTTAGTTCCTATGTATCCACAAGTTCTTCTTGCAACATTTAATTTATCATGATCTCTATTACCACAATTTGGACAATACCATTCTAAATCATCATCTAAAAGTATTTCACCTTCATAACCACATTCTTGGCAGTAATCAGACTTTGTATTTAACTCAGCATACATAATGTTATCATAAATAAATTTAATAACTTCCATAACAGCATCTAAGTTATTAGTTAAGTTAGGTGTTTCTATGTAACTTATAGCACCACCTGGTGAAAGAGTTTGAAATTCACTTTCTAATTTTAACTTAGTAAATGCATCTATCTCTTCAAATACAGGTACATGATATGAGTTTGTAATATAATCTCTATCTGTAATTCCTTTAATTTTACCAAAACGTTCTCTTAAACACTTAGCAAATTTATAAGTAGTTGATTCTATTGGCGTACCATAAACACTATAATCAATATCCTCTTCAGACTTCCACTTAGCACACATATCATTTAACTTTCTCATAACTTCAAGGCCAAATTCTTTACCCTTACCATTATCTGTGTGAGAATGACCTGTCATAAATTTAACACATTCATAAAGTCCAGCATAACCAAGTGATATAGTTGAATATCCATGATGTAATAATTCATGAATACTTTCTCCCTTACCTAATCTTGCAAGTGCTCCATGTTGCCATAAAATAGGTGCAACATCACTAGTTACTTTAGATAATCTTTTATGTCTTGCTTGTAATGCTCTATGACATAACTCTAATCTTTCATCCATAAGATGCCAGAATAATTCCATATCTTTATCAGCTGATAAGGCAACATCAACTAAATTTATTGTAACAACACCTTGATTAAATCTACCATAATATTTAGGTTTACCATCAGAATCTACATAAGGAGTCAAAAATGATCTGCATCCCATACAAGGATAACATTGTCCATTACCATTTTTATCTATCTTTAATTGTTTCATTATCTTTTCAGATATATAATCTGGAACCATACGTTTTGCAGTACATTTAGCTGCTAATTCTGTTAAATAATAATACTTACTATTTTTATGAATATTATCTTCTTCTAGTACGTATAAAAGTTTAGGAAAAGCTGGAGTTATATAAACACCTTTTTCGTTCTTCATACCCATAATTCTTTGTTTTAAAACTTCCTCAATAATCATTGCAAGCTCTTCTTTATATTCTTCTGTTTCTCCTAAATATAAGCATACAGATAAAAATGGAGCTTGACCATTAGTTGTAGTCATAGAATTAATTTGATATTGAAATGTTTGTACACCATCAGTTATTTCTTTAGCTAAATCTTCTTTAGCATATTTTTCACAATCTTCTAATTTAAATTTTCTTTTTTTATATTTATCTAAAAAACGTTTATAACTTTCTCTAACAAAAGGTGCTAAATGTGTCATTGTAATAGTTGCACCACCATACTGACTTGAATTAACTGCAGTAATTAATTGTGTTGCAATAGTCATAGCAGTTAAAAAACGATGAGGCTTTTCTATCATAACACCATTTATATTAGTTCCATTTTCAAGCATATCTTCTAAGTTTATTAAATCACAATTATGAAGTGCATTTTGTGCAAAATAATCCATATCATGAAAATGTATTATACCTTCATCATGTGCCTTTACAATGTCTTCAGGAAGTAAAAATCTTCTTGATATATCAGTAGATGTAATACCTGCTATATAATCTCTTTGAGTAGTAACTACTTTAGCATTCTTATTAGAATTTTCAGTATTCCAATAATCACTTTCACCATCTATTAATTCTTTAATAGAAAGGTCTGTTGTATTACTTTTTCTAACTAATTCTCTTGTGTATCTATAAGTAATATATTCTTTAGCTAAAGCAAACTTATTTAAAGACATTAATCTCATTTCTATAATATCTTGAATGTCTTCAACAAGCATTCTTTTTTTCTTTAATCCTTCTATATATTTAATAATATTTTTAATTTGAATATCAGTTACTCTATCTTCTTCACTAACTTCACTATTGGCCTTTGAAATAGCTCTTTCAATCTTTTCTGGACAATAATCTACTATATGTCCATCTCTTTTAATTATTTTCATATTTTAACTCCTGTATTTTTATTTTTACAATACAAATATAGCACAAACAAATTAATATAGACTGTTGCAATTGCAACATTTTAAAAAAAATGATATTATTTTATTAAGAGGTGTAAAGTATGAAAAATCTATTTAAAAATATTGATGAAAAAAACATAAACAAACTTCTAAAAAAGTTAGAATCTACTATTATAAATTTTAAAAAAGATAGTGTTATTCTATCAACATCTAAAAATGAAAATATAATTGGTATTATAACAAAAGGATTAATAAAAATAATTAGAACCGACTATAATGGAAATAGGACTATAATAGAAGAATTGGGTCAAAATGATATATTTAGCTCTTACATATACTCTATTAAAAATAGTGAATATGATATCGTTACAGTAGAAGATACAGAAATAATAATCATTGATTATTTAAACATAATAAATTATGATGAAAATAGTTTATATTATATACAGTTTATAAAAAACATACTAGAGATAACAAACGATAAAGTACAAGAAAAAAACAATAGAATAGAAATACTAACAAAAAAGTCAATAAGAGATAAATTATTAGAATATTTTAATCAAATATCAAAAAAAAATGGCTCTAAAAATATCTATTTGCCATTTACTTTTACAGATTTAGCTGATTATTTATCAGTTGATAGAAGTGCTATGTCAAGAGAATTAAAAAATTTAAAAGATGAGGGATTTATTAATATAAAACAAAAAAGAATTACTTTACTTTATTAATTCTTTTAATTCTTTTCCAAGTTCGTTATCTGAGTATTTTCTTCTTATTTTTCCAAGAGCTTTTTGTTCAATTTGTTGAACTCTTTGTCTAGTCATTCCAAGTACCTTTCCAACTTCTTTTAATGTTTTAAAAGTACCATCATCAAATCCATATCTCATTTTTATAACTTCAATTTCCATACTATTTAACCTAACTGATTTTAGCATATTATGTACTTCTTTTATCATAAGACTTTTTTCAACAACATCTTCCATAGATTCTTCTTCATATGGTATTAATTGTATAATTTCAGTATCATTTGCATCTTCACTTCTATTTCCGCCTTGAATTGTTTCATTTAAGCTAATTTTATCTTTAAAATACCTTTCTAATTTTATTAACGTATCAATAGAAATATTTAATTCATTTGCAATTTCGTGTTTTGATGGTTCTCTTCCTAGTTTAGAAGATAATAAATTATATGCATTTTTATATTCATACATTTGTCCATATCTAAAATTAGCTAATCTTATAGTTCTAGAATTATCTTCTGCATATCTTTTGATATGTTGTCTTATCCAAAATGTTGCATATGTTGAAAATTCTGCACCTACATTTACATCAAATTTTTCAGCAGCTTTCATAAGCCCAATATTTCCAGCTTGAATTAAATCTAAATAATCAATACCATAATGAACGTATTTTTTTGCTATCGGTATAACTAATCTTAAATTTCTTTCAACTAATATCTTTCTTGCTTCATCTTTATTATTTAATAACATTTTATATACTTTTTCTTTTTCTTCTTTATTAAGTGGTTCCTTTAAAGAATCCAAATAAAGTCTTAAACCATCATCTTCTAAGTCTATATATTCGACTTCTTTTAATTTGCGTCCCATATAAAATTCCCCCAATATATTTTATTTATGTAATTTACAAATTTTTTCTTTTTCTTCTTTTATATTATCAACATATTTAAATAATTTATCTTTATTATTATCTATAATTTTCAAACTAGTTTCAAAGTATTTTTTAGCTTGATATGGATCTATTGGATTTCTTTTAATAATTGCTTTTAATACTTGTTTATTCTCATAATACCAAGAGTCACTTCCATATATATAAGCTTCCATTTTAGAATCGTTTTTATTATATACTGAAACAGAATCGAAAAGTCCTTGTCTTATCTTATATAATTCAAGTGTTATAGGGTCATATATAAAATAATTATTATTATCTATTATAAAATTTAAATATCCCATATTTCCATTCTTATCATATGTAACCAATCTTTGTGAATTGCTTATATATTCTTTTCTTCTAGGAAATCTAATTGTTTCAAACTTTTCATCATTGCTAATAATATCATGTAATAAATTAACACTGCTAATGTTATTTACATCACCCATCACAACATCTTGAGCTTCAAAGCTATTAGTATTAAATTTAAGCTCTTCTTTAGATAAATAACCATTAACTAAAAGATTAGAATATAAATAACATTTTAATAAAATTGAATCATCAACCGATAATTCTCCCAACAAATTATTTGTCTTTTCAATAAAACTATTATAGTATTGATCTAATAAATCATTTTTTTTCATTTTTTAATCTTCCTTTCTTAAAATACTGCCAGAAAAAGAGACTGGTTATTATTATAATACACATACAAAATAATTTCAATTACTTTTTACATTAATATAAATATGTAAATTTACTAAGTTTCTTTAAAACTTATGATTTTTTCTTAAAGTTTTACAAATAAAATCCATTTTTTCATAATTATCATCATAGAATGATTTTATTAATTTATCATTATCTTTAAATTTAATTAAATCTTCTTTAAAAATATTTTTAAATTCCTGGTTTGTATAGCAATTAAGTCTTTTAAGCTCTTTTAAATACTGTTTTGTTTTCTCAGTTTCTTTATAGCAATAATCCATAAAATTACGCTCAAAATGAAGTATTTTCATTTTACCACTGCTATTTATCATTTTTAAATTATTATTACATAATTTTAAAATAAATCCCCAAGTTGCATCATAACAAAAACACTTATCTTTATCAATAATAAGATTTAACTCATGTAAAGAACTATAATCTTTTTTAAATAAATTATTAAGTGTGATATTACTAATTACTTTTTTATTAAAAAGAGGATCATACCTAAAAATTATTAAATTTTGTTTAATTTGAGTTGTTAATATATAATTTTCTATCTTATTTTTATCTAGTAACTCTTTTAAACCAGCAGATATATTACGACAACATCCATAACCAAGTATTAAGTTAATGGCACCATCATTTATTATATTATCACTTTTTTGAATAAATGTTTTATTTATTGATAAATTACCACTATATAGCAAATACAGATATAAATTGCATAGCGATAAAGAAGAGTTTATGTTTATACTGCTCGCTAAATACATAATACTTTTAAATATTTCATCACACTTAAATAATGCTTCTTTAAGTATTATGTCATCTTCATTAATTGAAAAGTATCCAGGAATAATCATAAATATTTCCCTCCTTTTATATTATTAAAACACCCAATATTTTAGAATACTGGGTATAAAATAAACTAAAAATTAAATTTTATTGATTTAACAATGTCATCTGATGAACCCTCATCTAAAGAGCTATAACTATCTTTCGTAACATATACATAAACTTCTATTAATTTATTATCTGGCAACATAACAAAGTATGAATTTACAATTCTTTCTTTATCATACTTATTTAATTTTAAATATAACGTATTATTACCATTAAATGTTTTATTTTTTTCTAATGCTATTTCAGATGAGTCTAATAAACTTTTTATTGATGATGAAAATAAATTATAATCTTTTTCATATTCAAATGATGGATAATAATATATTTCAACAATTTGAATATCTGATTTACTAATATCCATAGATAAATAACTATAATAATATGTGTCTACATCTTCTTCGGTATCTTTTTCTTTTTCATCTAATTCCATACAATCTGGCAACATTAAAGTCATTTCATCTTCTTTGTACTCGATTATTTCACCATTATTGCCACCTGTTTTATTTATATCTTTCGTATTAGGTACAACAAAAACATTCCATGATATTGTTATTAATACTAAAAAATATATAGAAATTAATAAACCGTATTTTAAATTTCTTTTTTTAGGGTCAAAATACCATTTATCTTTTTTATTTTTTATATAAATATTTTTTATGGTATCTAAGTAAAATATTTTCTTAAATTTACTAGTCTTAATATTAGAAATGTCATTCTTAATAACTTTTTTAGAGACAGCTGTATCTTTTGAAATAGCACCATACTTATTAAAGATTTCTTCAACTTCTTCTATAAACATTTGAATATCTGCTTTACCTGTTTTTTCATTCTTAAAGTCTAATGGAAAGAATATAGCAGGTGGTAAAGTCATTAATAAAGCTAAAGTAAGATCATCACTTATTACAGATATAAACTCATCATTAGTATATAATATTTTAAACGATTCTAAATTAACACCTACCCCTTGTTTTATCATAACAATTATTGGCATTAATATTAAAACATTTAAAAGTGTTATTAAACAAGATGATATAATAAGATATTTTTTTGTTTTTCTATCATTATATATTTCTTTATTTACTACCTTATATCCTAAGATGATTCCAAATACTATTAAACAATTTAAATATCCAACTGAAAAGTTAAAAAACACATAAACAAGCAGCCATGGAATAGAAAATATTAATCCACCTAGTATCCCAGAAAGATACTTAACTACTCCTTTCATATTATTTATCTTCCTTACCTTTTTTATTTTTTATTTCATTAACAAGTAGGCTAACAAACATATTTTTTTCTACACTATAAGTTTTATTTGATCCATGTCTTCTATAGCTTACTAAGTTTTCACTACATTCTTTATCTCCTATAATAATATTAATAGGTATTTTCTTAATTTGAGCTTCTCTCATCTTATAAGATAATTTTTCATCTCTATCATCTAATTCTACTCTTACATTTGAATCTTTTAACATATCATATATTTCATTTGAATATTCTAAATGATAATTATTATTAACTGGTATTATATTTACTTGAACTGGTGCAAGCCAAGTTGGCAAGTTACCCTTAGTTTCTTCTAATATATAAGCCATAAATCTATCTAATGAACCAAGTATTGCTCTATGAAGTACAACAGGAGTCTTCTTTTCACCATTTTTATCAACGTATTTTAAATCAAATTTAGCTGGAAGACAAAAATCTAACTGACAAGTTGATAAAGTATATTCAGCTCCAACAGCTGGTTTTACATTAACATCTAACTTAGGTCCATAAAATGCAGCTTCTCCTATTTCTTCTGTATAAGGAATGTTTAAATCATCTAAAACCTTTCTAAGTTCACTTTCAGCTTTCTCCCACATTTCATCATCTGGATAATATTTTTCTTTATCTTCTTTATCTCTTAAAGATAAAACACATCTATAATTAGTAATATTAAAATCTTTATAAACATCAAAAATTAAGTCTACAACAGATTTAAATTCAGACTCTATTTGTTCTGGAGTAACAAATAGATGAGCATCATTTTGACAAAAATGTCTTCCTCTTTCAATACCCTTTAAAGCTCCTGATGCTTCAAATCTAAAGTCATGAGCTATCTCACCTATTCTAATAGGTAAATCCTTATATGAATGTAATTTATTAGCATAAATCATCATATGATGCGGACAATTCATTGGACGAAGTACAAATTCTTCATCTTCAACTTTCATCATAGGAAACATATTTTCTTTATAATGATCCCAGTGTCCAGATGTTTTATATAAACCTACCGTACCAACACATGGTGTCATAACATGTTTATATCCTAAACTTATTTCTTTATTTCTTATATAATTTTCAAGTTCTTGCCATACTATGTAACCATTAGGTAAAAACATTGGCATTCCCTTACCTACTAAATCATGAGTCATAAATATTTCTAAATCTTTACCTAGTTTTCTATGATCTCTTTCCTTAGCTTCTTCTAATTCTTTTAAGTAATTATTTAAATCTTCTTCACTCTCAAAGCATACACCATATATTCTTTGAAGCATTTTATTTTTAGAATCACCCTTAAAGTATGCACCAGAATGTTTAATTAACTTAAAATATTTCATCTTTTTAGTAGATTCAACATGTGGACCTCTACATAAATCAGTAAAATCTCCTTGGCTATAGCATGATATAACAGTATCATTTTCATCCATTCTAGATATTAAATCTATTTTATATGGATCATCTTTAAATTTTTCTAATGCTTCTTCTTTAGTTAATTCATGTCTATATATTCTTTTATCTGCTTTAGCACATTTTTTCATTTCTTTTTCAATAACAGGTAAATCTTCATCATTCAAAGTCTTATCACCTAAGTCTATATCATAGTAAAAACCATCTTCTATTACTGGTCCTACCCAGAACTTAGCATCTGGATATAAGTGTTTTACAGCTTGTGCAAGTAAATGGGCACAAGAATGATTAAGTATGTTTAATTTTTCATTTTCTTTAATATTTTCCATAAAAATTTCTCCTTATCTTCACTTTTTTTCTCTTTCCTTTTTCTTCTCTATAATTTTGCTTCATTTTATTTATTAACACCGGATTATCACACATTACAAATGGTAATAATAACTTATTAATCTAGTAGTTCAAATAATGTACTATAATTTAAATTTAAACTATCTACATATCTATATTTTGTGATAAAATTATCATCCTCATTTTCTAAATATTATATTAGTATTTCTTTTTCTATATTAGATATCAAAATCTTCTCTTGTAACAAAGACTCTGATGTTAAAACCTCCCTCTTTTTTATAATAATAATTTACTAAACTTTCTATGTTTTTTAACATTGTACTTGCCTTATCAAGCTTGGAGCAATTTAAATACAATTTAATAAATTCTTCTTCTGGTAATTTATATATATGACACTTTCTTCTATATTCATAATCTGTTAGCACTTTATATATTTCATCTTCTTTAAGTTTTGGCACTCCTAAATATTCTAAATAGCTATTAAATACCATATCAAGTAATTTATAGTAAGTTAGATTAAACTGCATATTATTTTCCTTTAAATTAGATTTAAGTTCATTTAAGTAATTCCATATATGATAATTATTATAGTTAACTTTATCAGAACTTATCACTTTTAAATTACTATCTATATAATCTAATGATATATTAGATAACTCTTTTACACTATCATCTAAATCATATATAACTTTTCCATATGCAAATATTTTAGCAGTAGTTAAATATCCATTGTCAAATTCATTTTTAATGGTATCTTTTATCTTACTTACTGGTTCCATGATATATTCAGTTAAATAACTATTCGAATCAAAGAATCCTTTTTCTTTATAATTAGCACCATCTTTAAGAACCAAATAAACCTTTATATTAGAATACTCATTTTGAATACCTAATGCATAACTATCATAAAGTACTGCACCAACTACCATTTCATCTTCCTCATATTTTTTTAGGAATTCTTTTAGTGCTAACTTCCATTTATCAATCATTTTACCACCTCTTTTTAAACAAAAAAGCACTTCCTTAAAAAGGAGTGCTTAAAACACGGTACCATCCTTACCTTTAACTTAATTTGATAACGTGTTATATAACACGGAAAAACCCATTACAGGTATCTGCTTAGAAGTAGTAATTTTATAATTAGTTTATCTACTTTACACCATATAATAGACTCTCTTTAAAACATCATCATAAAATCATGTCTTCATCAATGCATTTATACCAAAATAATACTACTTTTATCCATTTTAGTCAATTATTTTCTATTATTTTTACTAATCATTTCTGTATCTATCGTTAATTGTTTTATTCTTTCTATTATTCTTCTTGCTTTTACTTTCTCAGTACTTTTATTAGTTGTTATACTAAGATGTTCTTCTAATTCTTTTATATTTAAATTAGAAGTAATAAACGTAGGAAGACCTTCTTGCATTCTATATTGAAGTACGCATCCTAATACCTCATCTCTACTCCACGCTGTTACTCCTTCTGCTCCTAAATCATCTATTAAAAGTATTTTAGCATATTTTATCTCATTAAATTTATTTTTAAATTCATCAGATGAAGAAGATGAATAAGATGCCTTTAAACTTCTTAAATATTCAGGCCAGTATACTATAACACTTTTAACGTTATTTTTAGCAAGCTCATTTATCATAGCAGAAATAAGATACGTTTTACCAGAACCAAAATTACCATGTAAAAATAAGCCCTTACCTATAATACCTTTTTTGTAATCTTTTATATAATTTAATATCCATTTAATAACACTTGTTCTATTATTATCATCAGTATAAATATCTTTTATTTTAGCTTCTTTAATTTCTCTTGGTATATCAAAACTAGTTACATTACTTAAATAATTAGTATCTTTAATATATGCATTTTTATACTTACAAGAAACATATGAAAAAGATATATCACCTTCATTTATAGTAGGCAAATAACAATAACCATTTATATTATTTTTACATGTAACAAGTCCCTTACAAGTTTTACAATTCTTAAACTCTTTAAAACTATCTTCTAAAAGAGAAGTATATTTCATTAATTTTTCATCACTTAAATTAATACTATCTACAAAATCTTTAAATTCATTATCTTTTTTAGCATTATGATATGCTACTTTAAGTTTATAATTTAAATCATTTACTTCTTTAATAGAATTATTTATCTTTTCCATAACTTTCACCTTATTTCTTTATTATGAAAATTCTCTTAACATATCCTTAAGTGATTTTTCATCTTCTACACTAATTTTTTCTTTATTTATATTTTGATCAAACCATTCTGGTAAATTTTCTTTGCCTATACTTTGTCCTTTAGGCATTTCATTTAGTTTTTTCATCTTTTTATACTCTTTTTCAGCTGCCTTCATAGCTTCTTCTACCGTTTCTATATTAAGTCTTTTCCACTGTGATGCTATAGCTTCTAAAAAGTTTTTTGTAAGTTTTTTATTATTTATTTTAAGTACATAGTCAATTAAAACATTAACAACTCCTGGATTTAACTTAAAGTCATTTAAAAGGGATTCTAATATTCCTAAATCTCTAGTTGATGGTTTAGCACCATTACTTCTTCCTCTTAAAAAATTATAAGGAGAAGTATTTTCAAATACGTATATCATTTTAGCTCTTTTACTTTCACTACCAACAGGAGATTTTAAGTATTCAGGCTGACTTTTATAAACAAGTTTAGGGAGTTTATTTTCATTAGAAAACTTATAATAATTTTTAACATTTTTTCTTAAAGCTACTTTATCTATAAGACCATTTTCTTTTATAGAACTTAGTATGGAAGACTTCATCTCCATCTCATCTAAATTATATACAAAAGATAAATTATTAATAAGTTCTTTAACTTCCTTAGAAAACGTTTTATTAGTAATTACACCACTAGGTACAGAAGATATTAAAAGATCAAAATCAAACGTTTTATCTATTTTTATATCACCGGTTTTATTTACTCTTAAGTCTTCATTTAAATTATCATAAACAGTACCAGGTGCTGAATCAAACACACTATCAAATGATGATGTAATATCCTCATATGAAGAAAGATTAATACGAGGCACTTTAAAATATTTAAGTAAATTCTCATATTCTTTTTTTCCAATATTATTATATAAAACTATGTTAAGTATAGGATGATTAAAGAATTCTGATGCTGAAATTGGTGAAAAAAGTTCATATACAAAAGAATTAACATCACTTTTTTTAACGTATGTTTTAACAAGGCCTACCGCTTCTAACTTTTTTCTAGCTATTACGATATGTTCCATTTTTATTCTAAGACTAGACATTAAATGATGATGAGTATATTCACTACTTAATATTTCAGCTTTATCTAAATCAGCCCACAAAGTATAATACAAGCTAGTTGCAATACTTCCTATAATAGGTTGATATAGCATACTTATTATCTTTCTATCATTCTCACTTAAAATAGTACGGTTAACTACTATAAAAGTATCAGCAGGTAAAATATTTATTTCTTTCATAGTAAGTCACTCCTTTAATAACTATTTTAATCTATTTTCCTTATTATTTCAATAAATAATAAAAGAAGAATTAAAAAATTCTCCCTTATTTACTTTCTTTATGATAAAGTTGTGGGTACACAAATTCTTGTCCATTGCCTGTTATCTTACCATCTAAGAAGTGATCAGAGTTTATATTATCTCCTTGACAAAAATATTTATACTTATAAATATTAACATTTGAATCACCCTCAATTATAGGATCATCAAACGTAACATCAACTGCATACCATATATCGTTGACCTTAACATA
Source organism: uncultured Bacilli bacterium (assembly GCA_934148015.1). Classification (GTDB taxonomy): domain Bacteria; phylum Bacillota_I; class Bacilli_A; order RF39; family UBA660; genus Aphodocola. Next base: position 71,475 of record CAKPCU010000002.1, read on the forward strand.
ATTCCACATATGAGCTTCTTCACTTCCATCATCACCAACCGACGTTCCACTAACTAATATGCAAGGTATATCAAGATAATCTAGCAAATATTTAAAAGCCTTAGCATATCCCTCACAAACTGCCTTTTCATTAATTAATGCACCATATATATCTCTAATACCAATAGAATTTCTAGTTTCATCATAAGATAATTTTTCGACTAAATAATCATGTACATATCTTATTTTATTATAGTTACTACCATCAGCTTTTTTTAATATATTAGTTTTTAAATATTCTATTTCTGATAATAATTTATTTAAATCTTCTAAAGAAGTAATATAATCTTGAAAATAATTACCATTATCAGATGATGGTGCTATACTAAGTTCATATCTAGTTTCCTTATTACTTATATAAGTTTTTGTATTTAAAACTAGTTTAGAAAAATCCACATAAAATAAATCTACATTATCATAATTAAGAGCATTAATTGCATTTTGAAATTCATAATTTAGTAAATCATTATCAGTTAAAACATTACTCATACCATTTGTATCTATATCAATTTTAAAATTACCACTTTTCATATTATCTTTATTATTTAAAACAGAGTCATATATATTTTTAGCTTCACTACTAAGTTGATTATAATAATATTTTTTTTCCTTACCATTTGAGTTATTTAAATTCTTATCATCTATTGATAATCCATTATTAACTATTCTATTAAATAATAATGAATTATTGTAAGCACCTGCTAAATCAATTAAATTAAATTCTGCTCCTAAAAATAAAGCTACAATACTAAATAAAACTATAAGTATAAACGTTAAAAACTTTTTCAATCTAATCCCCTCTTCACATAATTATCATAATATAATAAGATAATATAAGTCAAGCTACTTTGTTATTTCTATTTTAAAAGGTGATGTAAATGATGGATCTTTCTTTTCCTTGTACTCAAATAAAATATTAACCATAAAATATAATATCAAAATCAAAATAACTATTTCCATAACATTTATTATATTTCTAATTAAAGGATTTCTTCCAGATTTTTTATTTAATTGATAGCTACCACATCTTTTGCAATAAGTATCACTTGAAAATATCTTTTCTCCACAATTAGAGCAATATTTATCTCCAGTTAAAACAACTTCTTTAATTATTTCCTTTTTAACTATCTTCAAATTCTCGTTAATCTTTTTCTTTTTATTTAATGCTTTATCATTTGTTTTTTGCTCTTTAATAGGCACTTCATCTATTATAGTATCTGTTTTACTATTATATGATTTATTACTCATAAATTCTATAATTTTTATACAAAAATATATTATAAATCCACCTATAGATATATATAAATACGTTTTAAGTCCAGTTAATATTTGTATCATAGTTGCAGCATTATTTATAATTCTATAATTAACAATATTAAAAATATATAAAATAAGTGCAGAAATACCTATACCAAGAGGAATGAATTTAAGTAATTTCTTCAAGATAAAACACCCCCAATAAATAATTGATTTTATTATAATCATTTTAAAAAAAAAGTAAAGAAATTTATATCACTTCCCTACTACTTTTACTTAAGCTCATTTATTCTATCGCTATAATTACTACTATTTGTTATAAAGGATCCTGATACTACCATATCACATCCTGCATATTTGCATAAACTTACGGTTTTATTATTTACACCACCATCTATACTTATTATTAAATCTTTAGGAGCTAATTTTTTAAAATTAATTATTTTGTCTATGACTTCTTCTTTAAATTCTTGACCACCTTCTCCAGGTGTAACACTCATAAATAATACAAGATCAATATCATCTACAAACTGAGCTAACTTATCTATTTTTGTTTCTGGATTAATAGCAAGCCCTACTTTTATACCATGACTTTTAACATAATCAATTATCTTAAAATCATCTATTACTTCAACATGAAAAGTTAACATATCTGGTTTTAATAAAGCATATTCTTTAATTAAATCCAAATCTTCTACCATTAAATGTAAATCTATTTTCTTTTTACTAATACTAATTATATCTTTTACCATTTCTTTAGTAAATTTAGTATTATTAACAAACTTACCATCCATTACATCAATATGTAAAAAGTCTGCATTAGAATCATTTACTTTTTTTACAGCATTAATTAATCTGTCATATTCTTTTAATATTGATACTGAAACTTTCATATTTTACCTCTTATTTTGATTTATTTGTTCTATAAATTTTTTATAATTATCATATCTAGAATCTAATATAGTTTTTTCTTTTAACATTTCTTTTATATAACAACCATCTTCTTTTATATGCATACAATCTTGATATTTACATTTATCTTGATTTTCATAAAATTCTATAAAGTTATCTTTTATATCATTTTTATTCATACCTATAAAATCAAGTGAAGAAAAACCAGGTGTATCTGCAACTAAACCATCTTCTATTTTAAGTAATTCAACATGTCTTGTTGTATGTCTTCCTCTACCTAATGCTTTAGAAATTTCTCCAGTTTTTAAGTTAAGATCTTCTTTTAAACGATTTAGTAAAGATGATTTACCAACACCAGTTTGACCTGTTAAAACACTTACCTTTTTATTTAAAATTTTTTTAATATTATCTATTTCATCATTTATAAATACATCATATCCTATTTTTTTATAATACGTTATTATACTATCAATGTAAGTTTTATCCTCTAATAAATCATATTTAGTAAAACAAATAATAGGTTTTATGTTATTGTATTCTATTATAACAAGCATCTTATCAAGTAAGTTACTAGAAAAAGAAGGCTCTATAGTGCTTGTTAATATAAGAGCTTGATCTATATTGGCAACAGGAGGTCTTATAAGTACGTTTTTTCTTGGTAATATTTTATTAATAACTTTATTTTCTTCATCAACTATAACCAAGTCACCTACTAAAGGTGACTCTTTTAAATACTTAAATTTACCTATGCATGAACATTCTAATAATCCATTATCAGTTAAAACAGTCCATTTATTACTTATTAATTTAATTACTCTTCCTTGCATATTTACCTTTCTTAATTGTTTTCATTTGTTTTTTCACCAGATGTATTACTTGTTTGTGTAGTTGTATCTTTTTTAGGTTCTGTAGTTGTTGTAACAGGCTTTTTAGATACTGTTATTTTAAGAGTATCTTTCTTAAATATTTCTTCACCTGGTTTTGGAGATTGTGCTAAAACGGTATTTTCATCCACACCATCCTTTTCCATAGGTATAACCTTTAAAGTCAAACCATACTTTTCACAAAATTCTTGAGCTCTATCTAAAGACCAAGCATCCGTTACCATATCTGGATACTTATTAACTATTTTAGGTATATATAATGTAACTTTTTCACCAGACGCAACCTTTGTACCACTTTTTGCACTTTGATCTATTATTAACTGTTCTTTTCCTTCGTACTTAGTAGAGTCATCTACTTCTTTTTCTTCTATATTAACTACTATACCACTAAGCTCTAACTTAGCTTTAACTTCATATGCATTTTGACCAACATAATCTTCCATAGAAAGTTTAGTAGAACCAGTAGAATAAATTATTGTAATTACAGTATTTTTCTTAGCATATCTATTTTTTGTTGGATTAGTTTCTATTACTAAATTATTATCAACTTCATCACTTGCTTTTCCTTTAGAATTAATTTTAAATCCTGTTTTTTTAAGTAAAGCTTCAGCCTTTGATATCTCCATTCCATATACATCTGGAATCTTTATATCCTTTGATGCAGATATTTTAGGAAATACTAATACTACTAATACTAAAACAAGAATAAATATAAATATTATTGATGCTATTAACATTATTTTTTTGTTATTACTCTTTTCTTCTTTTTCTTCATTAGTAATTTGTTTTACTATAGGTTTATCTTCTTTTTCTATTTTTTTATTTTCTTTAGCTAAATTGATGGCTTTGGTATCAGAAAAGTCTGTTTCTGGATACTTAAATACTATTTTTTCTTCATCTTTTCTATCTTCATCTAAACAAGTTTTAATATCTTCTGCCATAGCTCTTGCATCACGATATCTATTCTTTGGATTTTTAGCTGCTGCTTTTAAAATAATATTTTCAACCGATTGTGGAATTACTGGATTAAGTTCTTTTGGACTTGGTAATTCTTCTTTCATATGTTTTAAAGCTATCTCAACTGCTGTATCACCTCTAAAAGGCATTTTACCAGTTAACATTTCAAACATTAAAATACCAAGAGAATATATATCACTTCTAATAGTAGATCCTTTTCCACTAGCTTGTTCTGGTGGAAGATAATGTACAGATCCCATAACTGAATTAGTTTGTGTAAGCTGTGCACTATTTAAAGCCATAGCTATACCAAAATCTGTTATCTTAACTAACCCACTATCTTTAATCATTATATTTTGAGGTTTAATATCTCTATGAATAATATAAGAATCATGAGCTGTTGCAAGTGCATCTAGTAATTGAAGCATAATATCCATAACTTCTGGAAGTGATAAAACTCCACGCTTTTTAATTAATTGTTTTAACGTTTTACCTTCAATATATTCCATTACTATGTAAAAATTGCCTTCATCTTCACCAACATCATATATTTCAACTATATTAGGATGTGAAAGTGAAGATGCTGAAAGTGCTTCTCTTTGAAATCTTCTAACAAATTTTTCATCACCAGCAAGATCTCCTCTTAAAACTTTAACAGCTACTTTTCTTCCTAATATTGTATCAGTTGCTAAATAAACATTAGCCATACCACCTTCGCCTATTAATTTTTCAATTTCATAACGATCACTAATTTTTTGCCCCTTTGTAATCATTTATCTTCACCACTTTCTCTTTCTAAATAAGCAATTGAAACATTATCAGTTCCACCCCTTAAATTACTTTTTCTAACTAATTTAACTATCTTTTCTTCTAATGATAAATCACTATTTAATACTTTTTCAATTTGTTCTTTAGTAAGCATATTAGTAAGTCCGTCACTACATAATAATATAGCATCACTATTAATATCAACATCAAATATATCAACATCTATAGGGTTATTAGCTCCAAGAGCTCTCATAAGTACATTCTTTCTTGGATGATTAACAGCTTCTTCTTTTGTTAATTCACCAGATTCTACTAATAAATTTACTAAAGTATGATCTTTAGTTACTTTGTATAGTACTTTTTTCTTCATTACAAAACCAGATGAATCACCAACGTTTCCAAATAATATATAATCATCTGTTATAACGGATAATACTAAAGTAGTACCCATTCCTTTACTTGCAGGAAATTCATCAGTATATTTAAAAATTGCATCATTAAGTTTAATAGCATTTTTTCTTATCCAACTAACAGCTTCTTCTTTAGTACCTATATCTTCTAAATTTTTAAATTCTTCTGTAAATCCATTAACTACTATAGACGATGCAACTTCTCCAGCCTTATGACCACCCATTCCATCTGCAACAATCATAAGATACTGCCCAGATAAATTTTTAACTATCATTACTGAATCTTCATTATGAGTCCTAACTTTTCCAGTATCTGTTATGTAATATGCTTTCATAATTATTTCTCCATTTCATTTATTTGTTCACTACGAAGCTGTCCACATGCTGCTGACACCTTTCTTCCAAATTCTCTTCTTATTGTTACATTTATACCTTGCATCTTTAATATATCATAAAACTGATCAATTGTCACTTTACTACTAGCTTTAAATCCTATATTACTAGTTTCATTATATGGAATTAAATTAACATAACAATTTAAGTTCTTAAGCTTTGATGCTAATTCATAAGCACAATCTTTACTATCATTAATATCTTTTAATAATATATATTCAAAAGTAACACGTCTATTAGTTTCCTTTATATAATCTTTAACTGCATCCATTATATCATTAATTTTATATGCTTTATTAATTGGCATTATTTTATTTCTTATTTCATCTGTTGGTGCATGAAGACTAATCGCTAAATTAACACCAAGCTTTTCTTTAGCAAATTCTCTTATTTTAGGAACAACTCCACAAGTTGACACAGTAATATGTCTAATACCTATATTAATTCCCTTAGGATCATTTATTATGTTAATAAACTTCATAACATTATCATAGTTATCAAATGGTTCACCAATGCCCATTAAAACAACATGACTTATTCTCATCTTTATATCTTCTTCTACTTTTAAAACTTGCATAACAAGTTCATATGCATAAAGATTTCTTTTTTTCTTTAATCTTCCACTTTCACAAAATGAGCATCCCATATTACATCCGACTTGTGATGATACACATAAACTATTACCATAATCATGCTTCATTAAAACAGCTTCTATCAATTTACCATCAAATAATTCAAATAAGTACTTTTTAACATCAACATCTTCTTGTTTTTTTATTATTTTTAATTCACCCATACTAAAATTTTCTTTTAAATACTTTATTAAATCTTTTTTTAAATTTGTCATTAAATCAAAACTTTTAGCTCTTTTTACATAAAGCCAGTCAAACACTTGCCTAGCTCTAAACTTAGACTCACCAATTTCTTCAAAATAGTTTTGTAAATCTTCAAGTGAATAATTATATATATTGTTCACAAAAAACACTTCCTTTTAACTAGTAAATATTATATCAAATTAATATTAAAAGGTTAACTAGTTTGCATGTAAATATAAGTAAATTTTAAAGTTTTTCTAGCATTCTTTACACTTTTTTTAATAATTTATTAAATATTGTTAATAATATTTGTGGAGGATGAAAAATGAAAAAAGATAATAAAAAAATAAAATGTGACGTAGAATCTTGCAAACATAATGATTGTGAATGTAAAAACTGCACTTTAGATGAAATAAAAGTAAGTGCACAAGGCGATAAAAAAGAAGCTTGTAAAAAAGAAACAATCTGTGATAGCTACGAAGAAAAAAATAATTAATTGTAAAAATGAGAGAGAAAAAAATAAGTTCTCTCTCATTTTTATTATAAACTTATTTCAATCATTTTATGGATGTAAGTAAAATGGCCAAATTTTTTTTACATAATTAAAAAATGCAGAATATTAATTTCTGCATTGTATTTATTATTTCGACAAAATTTGACATATAAATTATTTTTTTAAACTATTTTTACTAGCTATTATAACTGGTACAACCTTGCATGTTTTGTCTTTTGATACCATATTTATACTTGATGTATCATTATCTATTTTAGCTAAACTATAAGCAAATGTACTATTATCATGTCCATCTAAAAAGTAACATGTATTACTAGCTAGATATAAAAATGTACTATTTTTAAATACATAAGAAGCATTATTATTAGAATTATTATCTAATATGGTAGATGCCCTTGTTTTATAATCTACTTTTCCAAGTATTAAATCTGAAAGTCCTTCTTTTTTTATAATAGTATTATCTATATCAGTTGAAATAACTTTTAATACATCTTCTACACTTAATTTTCTAGTATTAGCACTCCAACTTGATATTATATTGTTATATAACGAATCACTATTATAAAATGTATTTTCTAAATAATTATTATCAAAACTTGGTAATAATGTAACAGTATCATCTGCTATTTTATTTTTTGTATCAATAACATGAGTTTTAATACATGTACTACTTATGTTATTGCATGCTTTATTATCTTTAACATCATATAAAATAAGTTTACCAAGGTCATAGTTATGATCTAATTCATTTTCATCATCTTCTATAACCTGCTCTGCAATTAAACTTATTCCAAGTTTTATTAATGGAGATGAATTATTTGTATCTTTTTGATATTGATAAGCCTTATTTCCCCATAAACTATCTAATTTATCATCACCAGAGTCAAGTGGCCAAGAAACAGATATTTTAAACCTATTTTCTTCACCCTTTAGTAGTACATTATTTCTATCTAGTCCAATATTTATATGAAATGGATAGTTATGTGCTATAACATCTTCTATATAATCTGATGTGGTATCTAATGATGATGTCATATTATCTTCATTTAGTATTTTAACATATTCTATTTTATATTTAATACTTGCATCAGAATCACCTTTATTATTTATTACTATTTCTTCTTTATTCGTTTCCATGCCAGGCTTTACATCATCAAGTGATATTACTATATCTTTTGTTGCAACCTCTTCTCCTCTTTTAAACTCTATATACCATGATTTTACAGTAACATCAGTATCTACCTTTGATAATCCGCTATATGCAAACCAAGCAAGAGTAACTGAAATAAATGAAATAACCATAAATGTAATAGACATAATGCTAAGTCTTATATTAACTTTTCTTCTTTTATCCATTTACTCCTCCTTGATAATATTTATTTTGTTATTTACTTCTTCTTTTTTCTTCTTTTTCTAACATAAATGACAATATCTCTGAACCTATTACATAAAATAATGGTATTATTACGAATATTAACATTCCATATTTAGTACTAACTATTTTATAAATAAGTGATAATAATTTTACTTTATATACTACAACACCATATAATTGATCTTGATAAACTAATGGATCTTCTACTAAGTTAGCAGTACCTTTAGTTCTAAATACATATTTACCCTTTTCATCTTTTTCTATTCCAACAACTTTATGTGTTATAACTTTATCTCTAAAGCTTCCAGCTCTACCTAAATAACTAATAGTATCTCCTACTTTTATTTTAGAAGCATCAGTTTCTTTTGATATTAAAACATCTCCTATATCATAAGTAGGCTTCATACTTCCAGATACAACGGTAAACATTCTAAGATTGAAAAATGATAATTTATTATTACTAAATCTTTGTAATACAACTACTATTACAAATAGTATAACTAAAAGTGCTATAACAAAGTTTAAAACACTTTTAACTATTTTTAATCCTTTATTTTCCTTCTTTTCCATAAATTATAAATAATCCTTTATCCTTTCCATATATTCATCCATTTCTTTTTTAAACTTTCTTTTTACCGCATCACTACCACTAGACTGTATTTTCTTTTGTTTCTTTATTTCATCTGAAATAAATCTCATAAACTCATTTTCATCTATTTTAATACCAAGAGACATTAGTAAAGAAATTATTTTATCTATTTCTTCTGCACACATAAGTATTGCATATTTAGATAATTTTTCTTTTTGCTCTTTCTTTGATGCAGCGATAGAATCTAAAACAAAATAATTCATTAAGAAAGATCTATCTAAAAAAACTTTAATTATATTATTTCCATCAGTATCAAAATTTTCTTTTAAATTCTTAGTATCATTTAAATAATAATTTCTTAAATAATCCCATAGTTTAACAGCTATTTGGAAGTTAGGATTCTTAAGTATAATATTTGTCTTTTTAACTTGTGAATTAATAAGTGTTATATGAGCTTTATCTAAAGCTTTAACCATTTCACTTCTCTGCCAACTTGTAATATATTCTTTTACCCTTTTTATTCTTTGTTTAATATTTTCTATTTCTTCTTCTATATTTTTATTAGTATCATCATTAGGTATTGAAGTAGAAGTTATTTTAAGTGATATATCTACTTTTTCTTTTAACGTAGTAGTATCAGCTTTATATTCTAATACTTTCTTATTATTTACTTCTAGCTCATTAAGCAAATCTTCTTTTTCTAATATAAATTTATTCATTGTATATATAAGAGAATATAAAAATCTATTTTCATATATATTATAAGTTTCTTCATTTCTTATATCTAGTATTTTTTTAGGCTCTATATCTTTTGTTTTTTCATTTAATTTTGAAATGTAATTAGTATGTCTTGCTAAATCTTTTACACTTGCAACAGTTATCTTTTTGGCTTTTTCAACTTTAACTACCATTTCTTCTTGAACTAAAGCCATTTTTGGATTTCTAACTATTATATCAATAAAAGGACAAGCTTTTTCCATCTCATCCATCCATTCAAAAGAAAGGGAATCTCCTAAAAAGTCAGATTTAAAGTGCATATCAGAATTAGTATTTTTCAAAAAAACTTTTGAATTTTCATTTAATGTTTCATCAACTAAGTTTTCTAATTTAGCCATTTATATCCCTTCCCTTTATTATATACTCTTCTTTAATGTTTCTAGGTAAGATATACATTCTTTCATTACACCTTTACCTACCCTTTTATTTAAATATGATATAAAAGGATCTATTTCATCTCTAATAAATGAAACACTTAATTGATCAAATTTTCTAAGTATTTTCTTAGCTAAAAAGTAATCAATTCCTTCTATTTCACTACCACCACATCCAACATATACTGGAACGAAAGTATTAAGTTGTTTCATAATACGATTACCAAATGATATTCTAAAGTGCTTTATTACATAATCATCCATTTCACTAACTAAATCTAAGTTTGCTTTTGAAACAGGATGTTTTTCAATTGCATCTTGAAATAAACTTTCTAAATAACTAGAATTTATTTCTAATGCTTCTTGATCTCTGCATTCAAAAGGATCTACCTTAGTATTTATATCAAGTGGCATAGCACGGTCATAAACTTTATCTGTTACCATGAATGTTGAATCATCATTATTTATAGTACCAATATACCAAAGGTTTCCTGGTAATTTAAGTTTTCCATTTGGAATTTTCTTTGGATCTTTTTCCCAACTACTTGGTACTATATCAATTATCCATTCATCTCTATTAGGCATTTCAAGGATTGATAAAAGGTCCGCAAAGTAATATTCTACTCTAGCTAAGTTCATTTCATCTAGTATGATTGTATGAACATTATCATCAAACGATGCTGTGTATATCTCACCTAATGCCTTTGTTTCAGTAAACTTCTTAGTAAACTCATTAAAGTATCCTAAAAAGTCTGATCTATCTCTCCAAGATGGTTCAACAGAAACAACACAAGAATCTACTTTAACAAACTTACCCCAAGCGTACGCAAGTGATGTTTTACCAGTACCAGAAATACCTTGTAATATAATTAACTTACCACAAGCTAGTCCTGCAAAAAATGGTCTTAATATATCAAAATCATAATATAATTTTAATTTACTTGCAGCAAAACATCTAAAGTCATCTATTATTTCGGTTAAACTTTCACTATTGTTATATTTTTTAACTTTATAATTAGCTAATGCTTCATCAATAGAAACAAGCTTTGGAAATCTTATATTTGGATCTCCTTTTATTTCATCTGAAACGTCATCAGCTTCTTCATCTTCTTTTTCCTCTTCATTAGGATTAATACCTAACTGAGAAACTTTCATTGCCATTATCTTTTCTTTTTCTTTCATAAGTTGTTTAACTTGTTCATTTAAATTACCAATTTCATTTAATAATTCATCTTTATTTAATTTTCTATTAGCTTTTCTAATCATCTTTTTAATAAATAAAACTATAAGTCCAATTACTAATAAAACAATTATAACAAGAAAAGCAATACCTATGTATAAAAAAGACTTTTCTCCTTTACTAAAGCTTCCACTATAACTATCTATTATTTTAGCATAAGCTTTAAAATCAAACATCTTTTTTATACCGCCAAACAGCCCTTCAAAAAAGACAGAAAGAAATTCATAAAAGAATCTTAAAAACGTATTCATTATTCTCCCCCCACGTAATTTCCAGTTTTATTTAAAATATCATCAAAGACAACTCTTTCTAATAATTCTTCTGGAATTGAATCATATATTACAGAAGATACATTTTTCTTAAGACCTACAAATATGTATTTAACTAAATATAAATCTTTCTTTTCTTTTTCATTTAAAGATTTTTCTTCTTCTAAACTTATTGCAAACTTAAAACCTATCTTCATTAATTTTTTAATTATTTTCTTATTTTCTCTAAATTCATTTTCTCTAATTAAAATAATTATACTATTTTTAACAAATTCATCATTTAGTTTTTCAATTATTTTATTTAGTTTATTTTCTTTTTCATATAAGGTATTAGGTAAATATATAATGTATTTATCTTTAAAGTTAAATGAGAACATATTTTTAACTAATTTACTTAATAATAAGCTAACTAGTATAATTATTTTATCTTCTGCAATTACACCTTCACTATATGTTTTATCAACAATATAATCACTATAAGCTTTACTAAAAGTTATATTATGTTCTAGATTAATACCATGTAAATCCTTTTTAGAAGTAATACCTTTAATGTTTAGCTCAAACATACCAGTTTCTAATTTTTCTAAACTTTGTTTAATCATACCAGTATGTATTTTTTGTAACCTTATAATTCTATTTACATTTATTAGTATATCTTCTACTTCAGAATAATTTTTTATATATTTTAGTATCTCACTTTTATATAATTCTCTTTTAGCTTTTATATCCATATCTACTAAACTGTAATGATCTAAACTAATAATAACATTAAATATAGATAAATACTTTTCTACTTTAAGTCCATACTTTAAGTCAGTACCCTTATATTTTTTTATTAAATTAATAGCTTCTTCTTTCATTATATCTTTAGTTTTCTTAATAGCATTACGACCATTATACATCGTATTAACATCACCAGAATAATTGTAATACTTTCCATCTATATAAGAATTTAATAATGACTCTTTAATAGTTGCTTCATTAACTTTTAGCTTCTTATCAGTATCTAAAATACTAATTATTTCATCTAATTCTAACTTTTTAATATAAATAGCTTTTTCTAAAATACTATTAAACTTTTTCTTTCTTTCATTTAGCATTTCTAAATTACTTTCTATAATAGATGCATCATCTTCTTCATCCTTTTTATCTTCTAACGCTACTTTTTTTATAGACTCTTTATTATCATCAATAGAAGTTTCTGCAATCTTTAAATAAGTATTATCAAGTTCTGTTTCATCAACATTTACCATTCTAAAGAACATAGTTTTATCCAAATCTTCAGGATTAGGTCTTGCCTCTATCTCTAAATTAAGATTATTAACAGCCTCATCTTCTTCATCTATTTCTTTTTTATTATCTACTTTTAATTCTTTAATTATTTCTTCCTTGATAGGTTTTTTATCTTCTTTTATTTTTATATTAGATAATTTATCTTTTATTTTTTTTATAAAATCTTTTCTATTTGGTGATACTTTATCAATTAATTTATTAATCTTATTATCATTTGAATTAAGATTAGCTACATAAACTATTAAAAGTAAAAGTATAATTATAAATGGATTAAATAAAGTCTTCTTAACAAATCCAAAATGAGGAAGTACTTTAACTACTTTACCAACTATTTGTTTTTTACTTATTGCATCATCTTTAGTATTATTAGCATCACCTTTAGTAACGTAAGTATTCTTATAAGCTTCAACTACTCTATGTGTTATAAAATTCTTACCTTTTTTATACGTAACTACATCATTTAATGAGATATCATCTGTATATTTAACTATTATCCAGTCTCCTATATTTATTTCATTTTTCATACTACCTGTTTGAACTTCAAACAATGAATATCCAAAGAAGCTAGCATAATCATTTCCTAACACTTTTACTTCTATATTGTTATATATAAATACAATTAGAACAAATCCTAGTAAAAATATTAAAATATCTAAAATAACGTTTAACACTAACTCTTTAACACTTTTTTTGCTCATAAATACCCCTACCTTCTAGTATCATATCTTACTAAATTATTTTATCATAATAAGATGCATATTACAACAAAATACGACTATTTTTTTAAAGAAAAAACTACCAGTATTCATAACTGATAGCAAATGCTTATTCTTAAGCCTCTTCTTTTGAACCATATTTTATTTCTACAATTAAAGCATATAATTCATAAATAAATATTAAAAATGATGGAAGTAAAACTATAAATAAGAATCCCCATTTAGACTCTATTACTGATAAAAACGTACCAACATCATGATATACCTTTCCAGGTGTTCCAACAACGTAATTAATAGAATAAGTTGAACCATTTTCATACGTAATAGCTTGTTCTTGTTCATATATTTCACCAATCTTGCCATAGTCTATGCTAACAGATCCTTTAGCATCTACTTTATACGCAAAAACATTATCACCAACTTTTAAGTTTTCTAACTTTTGTTTTTGAACTAAAACTAAATCTCCTTTTTTATAATCATTAGTAGAAATAGCTTCTTTTAAAATAACTAATGTTTTATCCCCAAACTCAGTAAGTCCATAATCATTATAATTTAATAATAACACTGTCATAAAAATAACAAATCCAAAGAATACAACTGCTAGTATTCCTAAAAATATATTTTTAATAAGTTTTAATGCTTTCATAATACCTCCTATACTACTATCCAAAATTATATCATACTTTTAAAACCTTATCAATAATAATAATTTAATAATTTAAATCTATAAATTTATAATATTTTATAATTGTCAATTATTTAAATTTATCTTAAAATCATTTTTATCATAGGTTTTACCTAAATCTGTTTTATAAAAAACTATCTTAATATTTTTATTACTATCTAAATCAAATGCAATTTTATTAATAAAATCATTAGAATCTTTAGATTCTTCTTTTAAATTGCTAGTCATATCTACTCTTAATTTATCTGAGTCAAAATAAAGTGTATAAGTCTTTTTACTATCTAAAAGATTAGATACTATAACCTCTACTTTTTCATCGTAATTATTACAATTAAGTGTAACATCATCATTAATATTTAGCTGCCTTGAAAGAGAAAACTTTCCCTTTAAAATCTTTTTATAAGGACTTGTTGATGTAACTATTATATTAACTTCAGCATCATTTATCTTAGTGTTATCTAAGCTTACTAGATTAAAATAAAGTTTTGCTTCACTTTTATTATCAAGCCATTCATATCCATTTTTAATACAATCATCAAGATTATTAATATCTGTTATAACATCAGAGGTAGTATTAAAACATACTTTAGATGAAGATAACGTGCCATTATAAGTACTATCATTATCATTTATAATACATTTATAATTACTATTATTAGTAGAACACTCTACTTTATAAGATATATCATAATCAGTTATTAATGAATCATTTAAATAGTTTTTAATATCAAAATATGTATTACTACCATCCCAAGCATTATTAACATTAGATACTTCTTCTAAATCAAGACTATTACTAGAAAAGTAAAAATCTTTAGACTTATAATAATAGTTTAAAACGTTATTATAAGCATACTTAGCAAAGGATACACCATATGTTAAAACAAGTGTAAGTACTAATATTAATATAATCATAATTCTTATCTTGCCACTTTTTTTCATAATTCACCTACTTTTGCCAGCTTTTTATTTCAATATCAATATAATCAGTTATATTTGAATAACTACTATCATTATAATCTTGTGGAAAACTAATATTTAATCTATAATTATCATTAATTTTTTCATTATAAACCATTTCAAATACATCTGAATTACATACTAAAGCATTTTCTTCATTTCTACTATATGTTTCATCACAAGTTAAAACTAAATTACTTTTATTACTCTCTTCTTTATATAAATTAATATTTAATGGAATAAAATGATAAGTTTTTATAGTTATTGTATAATTTAAAGTAACATCACTACTATAATTTTCATTATTATTAGAAACAGTAAAGGTATAATCTTTTAAATCACCTGGTTTTAACTCATCTAACGAAATATTTATATTATCTGTTTTCTTCCCGTCAAAAACAAATGATGCTATTTTTTCATCATCACTTGTAAGTGATGCTTTAGAATTAAATTTAGAGTATGTTATACCTGATATAAATAAAGTACTAACTATTAAAATTACTAAAATAATTATTTTCTTTTTCATAATCATACTCCTTTTATTTTGTTATAAATGCTTTATCTGTAAAACTTATCATTTTATCATTATCGTATAAGTAAAATCTTAACTTATACAAATTATAATCTAAACTATTAGGTTTTAAATTAATAGTTATCTTATTATTAAAATCATTTTTATTATCTACTAATAAATACATATTATCTTTATATAGTGTTAAATTATCAGATGTATAATCATTTATATTTATTTGTTTATAACTTACATCTAATGCTGATAATACACTTTTTTTAAGTAATGATACATATATTTTAGGATTTGATAATTTACCCTTATACAATATATTATAATTCATACTGTAATTATCTAAAGTTTTCTTAATTATCTTTTCGTTACTATCTTGTATATCAAATGAGTAATTATGAGTATTCTTCTTATTTGTAACATTTAAAGGAATATTTATAGAATCTATAGATAATATGTTATCTAATACTCCATCAAATGATAAATAAGCTTCTATATCAAAGTAGTATTTACCCTCATCTAAAATGCTATTATCTACTTTAGTTATAATATTAAGAACTTTATTTAAAGTATCACTACTATTTGATAAATTAATATTTATTACATCTTTATTCATAGAATATTTATTATCATCTATCATAAATTTAATGTTCTTTAAATACTTATGATCTACTATATTTTTATTTGAATCTAATACTTTTATCTTTAATCCCCATACCATGTTAAGTAAATTACTATCTATAATCTTATTTTTATTTATATAGCTATATACTTTTGATAAATTAATATCTATATTATTTTCAGAGTTACTATTATACATAACTTCATCACTATAATTAGATTTTATTTGAGCATTAGAAGTCATATTATTGTATATATTTATTTCTTTTAAACTATTCTTTAAAGAACCTCTAACTTCGTTTTTCTTATTATCTAAAACTGAAACTGATAATATTAAACCGCTAATTTCTTCATCTATATTACAATGAGAAAAATCTACAGTTATTTTATAGGTATCATCTATATTTTTAGTTACATCTTTTTTAAATACTTCTTTAGAAGATTTTCCAATTAAACTAAATAAGTCAAATGAATATAAGTAATATGAATCTTTTAATAAATAGTCATCTTCTTTTACATTATAAGTATACATACTATTATTTAAATTCAAAGTTATTTTAGTATTAACAGGTAATATTTTATTTGACTTTAAGTAAAATGTATCATTATCATTAAATTTATAATCTGATTTATAAGTATATTTTAATAAAATACTAGAATTACTTGTTATATTTAATTTATCGTATGACTCATCATAGTTATTTAATATGTATAATCCTTCACACTTATAACCCTCATACAAAATTAAGTCTGATGAAGCATAAGATGCAATACCTATATTATCTAAAGCTTTAATATAAATAATAGAACTTTTATTATTTATAGTTATCTTATCTTTATAATTAGTCCATAAACTATCATCTATTAAATCTAGTTTTTCTTTATTTAAGACCCCTTCTGAAACATAATACTTAATAGATTTAACACCAGACATTTCATCTTTAGCATTTACAAAAATGTCTAAATTTTCATTTATAAAATATATAGATGGATTATCATTTAAAGTATTTAAAGTTTTATTATTATAACTTATCTCTATATCACATCCACTTAAATCAAGTACTAATATATCAGAATTAATATACGTAATATTATCATTATAATCAACTATTTTAGCATATATAATGTAATACCCTTCTTCACTAATTTTCTTTGATGATGTAAATAACTGCCAGTCAGTTATATTGTTTAATTCATCATAAGATAATGCATTCTTATCTTTTTTTATGTAATAGTATATTTCTTTAACCTTATTTAAATTATCATCTTCTTTAATATTAAACGTAATATCATTACTTACTAAAACTTCATTTAAGCTGTAGCTTACATTATTCCAAGAATAAGAATTAATATTAATGCTCGCTAAAGGCTTATTAATATCATCGGTATATAATATTGGATAAGAATCATCTTCATATACCCAAACACTATTAATGTTATTTTTTATGTTATCTAAATCTGTAAATTCACTAAAGCCTAGTGTGTTAACTAAAAAGTTTTTATTTTTTAAATTAGAAGTATAAGTTATTTTACCTGTATAATTACCTGAAAATGCATATTTACTTGATGAAGCGTATGAATTTGTTATGCTAATAGATGAAGATAATATGTTTAAAATAAAGTAAGAATCAGTTGCATTAAAAGTATTTTTTATAGAAAAGTTATTTGTATTATTTATATTTCCTATAATACCAGATGAGTTTTCTGCACTTATCTCTCCTGCGTTATAAGTATTTGATATTAAACCAGATGCATTATTTAAGTAAGATATAATACCTGATGCTATCATTTTACTATTTATAGAGCCTGTATTATATGAATTATTAATATTTATTTTTTCCCTTCCTAATGAAACTATACCAGATGAATAATTATAACCATATACATATGCCTTATTAATAGTATTTAAAATATTAGTATTACTAGCTTCTGAAGCAATTCCAGATGAAATACCAAGTTTATATTTTACTTTGTATTTTAAATTAGTTATTTTAATATCTTCTATCGTGTTTAATTTATATAAAATAGATAAATTACTAGCACTACTATCTACATTTATACTAAAGTTACTACTATCTATACTATTATTATTTATAGATATACTAGATAAGCTAGAAAAGTTATCTATTACACCTTCTAAAGTAATACTTTCTATATCATAGTAAGATAAGTTAATATTACTTAAATCTATATTTGATGAAGTACTATCTTTTGATAATAAAATATCATCTAAACTTATTTCATTTTCTTCATAAGTATTATTATCACTACCAATTACATATCCACCATAAATAGTATTTTCTATTAAACCATTATCTACATTTGATGCAATACCACCAGTTATATTTCCACCATAAATAAGTGAATTTTGTACATATAAATCTTTAACAGTTCCATTTAAATTAGTAAATAATCCAAGATATTTAGTATCTTTTTTAGTTATATAAGCACCGTATATAGTATGAGAATTACCATTAAATGTACCCTTAAAATTATTAATTGAATCAAATAAGTTAATACTACCAACTTTATTTGTCATATCACTAGAAGAATAATAATTAGATGAATATTTATCTACAAAATAAGTATTACCATCTAATATATATTTAATTAAATTATCTTCATATTTAAATGTACCTTTATTTATTATAATATCATTACTTAACTCAAAATAAGTATTACTATAACTTGTAGTTTTAAGCATATTACTAAAATAAGCTAACTCTGATGCATTAGAAATAATAAAAGGATCATCCTGACTTCCTGAACCACTTCTATAACTAGAAGAAATAGAGCCATCCCAAGTATTATCAATGTTTAAAGGATTTCTATTTTTTTGTCTTGCAAAAGTCGCTATTGAAACAGATGATAGTATCAAAATAAAAATTGCTATAAGTATTATATATATTTTATTTTTTTTACTTTTAAGGTTAAACTTTTTCATACTTATATCACTATCCCTTCTACTTCTTTTTATCTAGTTTATATACATTAAAATTATAACATAGATTTGACAAATTTAGACAAAAAAATGCACCAATCATAACCAATTGGTACATATTATATTATTTCTTAATGCTTTCCTTACTTAGTATTTTTTCAACTTCTGTCATAAACCATATTTTATTTGCAGAAGTACTACTATTATTAATTTTATTAATTCTTAATATAAGTAATATTTTATTTAATAAGTTATCTAAATTATCTGGATCCAACTCTTCTAAAGTTAACTTAATATTACTAAGTCTATACTTATTAATTATTATTTTAGCTATATCAGTATCAGAAAATACTAAAAGACCATTAACTATTATATTAGTAGGATTCATAGCATATAAATCAAACTTTTCACTTAATTCTTCTATTTCTTCATAAGTACTTAAATTATATACTCTTTGAATAGTTATCTTTTTAAAGTAATCATAACTATAATATAAATTTAATACATCAGATATTGAAATAGTATTATTTAATATTTGAAGAACTTTATCTTTAAAATATGCTTTATCATATTTTTGATATAATTCATATAATTCTTTAGCTATACATACTGAATTAATCTTCATTTGTTTTAAATTAGAATCACTTTTAAATTCAAAGAATCCAGGTCTTCCACCAAATATCTTTTTATTTAATTTATAAAGTTCTTTTTCTTTAGCTTCTATTTTATCTACTACTTCTTTTAATTCTTTATATTCAGTTTTTTCTTTAGCATCTACTTCTTTTTTATACTCTTTTTTAAAGTCTTCAAAAAGAGGTAAAAACATAGCATAATTACTATACTCTATAACATTTAATTTTAATTTTTCTAAAATATCACATATCTTATTTAATTTATCTTTATCATTAAAATCATTTTCATCATAAAATAACGATTGTACTGCATTTGTCTTAACTTTACTATTTTCTAAATATTCATTTATATTTATTTTACCAGTCTTTGCTAAATTAGCTATATCATATATATTTTCTTTATTAGCAAAATTAAGTTCTATGTATGCTGATTTTAATTTTTCTAAACAATCTTGATAGTTTTTAATATTATTATTAACCATTACTTCTTTTTGTAATTTTATAATATAACTATTAAATTTTCTATGATTATCTTTTATTAATTTTCTAAAGTTCAACTCTATATGACTTATAATATCAGGATTTACCCAGTATATTTGCTCAAATATTTCTGATACTTTTTCATATGATAAGCTCTTTTTATTTCTAACGTCTAAAAAAGAAGACATATATTCATGTACATAGCATGTATATTTAAAATCATCACTTGTTAACTTAATACCTGCTAGTTCAAACTTATCTAAAAAGCCGTTTATTATTTCATTTAATGATTTAAAATTAAATGTATAATAATTGTTTAATCTATATAGTAAATCATCAAAACCCATCTTTTCAAAATAACTATTTGATGGATTAAGTAAAAATTTTACGTTTTCTAAATTTATTAGAGTATCATTTAATTTATCAAGGTTTTCTCTATCATCTTTTATTTTAATAGCTCTGTTTTTTGCTAATATATAATTTCTAACACTATCTTTATATTCGTTATATTTATTTTCCATATCTTTTATATTAGCATTAAATTTTTTCTTATTAGTTTTTGTTTTTGTTGGAAGTGTTGATAAAAGCGTTTTCTTTGCATTAATATCTTTTACGATAAAGTCTAAAAAGTTATTCATTTTTATCACTTTCCTTTTCTTCTATATCAAACTTATTATCATCCAAAAACTGTAAGAAATCTACTATATCTTGATAAACTTTTATTAGATCTTCCAAGCTTAATTTTGAAAGATCAAATCCCACTTTATTATTCTCCATTTTCATAATCTATACCTTCCCTTTTTAATTAAATGATGTATATCCTGTTGTATCTTTTATAAAATTAATTGAAATAGCAAGTTCAGCCCCAGATGAATCTGTCTCTAGACTATCTATATCTTGTCCTTCTATCCATACATAGACTCTCATTTTAGTAACTCCATTTGGAATTGAAAATAACGGAGTATCAAATTCTGTATCTGTAATAGTTTGTTGTTCTTCAAAATAATTCATATCCATTGCAGAAGAGCCTGATACTGTATCTTTTACATATATTGGTCCTCCAGCTTTTTTATAAGCATATGTTGGAAACTTTTCGCCATCCTTTAAATTTATACCATATTCTTTAGCTTTTTCTTTTGACATATTAGTATGAATTCTACTATTAGGTTCAAATATAATTGATCTGCAATTATTATTACAAGATAAATTTTGTATTGTTCTATAATCAGTATCTAAAGGTGCACTACCTACTTTAACAAATCCTATTCTAGTTGAATTAACAAGACCTTGCATTTCCTCTGTTTCTCCATCATCTATGGTAACTTCTGTTCCAAAGTCTAAAAATAAATTATCATCTACAGGAGAACCTGTATCATTCTTAACAAATAAATCAAATGCTATAAATGAGCTGTAAGGATATATTCCTTTTTCTGTTAATAATTTAGTATTAACAAATCCATTTTTTTGATTTTTATTTCTGTACATAACCCCTGCACTAGAATATATTTCAAATTTTGATTTATTACTATCTCTAACACCTAGTGTAGATACTGGAGTAAGTCCCATCGCAGCCCACTGACTAGTATTATTAGGATATGTATTTTTTAAGTTATTTATAAGCGTTTCTCTAGATATTTCAACATAATTATCATAGTTAATAGCATCAAAAGATATTTGAAGACCACTATTTTTTGTTACTATCATATTAAACGTTTTAACCTTAACATTTAAGTTTGTTGAAAACCATGCATATGTTGCTGCAATTAAAGTAATTCCTAAAAAAACAATACTTGTAATTAAAAGAGGGCGATTTTTCTTATGAAGTAATACTCTTTCTTTTACTTTGTTTTTTCTTTTAGCTCTGCTTTTAACAGTCTTAGTATTTTTCATATAATCACCACCTTTTAAATACAAACGAAGAGTAATTATAAATATTTATTACTCTTCATTTATTTATAATTTTTTATTCTCCATCTTGAGATGTTGTTGGAGTAATATCAGTACTTGGTCCTTCATAATTTACATCAGTTTCAGTAAATCTTTCTTTAGTGAATCCAAAGTTAATTGATATTTTCTTTCCAAGTGATGCGAAATCATAGTTATCAACATCTTGACCTTCGATAAATACATATACTCTAACCTTTGTAATACTATTAGGAGCTAAAGTCATAAATGTAGGTCTTTCAGTTCCTTTTTTATTTTTCATAGTATCTGTAAAGTATGGAAAATCAACTAATTTGTATTGTGATTTATCTTCTGCTTGAGCATATGTAGCATAATCTACAGTACTGTTTTCATAACTGTTATAACCAGCTCCATCATATACATCAACGTTATCAGCTATAGTAAGTGCTCTTGAAATAGCATATGTTGGTTTAGCTTCTGTAGTAGTAAATGTTGCACAGTTAGTTTTTGCACCATCTCCTAATGTAGTATCATAAGAAGCTGCATCAGTAACATTAGTTCCTTCTGGTT
The DNA here is from genome assembly GCA_934148015.1 of uncultured Bacilli bacterium. Lineage (GTDB taxonomy): Bacteria > Bacillota_I > Bacilli_A > RF39 > UBA660 > Aphodocola. The sequence continues at coordinate 94,374 of CAKPCU010000002.1, forward strand.
TTCTCTTTAAGCATGAAGTTTCATACCAATTAATAGCATTTTGAACGTGTGCAGTATCATTTGGTTCCCAAATTTGAGCACTACGGCAAATACCAGTTACTTGAGCTTTACCATCTGCTGCTTCAACATTAGAACATGTAATACCAGTTATATTAGTTGCATCAGTAGTATCTCCTTTAACACGACCAATTTGTGCAAAGGCAACTCTAACAGAGTTTTCAATACCAGTTCCATTTTGACCAGTTGAAGCAACTTTAACAGCTGAATTAGTTGTTAAATAAATAGCTTCTTCGTTTAATGGTTCATTATCTGTATAATATTCAGTACCAGATAAGTTTTTGATAAATAAATCAAATGCTACGTATCCATCGCCTTCTATGTAGTTACCCTTTTCATTTTGAGTTTCATAGTTATGAACACGGCTTGTAAGTAATCTATAACCACCTTTTGTAGTAGTTAAACTTCCCTTTTCAAATAATTTTAATCTTGATGAAGTATCATCCATGTCACCTACTGTTGACATTGGAATAAGTCCATTTTCAGCCCATGTATTGACATTTCCTTCATAAGCTTGTGCATTTTTTGCATCTAATTTGTAGCTCCAACTAGTTCCATCCATAGATAAGAATAGACCTTCAGTTGTAGCAATATCAATATCGAAACTAGATACATTAACTGTTTTCATACCAATGAACCATGCATATGTTGATACAGCTAAAATAATTGCACAAAAAGAACATAGAATAATCAGATTTCTAATTTTCTTCTTATTTTTTCTTTCTTTTTTCATATCTTTTCTCCTTTAAGTTTTTTTATAATAGTGGAATTGAAAGTAATACTTCTCTTCCTTTTCATCTTTATTTATTAGTTACCAGTTGTTGTTCTAGAAGTTGTATGATTCTTCTTTATAACATCATCAGGTAATGTAGCAGAACCATCTGCATTATAATCAACATCTTCATCAAAGAATCTTTCTTTAGTGAATCCAAATGCTACTGAAATTTTCTTTCCAAGTGATGCAAAATCATAGTTATCAACATCTTGACCTTCGATATAGATATATATTCTTACTTTTGTGATACTATTTGGTGCTAATGTAATAAATGTTGGTCTATCAACACCAGATAAATTCTTTTCAGTATCAGTAAAGTAATCAAAGTCTACTAACTTACCATCACTAGCTGCATTAGTTATTGATTCAGTATAACCATTATAATCTGCTCCATCATATACATCAATGTTATCGCTATAGTTAATTATACCACCAACAGCATATGTTTTATAAGCTGTACCTTGTTCAATTGTTTTACAATTTCCAGCATATGATGCATCTTTAGTTACATCCAAACCAGTTCTTGTTTTACAAGAAGTATTATACCAATTAATTGCATTAGTAACGTGCTCTGTATCATTTGGTTCCCAAATTTGAGCATCTCTATCTGTACAAATACCAGTTACAGCTCCTTCTGTTTTACAAGTGATACCCGTAATAGTTCCTACTTCTTCAGTAGTAGCTTTAACACGACCAATTTGTGCAAATGCAACTCTTACTGAGTTTTCTATACCTGTATTAGCTACTCCGCCTTGCTCTGCAATAGTAACTTCTGAATCTGGAGTTAAATAAATTGCTTCTTCATTTAGCTTGTTTAACTCACTATAATATTCTTTACCTGACATATTTTTAATAAATAAATCAAATGCTACGTAACCATCTTGTTCTTTAGCTCCTGAGTTATTTACTCTACTAGACATTAATTTGTAACCACCTGGAGTTGCAGTTAAACTTCCCTTTTCAAATAAAGTTAGTCTAGATGAAGCTGAATCAATTTTACCTACTGATGATACTGGAACTAATCCTTCACCACCCCAGCTATTAGTATTGCCTGAATACACTGTTTGTCCTTCTACATCATTATAATTATCTTTAGATATAGTTACAGTATCAGACCAATCTTTACCATTAAGTGATAATGATAAACTATCAATTGCTGCAATTGATACATCAAAACTAGATACATTAACTGTTTTCATACCTATAAACCATGCATATGTTGATACGCCTAAAATAACAGCACAAAATAAGCATAGAATTATAAGCTTTCTAACACGTTTAACGTGTTTTTTGTCTTTTTTGTTCATTAAATACTTTCTCCCTTCTTTTGTTCATCGACATGTTCTGAATTAAAGTCCATATGTACTTTAAATTCGCCACCCAGAATATTGTCAGTACATTCTGGATCACTGCCCTCTATCCATAAAACGATTGTATACTTATTGATATCCCCAGGTTTAAAGTTATCAACATGTTCTTTAACTACCACGTTATCATCTAAAAATGGAGTTGTTTCCTTCTCAGGAGTTCCTTTAGCACCCATCTTAGCATAAGTGATATAGCTATCGTTTTTATAGACTCTTATTCTGACAGCATCATCAACATTTCTAATAACATCATCAATTACTACCTCACTATAATAATCCGATACACTCTCACCAATGTTTTCCACATAAAAAGTATAAGCTAAATAGTTGTTACCATTATGCGAACCATTAGTTTCAGTTAAATTATTTGGTAACCATTTATAAGAAATGTTATCAAATGACTTTGGAGCTTCGGCATAAAGTTCAGTTCTATATACTTTGTAGTTAGGATCATCATAAATAATAAGTCCTTTATCAAAGTATAAGTTCTTATCCAATGTTATACTGAAATTTCCACTATTATAAATAATACCAATAACAAAATAGGAAACTAATAATATTAGAAAAAAAACTATTAAAAGAATTATCATCCATTTCTTTAGCTTTTTTTCTTTTTTAATCTTAATTGCCGCACTCTTACTATCCATAATAACCATACCTTCCCTCACACAGCAGGCATAGCATTATAGACTGCTATTGTAATATCTTTATAATACATCATAATTATATCATAAAAAGACCTGTTGTCAACTATTGTATTTATTTGTCGAATGCAAATATTAAGAAAAATTACTTATTTATTAAGAAAAATAAAAGAAAAAAGTCTTAAAAAATTTTTTTAAACTTTTTCCTTATTCATATAAAAACTTATAGTTCTTTCTAGTGGATCTTCCTTATCTGTATTTTCTTTTTCTTCTGTATCCACTACTTTAGGTTTTGTTTTATTTAATTTATTATATTCATTCTTCATTGAAATTAAATCAGTCATACATTTAGATAAATAATCTATACATTCATCAAGTTTTAAATTTCTTTGTTTTTTCTCATTTTTCTTGCTTGTAAATACACCTATTTTATTATTTCCTTTTTCTATTATAAGTTCACTTATCTTAGCTTCGGTAAAATTAATTATAGAATCTATTTTATCCAAAGAAGTTTCATTAAATTTTACTATAACACCTCTTATAGCAAGATACTTTTCTATTTCCTTTATCATTTCTCTTATTTTATTATTTAAAGAATTAATATCTTTATCAATTACTTTACTAAGAGCTTTATTAAAGTTACCAGATACTTTAATAGGCCCATTATTATCATAGTTTTTTATATTATTAAATTTTGAAAAGTCTAATTTTTGGCTACCTAGACTATAAAATATTATTTTATTATCATCCATAAATGTATACCTCCTATCATATTCTCTAATACTAATATATCACATAAAATAAAAAAACTCTAGAAAAACTAAAGTTTTATTATTTTTTTTGTCTTTTGTTACTATTTTTATTATCAGACGCTTCCATATGCCACTTAGCTTTATCTGTTAATATATCAGTTGATAAAATAACCCATGTTATTAAAAGCATTAATATAACATATATAATAATACCAGCTCTTCTATCTTTTAATACGTAAAAGATAGATGCAAGTGAGAATAAAATATTTACAGCATATATTATTAATACTGTTGTTTTTTGACTAAACTTTTTATTAAGTAGTTGATGATGCAAATGTTTTTTATCCGCTACATAAATAGGTTTATGATTAATTAATCTTCTTAATATAGCAAATAAAGTATCAAGTATAGGTATTGCAAGAATTAAAAGTGGAACAACAAGAGAAGTTAATGTAACAGCTTTAAATCCAACTAAACAAACAACAGCTATCATAAAACCTAAAAACATTGACCCTACTTCACCCATAAATATTTTTGCTGGATTAAAATTAAATATTAAAAATCCAAGACAAGCTCCTAACATAATAAATGTAAGAGTTATTTCTAAACTTCCTATATTATGCATAATAAATGCAATTACACCTATTGTTGCAAAAAATATACTAGATATTCCTGCAGCAAGACCATCTAAACCATCTATTAAATTTATTATGTTCATAACTGCTACTATGAAAATAACAGTAATTGGATAAGATAACCATCCAAAGTCAAAATAAAGACCAAAAAACGATACATCATTTAATAAGATCTTACCGTAAAATACTACAACTAAAGCTGCAGCAACCTGACCTATAATTGCCTCTTTAGCCTTTAATGGTTTTATATCATCTATTATTCCAGTAATTACTAAAATAAAACTTCCAATTAATATAGATAGCATTTGCGTTGTCTGTGGTGCAAAAAACATATATCCAAATAAAAAGCCAAAAAACATCATAAGTCCACCTAAAAGTGGCATTGGCTTTTTATGTACCTTTCTTTCATTTGGATAATCTAAAGCTCCCATATGATTAGCTATCCATTTAACAATTGGAAACATAAGAGCAGTAAATAACATAACACTTACAACTATTTTTATTACCTCAATTATTTTTTCACTCATATTATTTTCCTCATTCTATGTATTATTTTTTGCTATTAAAGCCTATTTTTTCTTTAACAATATAACAAGGTCTATTTAAAACTCTTTTATAAATTCTTGATATATATAAAGATAATATTCCAATGGATAACATTATAAATGATAAGAATAATATAATTGTTTTATTAGCTAAAGATCCAAATAGAATAAAATTTAAAAATCCAATTAAGAATGTAACAACACCAAGTATAAATATAAATTTATTAGGTTTAGTAGAAAATGAAATAATTCCACTTAAAGAATACTTAATAAGTTTTATAAGAGACCATTTAGAATTACCATGAAGTCTTTTACTTGGAGTATAAGGTACATATATAGTATTAAATCCTACCCAAGAAAACATACCCTTTAAAAATCTTTCTTCTTCTGGAAGTGATATAATAGCATCACGAACACATGACTTAAATACTCTAAAATCACTAGCTCCAGGAAGTAATTTAACATTTGATATCATATTATTAAATCTATAAAATAGCGACGTAAGAGTTCTTTTTATACTAGATTCATCTTCTCTATTTTCTTTATATGATGCAACAATATCATAATCTTTATTTTGAATTAACTTATTATACATCATAATAAGCGTATCTGGTGTATGCTGAAGATCAGCATCCATAATTGAAACATATTCACCACTACATGCCTTAAGTCCTGCATACATAGCAGCTTCTTTACCAAAATTTCTAGAAAAACTAATTACTTTAACGCATTTATCTTTACTTGATAAGTTTCTTAATACATCCATTGTATTATCACTAGAGCCATCATCTACCATAATAAATTCATGAGTAATTTTCTCTAATTCTAATCTTTTGCTAACTGCATCGTAAAATTCATTTAATGATTCACCTTCATTATAACAAGGTACTATAACAGATAATTTCATTTAACACCTACTACTTTCTTTTATTAATTAATTTAGACCATTTATCCAATATAAATTCTGGTGCATAACTCTTAGATTCATTTTTGGCATTTTGTCCCATTTTCTTTCTTAATTTATCATCTTCTATTAATAAATCTATTTTACTTATCATTTCTTCAGAATCTCTATTTTCTATTAAAAATCCTGTTTCTTCATTTTTTATAATTTCATTTGCTCCCTGTGCACTAGTATAACTTACGCAAGGAATACCAAAACTCATAGCTTCTACTAAAACAAGACCAAAGCTTTCAGTATGAGAAGTCATAACATAAATAGAACTTTTAAGTAAACATTCATTTATATACTCTTTATTTTGATAGCCATGAAACACAACTTTATCACCTAACTTTAATTCTTTTGCAATATTAAGAAGTTCATTTTTTTCAAGCCCATCACCTATTATGTTTAATTTCCAATCGCTATGTTTTAAACTTATCTTTTTAAATACTTTTAATAAATCATCAAACCCTTTTTCTTTTGATAGTCTACCTACTGAAATTATATTTTTTTCTTCTAATTTAGAATACTTATTTGGCAACTTATCTAAACTATTTGGAATATAAACTACTTTATCCCCTAAATAAGTTTTATAGAATGCAGCAAGTTCTTTTGAAACCAAAACTAAGTTATCAATGTTTTTGCAAGATTTAACTAGTTTTTTTATATATTTTTTATCATTATTATGATGATTATGTTCCCATGCTATTTTTCTATATGAGTCCTTTCCATATTTAGATACCCAATTATTATGAAGGGTTCTAGTTGAAATTAAAACATCAGTATCCACGTTTTTTATAGCCTTAACCATCAAATGTCTTCTTAAAAAATAAATCTTTACTGCTTTAAACAATTCTTTTATTAATAATGAATAGTTTTTATTTTTAAAATAATGTTCTATTTCTTTTTTATTAGGTTTTAAATCTTCCTTTAAATATGTAACCTTTACTTTTTCATCTAATTTATATGCTGGTTCATTATAAAGTTTATATGTAGATATTATTTCAACATCATACTTACTAGATAAAGTATTAGCAAGTGTCGATATAACATTTTCTATTCCACCATAACCTAAATGTAACGCTAAAATAGTTACTTTTTTCATCTTAATCACCATTATAATTATACTATATAGATTTAAAAAGTCAAAAAAACATGCATAACTAATGTAAAGTTATAACATGTTTATATATTCTTCTATTTTACTTTTAAACTTTTCAGTATTAGATTCATATTTGTTTGGTTTAAATTTTTTAATTTCTTCTAAAGCTTTATCTAACTTTTTAACATTATATAATGGAATAATATATCCTTTGCTTTCAAAGTCTTTTGTAATTTGAACTTGATGATCATTTGCATGTTCACCATATTTTTTAAGTCTTGGAACAACAATTACTCTTTTATTTTTATTTAAGCATTCTATTATCGTACCAACACCTGCATGACATATAACAATTCTTGCTTCTTCTATTAATTTTTCTATTTTTTCTTTAGGGCAAAAATCAAATGATTCTATTTTTTCATCTATATTTTTTGTACATCCTACTTGTGCAACTACTCTTTCTTTTATATTACCTAATTTTATTTGTCTTGAAACTTCTTTCATAATTCTATTAAAAGGATTATCCTGAGTTCCTAAAAGTACTAATATCATTAAAAAATCCACCCTTCATATTTAGCCTTTGGATATAATTTTAACATTGATTTCCATTGTACTATAAATATATCTGCAATTGGATAAACTAATTTACCAGTTAGTGTTTTAGTTTCTATATTCGCAAAAGATTCAATAAAGATAACTTTCTTTTTAAATAGTTTTGCTATATAACACATTAAAACGCAAGTATGAGCCCCTGTTGTTACTATAACATCTGGTTTAAATTTTAAGAAAATTTTAAAGCTTTTTAAAGCATTATATGGAATTGCAAAAATATATTTAAGCATGTGTTTTCTATTAGCCGCTATTAAATAATCTATCTTACTTTTATATCTAGTCTTAAGCCAAGATGTTGATTTATGTTTTTCAGTAACTATCATATAATCATAATTTTTAAATATACCCTTAAGTTGCATCATTTCAGTTAAATGACCACCCATACTAGATATAAACATTACTTTTTTCATATATATACCTCTTACAATTATTATAACAAATAATATTTAAAATACAATCAAAAAAGTGGTAAGTATATTCTATATTATCTATAAATTCTATAAAAAAAGAAAATGATGAAATTATTCATAATCATCATCTTCTAACGATACCTTTCTATAGCTAGGTTTTGACCTATCTAATCTTTCTTTAGCTTTTCTTATTTCCTCTAGTTTCTGCTTTTTACTTTTCTTACGAATAGTATATTCATCTTCACTAATTTCTTTAACAACTGGTCTGTCATCTAAATCATCTAGCTCATATGAGTCCGTTTTTTCATCTCTACTACTTGAATCATTAGTAAATCTATTTTTTAATTTTCTTATTTTTTTATTTTTAGCTAATATAATAATTAAAAGTAAAAGAGTAAATAAACCAAGTCCAATTATTATATAATTTCTAGTATTTATATCTTTATTTTTTAAATCTACTATATCAGAAAAATATATTTGAAATGTTTTATCACGGCTATCATATAAATATAAACCTTTATTACCAGTTTCCATATTTTGGGCATAAACTAAATAATATCTATCGTTTGTATCACCTTTTAATTTATAACCATTTATACTTTTTCCTTCTATTTTGAAAGTCTTTTCTTTAAATTCTTTAGGAACATCACTTGCTTTTTCATCTAATATAAGTAAATTAACAGAAGCTGCTGTAACCTCGTTAAATTTAGAATATTTCTTTTTCTTTTCATCATATATAAATAATGCTTTATTATCCTTATCATCTTTTAATACGACTAAAGTTAACTTTGCAGCTTCATTTTTATATGCTGCTATTTCTTGATCATTAATAGTTACTGTACTTTCAATAAATCCTGTAGGAATAGACTCTATTTGTCCTTTTTTTCTAACTACGGTATATTCTTTTCCATCAACCTTTACTTTTATTGGATCTAGTTCTTTAACAGTTATGTTTAAAACATAAGTCTTTTTTTCACCATGTTGTGCTGTAACTACAACTTCTTTTTTGTTTATTCCATCTATTACATCTACCTCGCCTATACCTGTTATGGAAGCTGTTTTATCTTCTAAAGTAGCATTTATAATAGCTTTCGTAGTATCAACTGGAAGAGTTACAGAATACTCTAAGTTATTTTTATCAAAAGCTGGAGTAAGTTCTCCTCCTTCAACAGATAATGAAGATAAATTATTATTCTTACTATAACCAGCTTCTATTTCAGCTTGAGTTTTCATAGTAATAGATGATGAACCAGCTGATGCAGAACACTGAGCATTCGTAGAATTACTTGCAAGTGATAAATTCACTGCTTTAAAAGATGTTGTACCAGATGAAATGGATTTAAAAGTATAACTACTAGTTTTACTATCTCCAATTACGCCCACTACCTTTGGATTACCACTAACTAACTGAACCTTAGATGAATCATAACTTAAGACATAATACCAAGAACCAACATCAGATGATACTGTTGCACTTACTTTAAACGTACTTCCTACAACAGCACTTTTAGGCGATGATACTCTAACAGAGCAAGCTGCTTTTACATCATCTATCTTAACTATAAATGTAAATAATAATATAAATAAACTAAATAATAATATCTTAATTTTTTTATTCATTTATTTCCTCCTACTGATTTATATTATATTCTTGTAGCAAATATTTCTTTATTAAAAGTAAATCAACAACGTCTACCTTACCATCTTTATTTATATCAGCTGCCTTTTTATTAGGTGCTGCTAAGTTTATTTCTCCTAAAATATATTTTTTTATGAAAAGTAAATCTACAACTGATATGTTAGCATCTCCATTTATATCACCATATACAACAACTTGGAAAGTTTTTTTACTATCTATTTCAATTATATCACCTGTTGCAATAGCTCCTGATGTTTTAGAATTCCAAGATGAATTAAGTGTTGCAGCTGTAGCTGAAGCATTACTTAATCTTTGTCTTAGGCTTGACATATCTTCTCCTAAATTAATTTTAGTTATATAACCGGTCTCTAATGAATATCCTGCATTAGATACCTTATTTTCTGGACTTATTTCTGGTTTGTTATTACCACCATTATTATTTTCTTCTGTTTTACCATTATCAGTTTCATTACCACCTACTGTATCAGTTCTAGAAACTTTATAAGCATTAGATGTCATATTATTATAAACTGGTATAGTAAAAGTATAATTATCACCTAACTTACCATTTTTTTCATATGAAGAATAAATACTAGCTGACTCTGATGATGGTGCCATAATATTTGTCATATATTCATAAGTATAAGGTGCTGTTTTTCTTTTAGAAGATACATTAAACTTTTGAAAATATAAAGTATCTTTTCCGTTATTAACATATTTATTAGCAATAAATAATGCTCCACCAGTTATTGCTTTTTGTCTTGTGTTCCATCCTTCTTTAACTGCTCTTTGAAGTCCTAATATATAATTATTTTCTCCAGAGTAAGCTCCTATGTTATAAAAGTTATAATACCCTTCATATCCACTAACTGTTCCAGATGCTGCAGATGACATTTTTGTTCCCATCTCTTGAAGTGCACGTGATGCAAGATGCGTAGATGATACACCAGATGTTTTAGCGGCCTCTATAAATGCATCAGCATATTTTTTAGTATAGCCTTCTTCAGAAAAACTACCTTCCATAAAGCTTCCATTTAATATACCTTGTACTGATGAATTTTGTTTTTCATTATATACTAAACTTTCAAACATAAATATATTTTTTTCAGTTAAAAAGTTTCTTGGATCTAAATAATATCCAACTGCATCATAACATGGTGCATACCAACTTTTACCATCCACTATTATTCCGTTTGGATTTTCACTATCTCTATAAAATAGTGAAGGATAAAGATATGATATAGAACTTTGTCCCTTCTGGCTTTCTGCTGTTACTGAAGCAGCCCAATCAAGATTAGTATTATCTATTTTAAATGTCCAATTAGGATGAATTGCATGTAATTTTCTTAAATATGGTTTATAACTATTTGGAAAAGAACTTATACTTTGTTCAAATGAAGAATCATCATTATATGAATAAGTTTTAGTATCATACATACAAGCTTTAGCAACATAACCTGTATATCCTCTTGCAGCATAATCAAACTTAACAGCATACCAATCCTGATTATTCATACCATTATTTGGTCCTTTAACTGTCTTTATATATTCTAATTCCTGGTTTGGATAAACAGTAACATCATCATTTCCATTTTTAATAGCTGAAACTTTATCACTAGCGCTTGTCCTAACCATACATTTATATTTAACTTTATAAACACTATAAGAAGCTGCCTTTATATTTAAAGGTAATATTAACATAAACGATAATATAAATAACATAATTAACATATATTTCCTATTTTTCATAACCATCAGCTCCTATCATAGTAATTATAGCATAATTGATAGATTTTTTTTAAAATAAAAGATAAATGAATGTCAATTTGTGTCAAATTTTGCAGAAAAATAATAATGTTTACGTATATTTAGTAAGCTATTTTGCCATATAATAAATAAAAATACATTTTTAGTACTCTTGTAGAAAAAAGTATTTTATTGTATACTTATTAAAGTAATATGTGAGGTGGTTTATTTTGGAAAAAAGAAAGAAAAAATTTAAATATATGGTTTTGTTAATACTACCATTGCTAATTACTTATTATGTATCTAGTGTATTTTTTTCAAAAGAAATATTTTATTATAATTCTTCTAAAAGTTTTATGGCTTACGTTGTATATGCTCTAATTATACTTACATGTTTATTTATGGTTATTTTTACTGTTTTAGCTTTTAAGGCAGTTAGAAAAAATAATACTAAAAGCTATTTAACCTTTATAATATTTATAGTATTATTTATTACTGGACAAATATTTATCAGCTATAATTTAGGTAAAGTATCAAGTTCTATAAAAAAAGTAACTAATAATTACACTACTTATTCATCTAGTTTAATAGTTTTAAATGATAATAAAGATAAAAGTATATCATCTTTAGACAAAATTGGTATGATAAGTGATAAGAATAACATAGAAAGTTATATTATTCCTAAAGAAATTATTAAAGAAAATAACATTGATAATGATAAAATAGTTAGCTACGATGATTTTTTACTAATGCTTGATGATTTATATGACGAAAAAATAGATGGTGCATTTGTAAGTTCTTCTTTTAGTACAATGTTTTCATCTAATGATAAATATTCTGATATAAAAAATAAAGTTTCGGTTATAGAAACTAAAGATAAGAAAATGAAAAAACAAAGTGCTAGCAGTAACAAAACATTAACTGAACCATTTTCAGTATTATTAATGGGTGTTGATAGTGAAAAAGAATCACTAGAATCATCTTCTTCTTTAAATGGTGATGCTCTAATGCTTATAACATTTAATCCAAGTACTATGAATGCAACAATACTTAGTATACCAAGAGATACTTATGTGCCTATTTCGTGTTATAAAAATAAAGCTAAAAATAAAATTAATGCAGCAGCTTATGGTGGAGATAAGTGTATGACTAAAACAATAGAAAATTTAACTGATATTGAAATAGATTACTGGGTTAAGATAAACTTCAAAGGGGTTGTTAAATTAGTTGATGCTCTAGGAGGAGTTGAAGTTGATGTACCTTATGCATTTTGTGAGCAAAATAGTAACAGAGATTTTGGAAAATATACTGTGTTTGTAGAAAAAGGAAGACAAACACTAAACGGAGAGCAAGCTCTTGCCTTCTCTAGAAATAGACATACTTGGCCAAAGATATGTGGAAAGAAATACTCAAACTATACAAGTAATGATTTCATAAGAGGACAAAATCAACAGCAAGTAGTTAATGCAATGCTTAATAAACTTAAAAGCATTAATAGTTTAGAAGAAATATATAGTATATTAGATGTAGTTGGAAGTAGCATAGATACAAATATTAGTAAAGAAACTATGATTACTGGATTTGATACATTTAAAAATTTAATTAAAAAAGCTAAAAATATTAATAGTGAAGATTTTGTTGGAACACAAAGATTATATTTATCTGGATATGATAAAACGATGAATAATATATATTACTTTATGTACTATAAACAAAGTCTTGAAGAAATTGAAGACGCTATGAAAATTAATCTTGAATTAGAAAAACCAGAGATGGATAAAGAATTTAACTTTTCTATAAATGAACCATATGAATCTACTCAAATTGGAAAGGGAACTTATAAATACTAAGTTCTTTTTTTAATAGTTATGTTATAATTAGATAAAGAGGTAATTTATGGTAAATATTAAAAATAAAATTAATTATAGTTTTAAAATATTTGATAAGATTTTTCTTTGCTTTTTATTTATGCAACCTATTTTAGATGTAATAGCAGGAGTAATGATTCATTATAATTATGGTTTCACATTAAGCTCATTAATAAGATTTATCTTTATGTTTATGTGTATTATTTATCTTATTTTTTATGTAAAAAATAAAAAAATCAATATATATTTATTATCTATGTTAATTTATTTTATTATCTATATGGTTACAATATTAATTTATAAAGGTACTCCAGCTATATCTTATGAGTTTAAAAATTTAATTAGTACATATTACTTTGTGTTTATATTAATAACATTATTACAATTATATAAAAGTAAAAAATTTAAGATTAAAAGTCTTATAATATTATATGTCATATACATGTTATTAGTATTTATTCCAAACATACTAGATATTGGATTTAAAAGTTATTATGAAAGTAAAGAAGGCTGTATAGGATGGTTTAATTCAGCTAATGTAGTTGGTAGTATTCTATCCATACTATTACCTATAGTTATAATTTATATTAAAAAATTTAAGATATGGCTAATACCATTAATTATTATAAATTTATATGTAATATTTAGCATCGGTACAAAAGTTCCTGTACTAGCATTTATCTTAGTTATAGGCATAAACATACTTTATTTTATAGTAAAACTTATTAAAGAAAAGAAAAATAAAATAGTAGCATTTATTATGATTCCATTTGTAATTATAATTGCTTTTTCTATAATAATTTTCCCTAAAACAACATTTTATAAAAACATAGTAATTCATCTAAATTATTTAGAAAAAAAAGATAATGGGAATATTACTACCTGGCACATAATAGATCATTTTGTATTTTCACAAAGACTTTCATTTGAAGAAAAAACTAGAAAGTCATATAATAATTCTCACCCTCTAGAAAAAATAGTTGGTATTGGTTATATAGAAAATTATAGTACTGATAAGTTAAGACT
>CAKPCU010000003.1 GCA_934148015.1 uncultured Bacilli bacterium
AATATTTTTTTTCACGTCCAAAGGTACCATCTATTAAGTCTCCACCAATTACTATTAAATTAATATTATTCTTTATTGCATAATCATAAACTATATTCATTAAGTCAACTCTTTCAAATTTACTACCAAAATGTAAATCTGATATAAGTATAAAATTCAAATGATTAATATCATTAGTAGTAATTATACCTACATTATTATTTAATATATCTTGTATGCTATTTATTTGATTATATGAAATATTACCGTCATAATAATATTTTTTATTAAATAAGTAACCACTGTTTCCAATTATTGATATTATATTAAATAATTGTTTATTTGATAAATTAGTTATCTCACAAATCTCATTTACACTCTTATTTTGCTTAATTAATATTTGTTAAATCTGACATACTATCTCCTTTGATGCAAGAATTATTATACAATATACCATGTGTTTTGTAAATGAAAAAAAGAAATTATTTAATTAATTTCTTCTTCGATAAGCTTCATTATTTCATTTCTATATTTAAGCATCTCGTCTTCAGTTTTACCTTCAAATCTAACGGTTAAACAAGGAGAGGTATTAGATTTTCTAACTAAAGCAAAACCATTATCATACTCTATTCTAACTCCATCTACTGTTATAATATTATAATTTTTACTTTTAGCATAATTAAGAATTTTGTTAACTATTTTATCCTTATTATCTTCTCCAACTTCTATATAATTTTCTTTTGAAGAATAATATTTTGGTACATCTATAAAGTAATCGCTTACGTTTAAATTAGTATTAGAAAGTATTTTTAGTAATCTACCTGCAGCATATAATGCATCATCATATCCATAAAATTCATCATTAAAGCATACGTGTCCAGAAAACTCTCCAGCAAAATCATAATTATTTTCCTTAATAGCTTTCTTTAAATATGAATGTCCTGTCTTATTATAAGCAGTTTTTAGTCCTAATTTTTCAAGTGATTCTTTAAGAGCTAGTGAACATTTAACATCAAAGGATGCTATTTTATTATGACAAGTTTTATAAATTGATTTCCAAATTATTAGCATAAACATATCTGTTTTAACTAAATTACCCTTTTCATCTACAATCCCTATTCTATCTCCATCACCATCAAACGCAATACCTAAATCAGCATTTTTTTCTTTTACCATTTTTTCTAAATCTACCATATTACTATCTACAGCTGGATCTGGTATGTGATTAGGAAATAAAGGATCTGATGTGCAGTATAATGGTATTACTTCTACACCTAATTTTTCTATTATATCAGGATTATAATAACTTGTTGTTCCATTACCACAGTCTACTACTACTCTTAGTTTTCTATTACCTAGTTTTATTTTATCTGTAATTAATTTTATATAATCATCTTTTAAATCATATGATGATAATTTACCAGTCTTTTCTTCATAATTATCATTTAATATTAAGTCATATAGCTTTGTTATTTTATCACCATATAAACATCCATCACTGCCACATAATTTAAATCCATTGTATTCTTTATCACAATGTGATGCTGTAATCATAACTGCAAATGGCTCATTAAAAAATTCCCTTGCATAATATAGCATTGGTGTTGTAACAAGTCCAATATCAATTACTTTTGTACCAACTTCTAATAAACCTTTTATTAAATTTGTATTAAGTGCATTAGATGATAACCTAGCATCATGTCCTACAATTACAGTACCATTTGATATCATTCCAAATGTTCTTCCTAATTTATAAGCTAAGTAATTAGTTATTCCATCATCATAAATACCTCTTATATCATAACTTCTAAATACTTCTTTTTTTATCATTTTATCTATACCTTTTTATTACGAGGATGATATTCATCGTAATCCTTTCTTATCTTTTGATTTGTTATATGAGTATATATTTGTGTAGTTTTAATATTCTCATGTCCTAATAATTCACCTATACTTCTCAGGTCTGCACCATTTTCAAGTAAATGCGTTGCAAATGAATGTCTTAGAGTATGCGGAGAAAAATCTTTTTTAATATCACAGTCTTTAGCACAATTTTTTAGTATTTTAAAAAAGCCTTGTCTTGTAATACCTTTGCCGTAGCTACTAATAAATAATTTATCTGTTAAATAACCCTTAAGAAGACTATCTCTATACTGATTAATATAAGTATCTAAAATATCTATAGTAACATCTAAAAGAGGTATTATACGTTCTTTTTTTCCTTTACCATAACATCTTACATAACACTCTTTTAAATCAATATCATTAACGTTTAAATTAACAAGTTCACTAACTCTAAGTCCAGATGCATACATAAGCTCTATCATAGCTTTATTTCTATATTCTTTAGCATTATTAGCCTTTATGTTAAGAAGCTTATTTATCTCATCATAACTAAGTACGTTTGGCAAACTCTTTTTAATTTTAGGCGATTCTATTTTTTCACATGGATTTTCATCTATTATGTTACATCTCATCATATAATTAAAAAACGTTCTTATACTAACTAGTTTTCTAGCAATTGTCTTATCTGTTTCATTATTATCAGATAAATAATTTATGTATTTTCTTATATCACTATCTTTAATATTTTTTATGTCTTTTTTAGTATGTATATCAAAACAGGTTAAGTCATTTAAGTAAGCATCTTTTGTATTAGAACTTAGTTTCTTTTCTATATATACGTAGTTAATGTACTCATCTATTTTATCTTTCATAGCACCACCTATTATAATTGTACCAAATTTATAGTTAAAAGTCATTATTAATAAGTTTTATAGCTCATTTTATATTTATATTTGATATAATAATATTACATGGTGGTGATAATTATGAATGAGCCTTTAGCTAATAAATTAAGACCAAATAAATTAAGTGATGTTATAGGTCAAAGTAGTATTATAGGACCAGGTATGATACTAACAAACTTAGTAAATAATAAGAAATTATTTTCAATGATATTATATGGTCCTCCAGGTGTTGGTAAAACATCCATTGCAAATGCTATTGTAAATGAGTTAGACTTAAAAAGTAGGTTTTTAAATGCTACTTTAAATAATAAAAAGGACTTTGAAATAGTTTTTGAAGAAACTAAAATATATGGTAATATCGTACTTGTTGTAGATGAAATACATAGATTAAATAAAGATAAACAAGATCTTCTTCTTCCAATGTTAGAAAATGGTAAAATAACATTAATTGGTCTTACAACATCTAATCCATATCATAAAATAAATCCTGCAATTAGAAGTAGATGTCAAATATTTGAGTTAAAATCTCTTTCTAAAGAAGAAATTATATTAGGACTTAAAAGAGCTTGTAATAGTTTAGAAAATATTATAATTGATGATGATAGTCTTTTACTTATTGCAACAATTTCAAATGGAGATTTTAGATATGCAATTAATTTACTAGAAGTTGCTTATTATTCATCAAATAATAAGAAAATTACTAAAGAATTAATTGAAAAGATTAATCCTAAAGCATCATCTAGTATGGATAAGGATGAAAATGGATATTATGATGTTTTATCTGCATTTCAAAAATCTATTAGAGGTAGTGATGTTAATGCCTCTCTTCATTATTTAGCTAGATTAATATCCATGGGAGATTTAGATAGTATATATAGAAGAATGAGTGTTATAGCATATGAAGATATTGGACTTGCAAATCCTAATATGGGTGTTAGAGTTGATTCTTGTATTAGAGCATGTGAATTAGTTGGACTTCCAGAAGCTAGAATACCACTTGGACAAATGGTTATTGACCTTGCTCTATCTCCTAAATCAAATAGTGCTCATACGGCTTTAGATTTAGCTATTAAAGATGTAGAAGAAGGATATACACCAAGAGTACCAAGTCATATTAATTCTTCAGCATATGGATATAAATATCCTCATGATTATCCCAATAATTACGTTGTACAACAGTATATGCCTGATGAATTAATTAATAGAAAATATTATAAACCAAAAAATAATAAGTATGAAAACGTACTTAAAACAACTTTAAATAATATAGAAAAGCTAAAGAACAAATAAATATTCTTTAGCTTATTTTTTTAAAAATTAAAATCTTCAAAATTAATGGTTTTAGTAGTCTCATCATCATAATTATCATATGTAAGAATTTTAGTTTTTTCTAATTCATCAGAGTCTACTTCATCATCTTCATCTGTAACTTCACTATTTATATCATCATACTCTTCTAATTCTTCTTTTTCTTCTTTTTTTCTTTCATTAGATTTTTTACTATCTGGTTTATTTTTTTTATTCTTATTCTTTTTTTTCTTTTTAATAATTAAGAATGTACCAATACCACCTATAATAAGTAAAATAATTATAACTATAATTGCAATAAGTAGTGTATTACTTTTTTCTTCAGGCATATTAATAATTATTCTATATGTTGATGTATCTTTATTTTGTGCAGTTACTATAATTTTTATTATACTTCCATTAGATAAATTATCATTACCTTCTATATTAAAAGACGCTTTTTCATCATTTAATGTAACATCAATATCAAGACTTTCTGTACCCTTTTTAACATCTAGATAATAAGTTTTAGAACTACCATCCATTTTAAGATTATATCCTTTAATATTTATACTATCTATTTTAGTATTATTAGATATTTCTTCATCTCTTGAAACAATAACTTTATAATATTTAGTAGTATTATCTTCAGATGTAACACTAATAGTATAAGTATTATCTCCAACTGATAAAGTTTTAGGTCCATCTATTTTTACTTTAGATGAAGCATCTTCAACTAATGCTTCTATATTAACCTTACTAGTCTTATTTGGAACATTATATTCATATCTATTTTTTTCTTTTGAAAAATCAGTTAAATCTTCTCCATCTATAGTTATAGATTTTAAATAGTTATTACTTGATTTTGCTGATGTTGTCTTTTTAGTAGTTGCTGTAGTTGTAGTTTTCTTAGTAGTAGTTACATTTTCTGATACTTTAACAGTTGTTGTTGTAATAGCTTCATTACTATTTTCATCTAAATAAGTTAAACTAATATCATAGCTAGAAGCCTTACTTGTCTTAAACTCAACTTCTCCGCTAGATTCAAGCACGCTAGAACCACTATATAATGTTAAACCATCATATTTTAATGTAACTTTTTTATCAGTAGTTATAGCACATTTAAAAGGTTTATCTACTTTAGCATCAGATGCACATGATATTTTAACATCACTTGCTAATACTCTTATGTTAAACATAAACATTAAAAGCATCGTAATTGGTATAATAAAATATTTCTTTTTCATTTAATCAACTCCCTATTATTACAAGAATTATTGTAGCATTTTATTATAATTAATTCAAGAACTATATTATATTTTATTTTTTTAAAATATCATTTATTACATAACTAGCTAGAAAAATACCACAGCAATTAGGTACAAGTCCCATAGATCCAACAGATCCACTTTGCTTAATTATAGGTACTTCACTAGAACATACAACAGGTAATTTATAGCTAATATGTTCTTTTCTTAGCATATATCTAAACTTTTTAGCTAGTGGATCATACTGTGTTTTCCAAATATTTGTAATAGTTAATAAACTAGGATTAATTCTATTACCAGTACCACAAGAAGATATTATTTTAATATTATTTTTAAGGGCAAACTTAACTAATAATACCTTTGCATTTATATCATCACAAGCATCTATTATATAGTCTGTAATTGGTAAGTTATTAACGTTATTAATATCTAATTTATCTTTTATTTTTATTACGTTAATATTTTTATTTATTAATTTAATTCTATCTTCTGCTACATCTACTTTATATTTACCAATATTATTATTTAAACTAAGAACTTGTCTATTTAAATTACTTTCTTCAAATGTATCATAATCCATTATAGCAATATTTAAAATACCGCTTCTAGATAGCATCTCAAAACTTGAACCACCAACCCCACCAATACCAACTATTAAGACAGAAGATTTATTAAGTTTTTCTACACCTTCATCTCCTATTATTTTCTTTGTTCTTTCATATTCTAACATAATTATATCACCTAACTAAATTATATATATTTTATAAATTAAAATCAATAAAAAATGACCCTAAGGGTCGTTTACCTAGCAATATAACCTGCAACAAATATGCAGGTGGGCATCCCACAATAGCTTTAGACTTCTTAAATAAATTTAAGCATGAACACCACTATTGATTCTGATTCCCTATTAAAACTTAGCGGGTTAAATGTGCTAGTTTGCGATACCTCACGGTCATTTATATTATACCATTTATATGTATATCTATACAAGATATTTTTTAATTATTTACATTTTTTTGATCAATTTGTAAAATAAATTCTTCTATAGTCTTACAAATACTTTCTATTTTATCATTACCACTTTCTAAATCTAATTTACTATTATTAATAACAAGTCTAATAGATGGAATGCCACATATAAGAGCAGAAACAGCGATTATTTCATTTTCTGCATCTTTATTAGGTACGTTATTTTCATCTACTTTTATACCATGCTTTATAGCAAGAGTTTTAAACTTATCAATTAACTCATAATTACCACATAAGCTTTCTCTATTATTAGTAACAATATCTATATCAGTATCATCTTTAAATGTACTTGAATGAATATCTAAAAGTAATTTAATATTATATGTTTCAATTAAATTTATAATAGCATTTTTATAATTGTGATTAGTGTCATAATTAGGATCAGCATGAGTAAATATTTCAAATATACCATATGAATTAGTTGTTCTAGATAAGTATCTTACTATTGCACCAGTATATTTTTCTGCATCTCTTACATCATCACCTCTTATTTGATTAACAGAGTGCGGAGCTGATAATAATACAGGAAAATTACCACTTAAAACGCGATATTTTTCTTCAGTCCATACATTTGTGCCAAAATATTCATTGTTTGCAAAATCTTCTTCTAAGTTTAATATCACATCTTTCATATTTACCCTCTTCTCCTATGATTAATCTAAGTCAATTATATATTATTTTTATGTAAATTACAATAAAAAACTTTGCATATAGCAAAGTCTTTACATAATTATTTATGGATTTAATCTATTAGGTCCTCTAAATAAGAACATTGTTTCCTTAAGTGAAGGAAGTCCTAAAAGTAACATTGTAAGTCTATCTACTCCAAGAGCAAATCCTCCGTGTGGTGGACATCCATATTTAAAGAATTCTTTATAGAATTCAACGTCCTTACCAAGTCCTTTTTCATCAGCTTGTTTGCACAAAATATCATATCTATGCTCTCTTTGAGCTCCTGTAGTTATCTCAGTACCCTTCCAAATTAAATCATATCCTTGAGGTATATCATTTTTTCTCATGTGATAGAAAGCTCTTTTAGTTTTACTAAAATCTGTTACAAATATAAATTCATGACCAAATTCTTCCATTGCATAACGACTAGTTAATTTTTCAGTTTCAGCATTCATATCTCCAACATCATGATCTGGTATTTGGTAGTTATATTTTTCTTGTAATTTTTTATATAAATCTTGTAGTTTAATTCTAGGGAATGGTTTTGTTGGAACTACAACATCAACTCCGTACATCTCTTTAATTAAATTTCCGTATTTTTCTTTAACACTAGTAAGACCACTTATTATTAAATCTTCTTCTAAGTCCATAACATCTTCATAAGAGTTTATATAACTAAATTCAACGTCAAATGAAGTAAACTCAGTAGCATGTCTATTAGTATAAGACTTTTCAGCTCTAAAACAAGGAGCTACTTCAAATACTTTACCAAATCCTGCAGCCATTGCCATTTGTTTATAGAATTGTGGTGACTGTGCAAGATAAGCTTTAGTATCAAAATAACTTAATTCAAAAACATCACTACCTGATTCTGATGCAGCACCTATTATCTTAGGTGTATGTATTTCAGTAAAGTCATTGTCATATAAGTATTGTCTCATACCTCTTACGAATTCACTTTGAATTCTAAATATATTACCATTAATATCATTTCTTAAGTCAAGAAAACGATTATCCATTCTAGTATCTATTAATGATGCATCTTTATTAGTTATACTAATAGGAAGTTCAGCTTCAGATATACTAGTAACTTCTATTTTACTTGGAATAAGCTCCATACCACCCATCTTAACTTTCTCGTTTTTCTTTAATATTCCTGTAACTTTAATAGTAGATTCACAAGTTAATTTATCTACTATCTCTATCATTTCTTTATTATTTTCATCAGACTTTTCAATAGTTATTTGTAATCTATCTGTTTTATTTCTAAGTACGATAAATTGTACCCATTGTAAATTTCTTATTTTTTCTGCAAAACCTGATAAAGTTATTTCTTTATCAAAATATAATTCTAAATCTTTCATTATAATCCTCCTAATCTTTTATTAATATAATCATCAACATATTTATCATGATTTTTATCTTTAACTTCCTCTAATGCCATTACTGGTAAAAACATTAATTCATCTCTTTCGTATAATATATCAAATAACATATTATATTGCATAGTAGAAACTTCTTTATTATTAATATCACTATTAGGATATATTATAATAGGAGCTCTATCATGTAAATTATGACCATAGTATATATATCCATAAAAATGCATAAGTATTTCTAATTTACTTTTAAGCCTTGACATAGTATATAAAAAGCTACCTGATGCTCTTGCAAGTTCTTTTATGTAATCTAACTTTTCTAATACAAATTTATCAGCCCACTCATTATGTGTAGGTTTATGCTTATTACAAACTGAAACCCTATAAAATTCACCACTTGGTGCTATAAAACCATCATAGTTTATACAGTCTTCTACATTCGTATACTTATTAAAATCAAATTTATTCATAATTAATCTTTACAATTGCATTTATGATTGCATGAACACTCGTCATCACACATAAAGTTATCATCATGACAATCACAGTTATCAGCATCAGATAAATTCTCATCTAAATAATAAATTAATGCATCAATATTAACTATTTCTTCAGTTTTAGCCTTATTATTTTTAATCTTAACTTCGTTATTTTCTAAATCACTACTATTTAAAACTATAGTAAATTTTGAATTTAGTCTATCAGCTTGTTTAAAGGCAGCCTTTAAGCTTCTATTTAAGTAATCTGTTTCTACTATAAATCCACTCATTCTTAAAAGATTAGTTAAATAAGCAGCATATTTTTTTTCATCATCATTAACGTATAACAAGAATAAGTCGATACTATTATTTATAGGTATATCAATGCCTTCTTTTTCAAGTGCTAGCATTAATCTATCAAAACCTGCAGCAAAACCAACGCCTGGTACACTAGGGCCTCCTAATTGTTCTACCATGCCATTATATCTTCCACCACCACCAATTACGTTTTGAGCACCAAATCCTTCTACTTTAGCTTCTATTTCAAATACAGTATGATTGTAATAGTCAAGTCCTCTTACTATACTAGGATTAACTTCATAATCTACATTCATAATTTCTAAATATTCTTTTACTTTATCAAATCTTTCTTTAGATTCATCATTTAAATAGTCTATCGTTTTAGGTGCAGTTTTCATTAGTTTACTTTCTGAATCAACTTTACAATCAAGTATTCTAAGTGGATTTTTCTCTAATCTTTCTCTGCAGTCTTCACATAACTCATTAATATGTGGTTTAAAGTGATTAATTAAAGCTTCTCTATAATCTTCTCTTGATTTTTTATCTCCAAGTGAGTTAATATTTACTTTTATTTCTTTTAGTCCTAATATTTTATAGATATTAACTGCAAGTGATATAACTTCTGCATCTGATAAAGGATCATCTGTTCCAATTAATTCATAACCAAACTGAGTAAGTTCTCTATATCTACCTGCTTGCGGTCTTTCATAACGATACATTGGACAGTTATAATATAATTTTGTTGGCTTATTATCATCACCATACATTTTATTTTCAATATAACTTCTAACAACTCCTGCAGTACCTTCTGGTCTAAGTGTCATATTTCTTCCACCACGATCAGTAAAGTCATATGTTTCTTTAGTTACGATATCAGAAGTTTCCCCAACCCCTCTATGAAATAATTCACTAGATTCAAAAACTGGAACTCTAATAAAATTATAATTATATTTTTCCATAACCTCATCAATTACTTTTGAAACATATTGCCATCTTTTAGCTTCTACTCCGTAAATGTCTTTTGTGCCTTTTGGTTTAGTTATCATTTTATTCCTCCTTTTTAAACAAAAAAGAGCCTTTATTTATAGGGATGAACTTATATTGTCCACGGTACCACCCTATTTCACTTAAAGTGCTCTTTTATTAATATATTTAAGTTGTCATGTTTTTATTTATATTGTAAGCTGTCACTTCTTACTAAAAACATAACTATATTTTATTACAATAAATTCTTTTAGTCAAGTAGCTTATTTATCTAAATCCGCCACCACCAGAGCCTCCCCCAAAGGAGCCACCGCCTCCGCCTCCAGAAGAGAATCCTCCTCCACCAGATGAGTAACTGCTATTTGATGAAGAGTAACTGCTATTTGATGAAGAACTATAACTATCAGAACTGCTACTATAGTAACTTGTATATTCCATGCTTGAATTACTAATTGCATTAATAAATTCAAAATCATCATACGAGTAACTACCCTTTTTAATTTCAATCACTTCGGGATATAATTTTTTAAATTGTTTTGCAACTCTATCAGCAATTCCTAGTATTTGAGCATATATTAGATAATATTCCCACAAATTAACTTCTATTGCCTCTTTATTGCCTATTTCTGAAAACTCTTTTAAGAAATTTTTAAATCCTTTCATCTTAATAGCTTCTTTTTTCATAGATGAAGAAACTAAATATGTTCCATATTTATCATGTGCAGAATCCTTAGTTAATGTAATGCTTCCCTCGTTTAATATTTCATCAGTTTCATAATCTATAACATCATCAAACCATTTAAGGATTTTAAAATAATTAGATTTACACCATTTTTCAAATTCATTAGAATTTAAAATTCCATCTTTACTTGATTTATATAACATTTTATAAAGTCTATATTCTAATTCGTTATCAAATGTTGTTTCTTTATGTAAATCAATTGCATATTCACCCTTATTAAGATACCTTTTTCTAGTTTCCTCTTGTAATTTTACTTTTCCTTGAAGCAACCATTTTAGAAGAATCGCACCCAATAAATTGGTTTTCTTTTTACATAACCCATAATTTAAACTTATCCAGTACGCTTTATATATATCTTTATTAAACAGAATATCTCTAACGTTTGGTACATCTTTTGGTAACTTTTTGTCACCATCTTTAAATATCAATTTCTTGCTTCCTATTTTATCTCGTTTTTTTATTCTTTTATTTTGACTTATAAGAGATAATTTTCCAAAAATAATACGTGGAAGATATATGAATACAAAATTAATAACAAACGGAGATATTATTATTAGCATAAGAATAATAAATCCCAAAATTTCTTTTCTTGTTTCTTCTTTCTTTTTCTTTTCTTGATTTATTTTAGATTTTTCATATCGAATAGAGTCTATATCAGCCATATCTTTATAATAATCAAAATTATAACTTAAAACGTCATTGCCTAATGTGTTATAAGTATTAAACGTACCCTTATCAAATTTAACTAATATGGTCATATATTCATTAGAGGAGAGCGTTCCTAAAGAGTCCATTTCTATATAACCATCATGTACATATGCTGTTGCACCATATTTTCCATACCCCCAAACAGGTAATTCATCACTAAAATATTTATTAGAATATATTTTAATATGTACATTTTCTGGTTTTGATGATAAATTATGAGGCACTAAAGTCCAATATATCATATCTGCATCAGTTAAAGTTGTAACAAAGCCTTCTATATCATAATTTAAAGTATATTCATGATTACCATACTTTGATATACCAAAACATAACTCTAGTCCTTCTGATACATAATTTATACCATTTTTATATGCTTTATCTTTAAATGAACCTTCTGTATTCCAATTATCTTGAAATTCATATTGTCTTTTATTTTCACTAACCTTAAAATTAGTTATTTTAGCATTACCAATATTATAATATGGTTTATACCCTTCAGTTCCACTATCTAATGATGCAACCCATTTTTCTGTTACATGAGCTGTTCCATTGTCATCTATATTAATATCCATATCTATTTTGTTTATAGTATTTGCTTTTACTATAACAGGAAATATAAATATTATTAATAAAAGTGGAATTATTTTAAATATCTTTTTCATACTTTACTCCTTTTTTAATATGACTATTAAATATAAAATAATCTACATTTTCTGTCAAAAAGATAGAGGTTTATCTAAAACCTCCACCACCAGAGCCTCCCCCAAAGGAGCCACCGCCTCCGCCTCCAGAAGAGAATCCTCCTCCACCAGATGAATAGCTTTCAGCTCTAGCTCTTGATGTTTCAGCACTATTTATACTACCATAGCTAAATGTATTTATAAATATAAAATCATCATAAGAATATCCATACTGATTATTTTCAATTATTTCTGGATACAATTTTTTAAATTGTTTAGCAACCTTATTTGCAATACCAAGTATTTGTGCATATATCAAGTAATATTCCCATAAATTAACTTCTATTGCTTCTCTATCATCTATTCTTGAAAATTCTTCTAAAAAGTTCTTTAAACCTTTTAATTTAATAGCTTCATTTTTTAGTGATTCATTTACATAATATTTAATAGAGGTAAACACCTTAAATTTAGTCTTTTCCTCGGTTGTTATAATATTATCACTAATATATTTTTTTGTTTGATAATCTAGAATGCTATCAAACCAGTTAAGTATTTTTGTATAGTTATCAGAGCACCATTTATTAAATTCATTTGTCTCTAAAACGCCATCTCTACTTGCTTCATACATCATGTTAAATAATTCAGTTTCTAA
Organism: uncultured Bacilli bacterium; assembly: GCA_934148015.1. Taxonomy (GTDB): domain Bacteria; phylum Bacillota_I; class Bacilli_A; order RF39; family UBA660; genus Aphodocola. The sequence continues at coordinate 12,913 of CAKPCU010000003.1, forward strand.
CTCATTTTCAAATGAAATACCATTTTTAAGTATAACTGCAGTTTCTTCTTTTTCTTTAAATAGTTTTTTTGTTTGTACTTTAGTTATTTCTATTTTCTTTTCCATTAACCATTTAAGTAGTATTGCTCCTAAAACATCTGTTTTTCTTCTATTTAATCTATAACTTTCTGCAATCCAGTTAGTTTTGTATATATCTTTATCAAAAGGTATATCACGAATATTTGGAATATCTTTTGGTAATTTTTTACCATCTTTTCCAAAATTAAGACTATAGGTTCCAATATTACTTCCAGCATTTTTAACTGCTTTAATAATTACAATAAATATCATTACAAATACTTGGAAAAATAAACCCAAAAGAACTATATCTATAATACTAAAATCACTATTATAATTGCCACTATTTTCTGTGTACTTAACAGCTCCTTCTTCAGCCATTTTATAGTAATAATCAAAGTTATTATCTAATGTGTTATAAGTATTAAACATACCCTTATCAAATTTAACTAATATGGTCATATACTCATTAGAGGAAAGTGCTCCTTCAGAATTCATTTCTATATAACCATCATATACGTATGCTGTTGCTCCGTATTTTCCATATCCCCAAACAGGCAATTCATTACTAAAATATTTATTAGAATATATTTTAATATGTACATTTTCTGGTTTTGATGATAAATTATGAGGCACTAAAGTCCAATATATCATATCTGCATCAGTTAAAGTTGTAACAAAGCCTTCTATATCATAATTTAAAGTATATTCATGATTACCATACTTTGATATACCAAAACATAACTCTAGTCCTTCTGATACATAATTTATACCATTTTTATATGCTTTATCTTTAAATGAACCTTCTGTATTCCAATTATCTTGAAATTCATATTGTCTTTTATTTTCACTAACCTTAAAATTAGTTATTTTAGCATTACCAATATTATAATATGGTTTATACCCTTCAGTTCCACTATCTAATGATGCAACCCATTTTTCTGTTACATGAGCTGTTCCATTGTCATCTATATTAATATCCATATCTATTTTGTTTATAGTATTTGCTTTTACTATAACAGGAAATATAAATATTATTAATAAAAGTGGAATTATTTTAAATATCTTTTTCATTAACTTACTCTCCTTATATAAAAAGTCTACTTTATAGTAGACTAAAATTTAACTTGTACGTTTTTTCTTTCTTCTTCAGTTGCTTCAAAGAATGTCATAGGTTTAAATCCAAATACATTAGCTATTATATTTGATGGAAACATCTCAATTTTATTTTGATAAGTCATAACCGTATCATTATAAAATTGTCTTGCAAAACGTATCTTCTCTTCAATTTCCTTTAAGCTTGCTTGTAAATCCATGAAATTTTGATTAGCTTTTAAATCTGGATAACTTTCAGCTAAAGCGAATATTTTACTAATTGCATTTGACATTTCACTTGAAGCTTTCATCTCTTCTTCATTTGTTTTAGCATTATTAATTTTATTTCTAGCTTCTATAACTGCATTTAAAGTCTCTTTTTCATGTTTAGCATAACCTTTTACGCATTCAACTAAATTAGGTATTAAATCATTTCTATTTTTTAATACAACGTCTATTTGAGACCATGCATCTTTTACCTTGTTTCTTAAGTTAACAAGTGAGTTATATGAACTCATAAAATATAATGCTATTAAAACAACAACGACTAAAATAATTATTAATACTGTCATACAATCCCTCCTATATTTATAGTATAAATTATTATTTAATAAAAATAAAGTACTTTTGTTAAATTTTTTCTTTATAGTGTGAAATTTTATCTTTTATATTATCTTTATAAGTTTTAAAAATAGATATTATTACTATTAAAACTGGAATAGATATAAATATTCCAAACATACCAAAAAGTGATCCAATACATACTGAAATTATAGTTAATATAGTAGGAATTTTATTTGTTTTATTATATACTTTAGGAGATATTATATAGCTATCTATATTAGTAAATATAACCATTACTATAATAGTTAAAATAAATAGTTTTTTTGACGTTATAAATGCTGTAATAAGAGCTAAAAAGCCAGTTATTATTCCTCCAAATACTGGTATTACAGTAGTAACTGATGCTAGAAAGCCTATAAGTAAAAAGTTAGGATGTCCTATAAGCATAAAAATAATAGTATATTCAAATAACTGTATAATCATATTAATGCCTATTCCTTTAATATATAATTTAATTTCACTATCTATTAGTCTTATTAAAGTGCATAATTTGCTCCTCTTAAGAAAATTATAAACGTTTTTTCTAATACGCTCCATATTAAATAAAAAGTAAATCATGCATACTATAACAATTATTATATTAGTTACGTATTTAATAGAAATATTTAAAATACTTAAAATGTATTCATCTATTTTAGATAACTTATCTAATAAATAATTACTAAGTGCATCTTTTATAATATTAGTATTAATACTATATTTATCTAATATCATATTAAAAAACTTATTTATTACTGATAAAAAGTATAGTATTTGATCATATATATTTGGAAGTGCAAAGTAAATAGTTAATATGATTAATAAAAAAGTAGCAATAATAGTAAGTATTACTGCTACAGAATTTGGTACTTTAAATTTTCTTATAAATTTTACAAATGGATATAAAGAATATGAAATAATAAAACTAATTAAAAATGGAAATAAACATTTTAATATTTTTATAAATATTATATTTAATGTGTCTTTAAATAAGAATAATACACAAAAAATAGTACTTAAAATAAGTAAATAATAATACTTAAAATTTTTATAGTTTATTATTATACCTCCAAACTATCTATTAATATAGTAACTGGCCCATCATTTACTAAAGATACTTTCATATCTTCACCAAAAATACCTGTTTCAACCTTTATATCATATTTTCTTAATTCTTCTATAAATTTTTCATATAATGCTTTAGCATCTTTATAATTTAATGCATCTTTAAAAGAAGGCCTATTACCATCTAAAATAGAATATAATGTAAATTGTGATATTAATAGTATTTGACCATCTATTTTTTTAATATCATAATTCATCTTATTGTTTTCATCTTCAAATATTCTTAAATTAATTATTTTTTTAGCCATTTTAGGTAAAACGGACTCATCATCATTACTTGAAAAACCAACTAATACTACGTATCCTTTATCTATCTTACCAACTGTTTTACTATTTACTTTAACATTAGCATCTAAACTTCTTTGAATAACTACTTTCATTATTTATTACCTCTTATAACTGATGTAACACCATTTATATTACTGATTATAGTAATGTATTTGAAAAGTTCATCAGTATCTTTAACTAAAATATCAATATCATATGTATAACTATCATTATTAGATATTGTATTTACTCTTTTAACACCTATATTTAAAGATGATGTCTTACTTATTATATCAAGAAGCAAATTATCTTTTTTCTCTGTATAAATAAGCACGTTAGTTGTATATTTTCTAGTGCTATTACTATTCCAAGAAACATTTATTATTCTATCTGTTAAATTACATATATTATGGCAATTTTTTCTATGAATAGTAATACCATTACCCTTTGATATATACCCTACTATAGAATCGCCTTTAATAGGAGTACAACATCCACCATAAGTTACTTTAATATCACTCATTCCATCTATTATAATATCGCCTTTTTTATTATCATCATTTAAATTACTTTTAATTAATTTATCTATTATAGCATTATCATCACTTTTAACATTAAGTAAAACTTTTATTACGCTTGTAGGATTTTGTTTTCCTATACCAATTTCGTAATATAAACCATCTTCATTATCTAAGTTATATTCTTCTAATGCTCTATTAATATTTTCTTCAGTCATTACTTCATTTAGTGATAATTTTTTCTTTCTAATAGTTTTAATAAGTGATTCTTTACCAAGTTCTTTTATTTCTTCTTTATCTATTTTACTAAAAAATGATTTTATTTTATTTTTAGCTGACGAAGTAAATGCAATATTTAACCATTCTTTAGATGGACCTTTACCATTTTTATTAGTATTAATTTTTACTATGTCACCATCTTTTAGTTTATAATCAAGTGGAACTATACTATTATTAACTATAGCTCCTATCATAGAATGACCAACAGATGTATGAACTCTATATGCAAAGTCAATTGGAGTAGAACCTATAGGAAGCTCAAATACATCTCCTTTTGGAGTATATACATATATATTATTTGAAGAAAAAATCTCATTTCTAACAGTATTTACAAAATCTTCACTTGATGCTTGTTGTTCATTTAATTCAATCATACTTCTAAATGATTTTAATTTTTCTTCCATCATATTAGCTTTAACTTCACCATGTTCTTTATAAGACCAGTGAGAAGCAAAACCATATTCTGCTACTTTATCCATATCAAACGTTCTAATTTGTATTTCATAAAGTCTTCCACCAATACCAAATACCGTTGTATGAAGAGATTGATATCCATTTTCTTTAGGACGTGCTATATAATCTTTAAATCTTCTTGGAACTGGCTTATATTTAGCATGAATAAGACCAAGTGCTAGATAACATTCAGCTTCTGTATTAACTAAATATCTAAGTGCTAATATATCATATATCTCATTAAATGATTTACCCTTATTTAACTTATTATATATACTATAAACACTTTTTGTTCTACCTTTCATTTCATGAAAAATATTATTATCAGACAATATTTTAGATACACTTTGCATCATTTCTTCTACATATTTATCAAGCTCACTTCTTTCTTCACTAAGCTTTTCTAAAATATCATTATATACATCAGGTTTATAATATTTTAAGCAAAGATCTTCTAATTCACTTTTAATATGATTAATACCTAATCTATGTGCAATTGGTACTAATATTTCAAGAGTTTCCTTAGCTTTTTCTTTTCTTTTACTCTCTGGTATAGCCCATAGTGTTCTCATATTATGAAGTCTATCAGCTATTTTTAATATAATTATCCTAACATCACCAGATAACCCAACTATAATTTTTTTATAATATGATGCTAATTGATCATTATCCGCAGATAAAGATAGTTTATTAATTCTAGATATTCCATCAACTAGTAAGCTTATTTCTTTTCCAAAATTTTCTTCTATATTATCTAAAGTTTTATCAGTAAAATTAATAACATCATGTAAAAGTGCTGTTACAATAGTTTGACTATCAGCAAAAATCTCAGTAAGTATTATAGCAACATTTAAAGGGTGACAGATATAATCTTCACCCGTTAATCTTTTTTGCCCCATATGAGCTTCCTTAGCATAAAGGTAGGCTTTTTTTATTAAATCAATTTCAGCATCAGTTTTAATATATGAACTAACTTTATTAATTAAATCATCAATAGTATAAGAATTATACTTTTCCATTAACTATCACCCTTATAATTATTTTTTATTATTCTTTTTTAAATTCCTATTTTCCATTAAGTACCATACTTGACCTGCAAGAAGCATAGATGAATAGCAACCTGCAAAAAGTCCAAATATAAGTGCTAAATTAAATGTAAGAATGCCTTTAGAACCTAAAACAATTAAACAAATTACTGGTATAAGTGTAGTAATTGTTGTGTTTAGTGATCTATAAAATGTCTCTGATACACTTAAATTTACTATTTCTTTTAACTTATCACTAGTTAATTTACCATGTTTATTATTCTTTAAGTTTTCTCTTATTCTATCAAATACAACTATAGTATTATTAATAGAGTAACCAACAATAGTTAATATTGCTGCAATAAATATTACATTAACTTCTATTTTAAATACTGAAAATAATATCATTACAAATAATACATCATGAGCAAGTGCTAAAATAGATGATAAGGCAAAACTAAACTTAAATCTAATTGAAATATATATTATGATAGCAATAATAGCTATAATTACTGAGTATATAGCATTCTTAACTAATTCTTGTTTTACTACGTTAGTAATAACATTTATTTCACTAGTAGCATTATATTTATCTTTAAAATACTTATTTACTCTATTGATATCTTTTTCTTTTAATTCATTATCTAATTTAACATATACTTCATCATTTTCTTGTTTTTCAGCTGAAATAACTTTATAACCTAAAGACTTCATATCTTTTTTAACTTCTTCTATCTTCATATTATCAGCTTTTAAAGTAACATCAGAACCAGCTCTAAAATCAATACCTAAATTAAATCCACGTGTGCATAAGAAAATAGTTCCTATTACTAGATAAATAATTGTTACAGTAAAACATTTTTTAAGTATTTTAATAGCATCTATATTAAGTTTTTTCGTAGTTTTTTCGGTATCTTTATTATAACCTACAAATGCTTTTGTCTTATTTTCAAAATATTTTGTCTTAACAAAACGATATAATGCAAATTTATTAATAAGTACCATGATAAACATAGTTGCAAAAATAGTTATCATAAGCATTGTTGCAAAGCCCTTAACAGAGCTTTCACCAAACTTGTATAAAACTAATGCAACAATAAGTGTAGTAACGTTTGCATCAAATATACTACTCCAAGACTGTTTATTACCTAAAACGTAAGCGTTAGATAAACTAGCATTATTATTTAACTCTTCTTTTATACGTTCAGCTGTTATAACACATGAATCAACAGCCATACCAATACCTAAAACTAAAGCAGCTATTCCAGGTAATGTTAAAACTCCACCAATAAGCCAGAAAATACCCATTACTAATAACATGTATAGTATTAAATTAATTCCTGATATAAATCCATAGAATCTATATAATACAGTCATAAATAATATAACAAGTATCATACCAATTAAACCAGCTATAAACGTCTTAAACAAAACATTAGATCCATATGATGCATTAACATTTTGACTAGATATTTCTGTTAATTTTGTAGAAATAGAACCTGCATTAATATTTTCAGCAAGTCTTTTAGCTTCTTCAGTTGTAAAATTACCAGTAATAATTACATCAGAAGAAAAGCCTTGTGATACAGTTGCAGCTGACAAACATACACTATCTTCATTACCACAAGTATCTTTATCCTTAGAATATGAATTAACTCCTGTCTCAAAGTTATACCAGATAACCATGATGTTTTCACCATCTGACTTACTACTAACATTTGTTGTAACATTTAAGAATTTTTCTTTATCACTTATTTGAAGAGATATTGCAGGATTACCACTTTCATCATAAGAAGATTTAGCAGACTTAATAACACTAGAGTCCATAAGCAGCTTATCATTAGTATCTCTAAATGATATATTAGCAACATTAGATAAAGCCTTTCTTGCTCCTTCTAAATCTGTTACACCAGCTAATTTTACTCTTATTCTGTCACTACCTTCCATTGTTATTTCAGGCTCTGTAACACCTAAAGAGTCAACGTTTTTCTTAATTACGGTGTACGTACTATCTAAGTCCCCATCTTTTAACTTTTTACCATCACTTCTTTTAACTTGGTATAAAACTTCAAATCCACCCTTTAAGTCAAGACCAAATTTCATGTCTTTAAATAAAGGGATATAAACCAAGCTAAATAAAATGATTACCATTAAAAATATAATTATTCTTTTTGTAAAAATCTTTTTCATAACTTTACTCCATCCTTCTTTATAATTTATATAATTGTAAATACCATTACAACAATACTTATTATATAACATATAGGTATTAAAATCAAAGAAAAAAGAAAAAATATATTAAAATTCATTTAAGTTTAATAAATTAATATAATTAAGTATGAACAAATTAAAAAATAACTTACTTATTAAAAATATATTTATATTATTAGTATCTGGTGTATTAACAAAAATTTTTGGTATGATAAGTAAAATTCTTTATACTAGAATAGCTGGTATAAAAATAATTTCTTTATATACTCTAATTGTACCTACTCTAATGTTAATAATTAGTATAACACAGTTTAGTTTTCCAATATCAATTAGTAAACTTAGTGCTGAGGGAAAATATAAGGATAAAAAATTACTTAGTAACGCTTATTTTATAGGTATAATTATAAATATAATATCTTTTATAACCATTATATTACTATCAAAAACAGTTGCTAATCTTCTTCATAATAAAAGTCTATATATACCTATTTTATCTATTTCATTTATTATTTTCTTTACAAGTGCATCTAGTATTCAAAGGGGTTTTTTACATGGAAAAGAAGATATGCTGCCAACAGCAGCCTCTAATGTTATAGAAGAAATAGTTAAGATATTACTAATAATTATAGTATTTCCAATAGTAGTTTTAAAAGGAAGCATAATATCAGTTACATTTTTAATACTATTTAATATAATAATTGAATTAGTTAGTATAAGTATTATGTCTAATGTAATAGAAAAAAAATATTTAAAACATGATAAATCTAAATATAGTATAGATAAAACTATTATAAAAGATATACTTAAGATATCAGTACCTACCACAATGACTAGATTAATATCTGGTATAGGCTTTTTCTTAGAACCAATAATACTTACAAATATACTATTAAAAACAGGTTATAATTTAAATTATATTACTTTAGAATATGGAATAATTAATTCATATGTTATTCCTCTATTATCACTTCCGACCTTTTTCTCTAGTATTATAGCATCTGCACTACTACCTAATTTAACTAAAATATATAAAGATAAAAAAATAAATAATTTTAATAATAAGTTATTTAAATTAATGAGTCTTTCACTAGTTATTGGACTTATTTGTTTAATTTTTATTTTAGCTTTTCCAAAACAAATTTTAAATATTATATATAGCGTAAATTTAGGAATTAATTATATATATTTAATAGGGCCATTTTTCTTAATTATATATATGCAACCTGCTTTAGCTGCTGCTATGCAAGCTATGGATAAAACAGATAAATTATTTAAAATATCGGTTATTTCAATAATAATAAAGTATGTAGTATTAACAATAACAGGACTTTTAGGTTTTGGAATAAATTGCCTTATATTTTCTATGATAACAGGAATTATAATAACAACATTACTAGTTCTTATAACTGTATTAAAAGAAATAAATAAAAAGACCTAAGTGGTCTTTATATCTAAAACGTAGGTTTTATTAAAAATGTAACTAAATTACATAAAATTAACATTATATATGGCATTAAAGTAAATGTATCAGTTTTAATTTGAAATATTAATAATCCAACAATAATTAAGTCAAATATAATCATTACAATTCTTAAACTCTTAAGCTTCTTTTTTCTTAAAGCTAGTTCTTCATCAGTTATTACTTTCACTTGTTTTTTCATTATATTCTGCACCTACACTAGTTAATTTACAACTAAATCCTTTCTTTTCGTAAGCATCTTTTAATATTAAATAAGTATCACCAGCACTTGGTTTTACAAAATAATTCATTTTTCCATCTTCAATTGTAATTGCATTAAAATCAACTATATCATAAAAAACTTTATCATTAAAATTAAAACCTTTTTCAGTTTTTTCAAAAGTAACGTTATTACCAACAACAGCTGCATTATTGATAAAATATGACTCATATTCACTTTGAAGCTTTGCACTTTCTTCACTAATACTTTCTAAATTAGACATTAAAACGTAGTTAAACTCACTTTTATTTATAACACTATCTACATAATTAGCAGTATAAGTAACAGTTTGAGACTCTGAATCACTTTTTGCATTAAATTCACATATTAAAGTACCATTTTCTTCTAATTTTTTAGTTGTGGTAATAGTAGTTGTTGTACTTTGCGTTTTATCTTCTTTTTTCTTATTAAATATATTAAGATCAAAATTGCTATTTACATAATATAGTACTAATAATATTATTGTAACAAGTATAATAATAATTAAAATTTTATTACTCTTTTTATTTAACTCTAGGATTTCATCTTTACTAACAGGATCAATAATAACAGTATTATTAATTGCACCGTCATATAATTCATCTAAATTTATTTCGCGAGTAATATTATCTTCTTCTTTTTTTACGTTTTCATCTTTAATTTCTTCTTCTTTTATAGAATCTGTTTTTTCTAACTCTTCTTTTTCATTTATTTTGTCTTCATTTTTTTCTTCCACTAGTATTACCTCCCTTTCTATGATAACATATATTTTATTTTTTAAATATCTTTTCTCCTATTTTTTCATTACATTTGACACTTACTTCATAACCTTTTAGAGAATTATTTATAATATCATCATCAAGTTTTATAACATTTTCTTTAACTAGTAATATAACAGTGGACCCTCCAAATTTAAAATAACCTTTTTCATCGCCCTTTTTAAATTTTTTTATTTTTTTATTGACAATACGTCCAACTAGTAAAGCTCCAACTTCTATATATACAATATCATCAAAATTATCAGTTTTAATTAAAGTGCATTCTCTAGTATTTTCATGAAAAACTTTATACTTATCATAAACAATAGGATTAACAGTATGAAATTTGCCTTTAATACTATACTTTTTTATAACACTACCACTATCAATAAAATGATATCTATGATAATTACTAGGTGTAAGTCTAAATACTAATGCATAACCATTTTTATAATCACTAGCTAACTTATTATCTTTTAAAAGTTCTTTTATACTATACTTACTTTTTTTAATATTAATAAGTAGATCATCATCTATTTTATAGCAAGTAAGATAAGAGTCAGCACATGATGTAAATGTATTCTCATCTTTAATAATAGGTCTTTTTGATGGTATTACCCTTCTTGTAAAAAAATCATTAAAAGATATATATTTTTTATCATAGTATTCACTCATATCAATGTTATTTTTCTTAATGAAATGATTAATATAAAGACATGATATTCTTCTATCCATTAAAAATCCCATTATATTACTTACATATTTATTATTAACTAATATCTTAAGTATTAGTCTACCAGCAGCTGTTTTATACAAAAATGATAATCCAAAGCCAGGATTATCTTTAATGCAATTTCTCAAACTATCTAATTGATGCAGAAATAATTGCTATTTCTATCGCTGCTAAGATAGAACATATAACAAACCATATTCCTGTAGGTTTTTTAATTTTTATATTTAAAACAAATAAAATTGCTGTAACTAACATAATTAAAGGATAGGCTTTATTAAATATGTTAGGTCCTAAAAAAATATGTAAATTATAAGTAAATGGAAGTATTATTGCAATACTGGTAACTGGAAGTCCATAGTAATAGTTTTTATCTTCCAAAGATTTATTAAATATTTTTTTACTTTCTTTTTCTTCTGCTAAAACATTAAAATATGCTAATCTAATTACTGCTGTAAGTGCATATATAACGTATGTAATTTTACAAAATATACCATTAAATCCCATACATATTCCAATAACAACAGGAAATGCACCGTAACAAATACAGTCTGCTAAAGAATCTATTTGAATTCCAAATTTTTTCTCACGCTCACTTCTTTTGCAAGCTCTTGCAACTGTTCCATCAAACATATCACATATACCAGATATTATAAGACACATAATTGCAACTGGTATATGATTAAAAAAAGCAAACATCATCCCAATTACTGATGATGCAACTCCTATATATGTAAGTAAAACTGATATTCCGTAATAACCTATAAACATAACTTGTACTCCTTAATCATAGTATAGTAAGATTATATCATATTTAAAAAAATATATAAAGAAAAAAGAAGAATTAATTTTCTTCTTTTGCACTTGTATTATCATTTTCTGGCTTCATTAATGGGAATAATAGTATGTCCCTAATAGAATCTTGTTCTAAGAATAACATACATAATCTATCTATTCCATAACCAATACCACCAGCTGGAGGCATACCATACTCTAAAGCTTCTATGAAATCCATATCAATATCATTAGCTTCATCATTTCCTAAATCTCTTTCTTTTAATTGTTCTTCAAATCTTTCTAACTGATCAATTGGATCATTAAGCTCAGTATATGCATTAGCAAACTCTTTACCAGCTATAAATAATTCAAATCTATCAACAAATCTTGGATCATCAGGATTCTTCTTAGTAAGAGGAGAAATTTCTATTGGATGACCATATAAGAACGTAGGTTGAATAAGAGTTTCTTCTACGTATTTTTCAAAGAATAAATTAATTATATGTCCAACACTTCTTTCGTGTTCTTGAACTTCTATGTTATGTTCTTCGGCTAACTTTAAAGCTTCCTCAACAGTCATTTCTTTTTTAAAATCTATGCCTGTTTGTTCTTTAATAGCATCAGTCATACTAACTCTTTTCCATGGACCCTCTAAATTAATTTCATAACCACTAAAATTATAAGTCATTTTATTAAATACTTTTTTAGCAATTGTTTGATACATTTTTTCAGTTAAGTCCATCATACCTTCTAAGTTGCTATATGCTAAATAAGCTTCCATTAAGGTAAACTCTGGATTATGCTTTAAATCCATACCCTCATTTCTAAATACTCTTCCAATTTCATAAACAGCTTCCATACCGCCTACTAATAACCTCTTAAGAGGTAATTCAAGAGCTATACGTAAATACATATCTAAATCTTGAGTATTATGATGAGTTATAAAAGGACGAGCTGAAGCACCAGTTAATAGTGATGTAAGAATTGGAGTTTCTACTTCAGTAAATCCTTCACCATCCATAAAGTCTCTTATGCATTTAATAATTTTAGGTCTTAAAAAAGCTATATTCTTAGAATCTTCATTCATAATTAAATCAACATAACGTCTTCTATATCTTTCTTCTTTATCAGTTAAACCATGAAATTTTTCTGGTAATGGTTTTAAAGCTTTAACAAGATGAGTATACTCTAAACATTTAACGGTAACTTCACCAGTTTTAGTTTTCATAACTTTACCACGTACACCTACTATATCACCTAAATCAGCTGTTTTAAATAAGTTATAAGTATCTTCTCCAACATCATTAATTGAAATGTATACTTGCATAGGTCCAGTCTTATCTTTTATACTGAAAAATGATGCTTTACCCATCTTTCTAATAAACATAATTCTTCCTGCAATAGTTACTTCGTCATTAATGTTTTCAAATTCATCATGATCTACATCTTTATATTTTTCTTTTATTTCATTATTAAAGGCTGTTCTTTTAAAAACATGCCCAAAAGGATCCATTCCAAGTTCTCTTATATTTTGTGCTTTTTGTCTTCTAACTAGTTCTTGTTCAGTTAATTTTCTCATGTCTTCACTTCCTTGTAAGCAATTATAACATAATTTTTAATAATTAACAATTAAACTTAAAACTTTTGCCAAAAAAAAATCAGATCACATTCTGATTTATTATTTAGACTTTTTACAAGTATAACCCTGTTTTTCTAATATATTTTTAAGTTTTTTATAGGTTAAGTTTGAATCAATTTCAAAATAACTAATAGGTTTTGTTTTTTGATCTATTTTAGATATTTCATCATAATCAAAAGACGTAAAATCAAGTGAAGAAGTAATTGAAAATTTATCATTTTCCTCATTCAAGATATAAGTAAACCCTTTCATACCATTTGAATTTACAATAACAGGTATTTTTTCCTGTCTTATGTTATCTATTTGATCTTTAAAATCTTTTGTTATAGCAGCATAACTGTAATTACTATTAACATATGATATCTTATCTTTTTTATATGTTATTTTAACTGTATCACTTAAGACAAAGTTTTTATCGTTAACACTATACACACAAGATACGTTTTTTTCACAATTAAGATTATATATAAATAATGTCAAAATAACTATAACTAATAATATAGCGCATAGTAAAATTATTAATATGCCTTTTCTTTTACCGTTTAGATCAGTTTGTTTTTCAACTTCAATATCATCGCCACTGCTAGAATCCAAGCTCATAACATTATTTGATTCATTTTGTTCATCTGTGCTTTTTTCATCATTAGTATCATAATTATCTAAAGCTTCATGATCATTTTCTAATTGATTTTTAGTTTCATCATCTAATTTTGATAGGTCTATATCACTATTTTCGTAATTATATATATTTAAAGAAGTTTTAGATAAATCGTTATCATTACTATCATCACTATCAGTGTTAATTGTCAATACATCTTCTCCAAAAATATTGTCAATAGCCTCTTCTATATTTTTATCCTTATCTTTCACAAGCAACCTCCTTATTATATAAACTATTATATCACAAGTCTCTAGTAGAAACAATATATTTAATTAACAATAAAATTTAATTAACATCAGAATTTTTAATGATAAATAATTCATTTTCTTTACAAAAAGCATAAAATATATCTTCTACTTTTAAATTTTTATCAAGTAAGATATTTAAAAGCCAACTTTTATTTTTCTTCATCTGATATAAATTATCAAATTGAACCTCCCCATCCAATATTATTGGAAGTGGAAATGTATCTTTGTCTTTTTTATCATCTTTTTTAAAAACGGATAATTTTCCATTAATTTCTAATACAGCATAATCTATTTCATCTATACTTCTTATATCTTTTTCCCTTAATTGTAACAATAAGTCATCTAATGTGTATCTCTGCTCAATCATATTTTTAAAATTAATTATTCCTTTGTTTATTATTACCACTGGCTTACCATCTACAAATCTTCTAAATTTTGCACTTTTAAGGGATATTTTAGATATTAAGATTTGAAGAGATACTAATATTACAACAGGAATCAAATTTATAAAAAATTGATTTTTATTTTCAAGTGTTAGAGCAACTAATTCCGCTATTAAAATAAATACAACAAGATCAAAGGTACCAAGTTGACCGACTTCTCTTTTTCCCATAATCCTAAATATTAATGCAACTAAAGCATAGATAAAAAAAGTTTTAACAATAATTTGAAATATATGCATAATAATCACCATTTCTATTATGTTATGATACATAAATTTATATTCATATAATATATTTAATTAGAGGTGATTAGTATTAAAAAAATAATGAAATCTGTGCTTTATACTATTTTAATAGCACTAATTAGTTTAATTTTTACATCAGTTTTATATTATTTCAATGTAACTAGTGATAAATTAAATAAGATATTAATTTATCTAAGTAGTATAGTATCTATGTTCACTGGATCATTAATACTATCAAAATATACAAAAAAAAGAGGAATAACTTGTGGCACATTATATTTTACAGGATGGTTTGTAATACTTATTTTATTATCACTTATATTTAGGTCTGATTTTAATCTTAGTATGTTTATTTACTTTATTGTACTATTAATATTTAGTATGCTAGGGGGTATAATTGGAAAAAACTTTGCAGAAGAAAACAACAGTGTAAATTAAACTAAAATCTAAAAGTCAGGTAGTTTATTAGTTAGGATTGTAACTTGTAATAAACAGGAAACTATCCTTTTAATTTGCCTTATTTCAGTTTATAGAAAATTAAATAAATGTTTATTAATATTCTTTTTTTGTTCTTTAACGTATTTTATCTACACATTAAAACCTCATTTCTTATTTAAAAGAGATGAGGTTAATATAAGCTAAATCTGTATTTATATTTTTATTTTATCATATGAATAAATTTTGGTAAAAATATATATAATCCAACTGATGCCGATGTAATAGCTGCTATAACAACCGCTCCTGCTGCTGTATCTTTAGCAACCATAGCTAGTGGATTAAATTTAGTTGTATATAAATCTACCGTTAATTCAATTGCAGAATTTATAAGTTCACAAGTTATTACAAATGATATAAAAAAGAAAATAATAAGCCATTCAGTAGTAGATAATTTAAATATAAATCCAAAAATTATAACTAATATAGATACTGATATATGAACTAGTAGATTTTGCTCTCTATTAAAAAAATTTTTCAATTTATCCATTTTAATTACCTAAAACATGCGATGATTTTTGGTAAAAATACTGTAAGCCACATACCAGCTGCAACAATACTTGCAATAAAAGTAGCAGCTGATGCAGTATCTTTAGCAATTTTTGCAAGTGGATGAAATTCTTCTGTAACCATATCAACAACAGCTTCTATTGATGTATTAAATAGCTCTGAAACTAATATAAGAGCTCCCATAACAAGCGTTATTACCCACTGAATTGGTGTTATTTTAAATACGAAGCCACAAGTTACAACAATTATCATAACAATAACGTGAAGAGCCAAACTTTGCTCGTGCAAATATGCATATTTAAGTCCATCAAAAGAAAACTTAAAACTTCTTAGTACTCTTTTTGGACTTAATTTTTTAAATTGCTGAGATTCTACATATTTTCCTCTTGATATTTCAACTTTTACCTTATTTTTTGATGCCATATTCTTCTAACAACTCCTTTTGTAAACTAAACATTTTTTTCTCATCATCTAATTTTTCATGATTATATCCTAGTAAATGAAGTAATCCATGAATCGATAAAAAACATATTTCTCTTTTTTCACTATGACCATACTCTAATGCCTGCTCTATTACCTTATCATAAGATATGTATATATCCCCTAAAACTCTAAGCCCTGGAACATCTACATCTTTATTATCTTCTAATGCAAATGAAATTACATCTGTTGGTCTATCCACATTTCTATATTCTTTATTTATCTTATGAATATCTTCATTATTAACTATTATAACATTAAAAAGTACGTTTTTCAAACAAAGTTTATCTAAACAATAATTAATAAAATCCTTTGGTATGTCAATATCTATATCCTTACCATAATTATTAAAAAATTCAACATAATTCATACTAAAAACCTCCAAAAGTTATACTTAAATAAAACATATATTATAATTATGATAAAAATTAACGTCATTATATCCCAGAATAATTCACTTTTTAAGAACTTCGGTAATTTGTTTACAATTATTTTAACACTATTGTATAAAGTGCAACCAATAATACCTCCCATTGTATTTAATATAATATCATCTATATCAGCCGTTCTACCAATACAGCTTTGAGCAAATTCAATAGCAGATGATACTATAATAGAAAGGATGGCAGTTATATATATTTTTTTATTTTTTGTATAGTGAACAACAAATATACCAAACGGTATAAATAATAAAATGTTACCAATAACATTTCTAAAAAATAATCTAGAAGTTATGCTATATCTAAATATTTCTTTAAGAGGAGTAAAATTGTTAGTACCATAATTATTGTCCTGAAACGTTACAATATAATATAAAAGCAATATATATATTATAAAAAGATATGTAATTATTTCCTTATATAAAACTATTTTTTGTTTATTTGTTATAAGATATATAATCCTAATTGAGACTAATATAACAGTAAATATAAATAACATTGGCCATATATTATTTATTGCTTTTAGGAAAATATTAGTAAACATAATAAGCCTCCAAATAAATTATTCGGGTGTTTTTATATCTTCTAAAGCATCTATATTCTGATAATCAGTAATATCTTCATACACTTTAAAAAAAACATCTACTACTATTTTACTATTATTTGCTGAAAAATTCAAAGCTTTTTTACTAATAATGTATTCATCTTTATTCAATTTAACTAAAATCTTGTCATATGCAATAGAAGTTACTTTCTTTAAAGCTTCATTATAGGTTAATTTCTGTTTAAAAGTCCTTGTTTTTCTTTGCTTTACGGTACTAATTTTAAAAGGAAATATTTTTTCCCATAATAATACTTTTTCTTTTTCTAAATAATATGTGGTAAAATTTTTTCTAACTGAATAGTTATGATTAAATATACTTACTATATAATTATTTTTTATATCATCTAAGTATTTTACTTCCTCGTAATATAGCGGATACTCTATATTAACACTATACCATGTTTCTGCATAAACCTTTCCTTTAGCACAAATGCTTTTTTTTACTTCATCATCTTTTATGATATTTCCATTTATTATTACATCGCCTTTTTTTACATAGTCATTAACATTTTTTACAATATCTCCGTTTGATGCAAATATTTTTTTTATAACTCCACTTTTTTTTGCTACTATACTTCTATTTTGACAGACTTCTTCTTCTTTATTAATCTTTCTTTCTGCTATTTTAATTGACAGTATGCTTCCATTTCTTTCTATTTCCATCCATTCTATCTTATCTTTATTATGTTTAATAATTTTATTTATAATCTTTGTTCTTTTTTCATATCCTGGTATCAATCTAAATTTTTTTATATTAAAAGTACTTAGTTCATCAGTAACTAAATCTCTAATTTCTTTATTATTATGTATTACGTTTATTTTGAAACAAGTCTTTGACAATAAAATAAGAAATGTAAGCGATATTAAAAGACATAATACATATGTTATATTATTTTTGCAAAAATCAACTAGTTTTATTGGACCAATTAGTTTTATAATTTCAATTTTATTTATTGTCTTTATTTTACACATTTTTTGATATTCAGAATATGGCATTTTAATATATAGTTCTTTATAACTATTTTCTTTTATTTTACTATAGGATATATTATTATTTATTAATCTTCTAACAAAAGATCTGACGTTTTTTCCAGTAACTTTTATAAGCACATAACTATTCATTTGATGTATTTATTTTTATATTAGAAATTTCTCCAGAAATTACTAATAATTCCTTATATAATTCTTCTATTATGAGTTTTTTACCAAGCACAGTAAATACGTCTTTGTTACTTATTAATTCAATTTTGTCACTGGAAAAATGATTTATATTATCATAATAATAAACATATAATTTTCTTTTTTTAAATTTTATTTCAAACGTGTTGCACTCTACATAATTATCAATTAATTCTCTTATATTCAAACCGAATCACCAATAAATAATATGCAAAAAAAAAGATACTATGAAGTATCTTATAAGGTAAAGAAAAATTATCCGTTATTTCTTTCACGTCTTGCAGCTTTACGAGCATTTTTCTTAGCTTCAGCACGTTTTTGAGCTCTTTCTACTCCTGGTTTAGTATATTCTCTTTTTCTTTTAACTTCTGAAGGGAGACCGCTCTTAGCAACTCTATTCTTGAATTTTTTTAATGCACCTTCAAGGTTACCATTAACTTTAACAGTTATCATTTTTCTTTCCCCCCTCTCTTTTTTTACTGCAATAATTATAACACTTGTTTTTGTTTATTACAATATATTTTTCCTATTTTATAACAAAAAGTGACAGTTTTTTCGCAAACAATCACTTTTTATTATAGTTTTAATTACATATCACACATGTTTTTAGATGAAATTCTTCTTATACTACTACCTAAATATCTTCCCATATCTAAAAATGAATTAAACCCTTTTATTATGTAATTAAGTAGTGTAGCTGAAATTTTACCTCCTCCCATTACCTGTTTAAGTTCTCTATTATTTAATATCATATTCCTCCTATTTACATTTAAATGGTCTTACGAAACCATCAATAATACCTATTATAAATGATATACCTGCAACTATTCCAGCAGTAATCCATCCACCAGATGCTCCAGCCGTAATCATTTTCAGTTCTTTTTTATTTAACTTCACACATTTCTCCTTTCAGTATTTTTATTACAAAATAATTCATCAATATTAATTATTTTATTAAAAATATCTAAGTTTTCTCTTCTATGACTAATTATAATTATTGTTCTATCCTTATAACAAGCCTTTATACTAGATAATATTTTTCTTTCAGTTTTTATATCTAATGAAGATGTTATTTCATCAAAAATAATTATTTTTTTGTTTGATGATAAAGCTCGTGCTATCAAAACCTTACTTATTTGCCCATTTGATAAATTATTATTGGTATTATCCATTAAGTAATCTAAATTTATTTTATTATTTCTTAAGAGTTGTTTTATCTGTGCTATTCTTAATATTTTATTATCAATATCGCTTCCCATGAAAATATTTTCTTCTATACTTTCATTTAATAATTTTGTCTTATTATCCATATATAAAATATTATTTCTAATTTCACCTTCACTATATAAATTAATATTTTTTCCATTTACAAATATACCTTTATCTTTATATTCAATTTCTTTAATTAATAATTTAAACAGCGTTGTTTTACCACACCCACATGAGCCTGTTATTAAAACAAAATCATTTTTATTTATATCAAATGATATATTTTTAAGTATAGGTTTATCATTGTATTTGAAATTTATATTTTTAAAACATATTTTATTTATATTTAAAATATTATAATTATTCATATAATCAAGATTATATATATGCGTTATTCTTTTTTTACATACTTTATAATTCGCATATAAAGGTTGTAGACGTAATATTTCATTTAATGAATCAATAATTAAATTTTCAAGTGTAAAATAAAAAATTTTATAAGAAAATAATATATTACTACTAATTAAGTAATGTATAAATAATGCAAGAAAAAAACTTGTCACTATAGATTCAAATAATTCGTTTTTTAAAATTTTTTTACCCATTTTTTCATAATCATATATGTATGCGCTATAAGTTTTTGATAATTTTTCTTCGTAGTAAGATTCTTTACTTACATTTTTAATAGACAAAATTGAATTAAAGTAATCTATGATCTTATTGTTTAAATTTTGATTTTTAATTTGCAAATCGTAAAAATCGCATAATTGATATTTTAATTTTCTTTTATTAATTATAATCATTACAATGATATATACAATATTAAGAAATATAAATTTAATATTAGAATGCAGTAATAATACTGATGATAAAATAAAAATTACATTAATCAATACTATCTCTATCGTTTTCACAATCATGTCTTTTATGTATGATAAATCTGTAATTTTAGATAATAAAGCACCAGAGCCATTATTTTGATAATATTCATAAGGAAGCTTTAAAAGACGACTTATAATTGGAATTGTTATCATTTCATCAAGTGAAGTTCTGAATTTAAGTGAATAAATAGATTTAATATATGAAAATAATACTTTAAGTATAGATACAGTTAATATATATATAATTATATATTCATAATTATGATTAATTCTTTTGCTTAATATAGTGGAAATTGAGTATGAGAATAATAAATTGAATAAAACTATAGTTAATGTATATAATATAATTTTAAAAATTAGTCCTTTATTATTAGTAAGAATCTTAAGAAAATTATATTTCTTTTCAAATATCAATGCTATTTTAGAATATGTTTTTAAAAATTTGTCTTTGTCAACATACATTATTTTAACTAAAGGATCTGCTATAAGTAGTTTATCTTTTAGTACCTTTATTAATACAACATAATGCCCTATCCCATCGCTATTTACCGTATGAATTATAGCTGGTAATTTTAAACTTTCTAATTCAACATTTTTATATCCAATGCAAGAAACATTATATTTTGCAGCTGTTTTTACTATTTCATAAGCACTTACTCCATCACCTTTTAGTTTCACCTTTTCTTTTAATTCATTTAATTCTACTTTTATACCGAAATATTTTAATATCATGGTAAGACATGCTATCCCGCAATCGTTAAATGAAGTTTGTTTTACAAAAAAATTATTTTTCGTCTTTTATCACCTCCTCAATCATATTATTATGTTTTAATTAATAAAAACCCTCGCTTTTTTTTTGACTTTTTTCTGAAAAATGATATTATATATAGCAAGAGGGATAATATGGAAAGAAATGATTTAAAAAAATGTATTATAATTTATAATCCTGTATCTACTGGATTTAAAGAAAGCAGTGTTGGTCAAATAGCTAAAACAGTTAAGAGTTATGGAATTGAACCATATTTTATGAAAAGTATGTATGAGGGACATGTAAAAGATTTAGTTAAAACCTATGATGATAATAATAACATAATAATAACTCTTGGAGGAGATGGAACAGTTAGTGAATCATATCAAGCATTAAATGAAATAAATCAAAAAGGGATATATTCACACGTTCCAACAGGTACTACTAATGATATGGCTAAAAATTTTAACATAAATGAAAAAAACGTTTCGAAAATCATAGAAAACGTTTTAAATGGTGAAATCAAATACTTAGATTCATACAGTGTTAATGATAAAATAGCTGCATACACTTCTGTATTTGGGCATTTAGCACATATACCTTATATAACGAATCCTAAATTAAAGAAAAATTTCGGCCATGCTGGATATGTTATAACGGCATTAAAGGATTTAGTTAAAAAGCCTGTTATATATAATATAGATTATGAGACTAACAATATGAGTGGTAACTGTGATTGCATAATTGGTGCTGTTACAAACTCAAAAGGTTTTGCTGGAGTAGAATTATTTAAAAACGCAGCTTTAGATGATGGAAAACTTGAACTACTTATAATTAAGAATATAAATGCTAAAACAATATGTAAATTATTTAAAGAGTACTTAAAAAATGACGTTGACTTAAATAAACATAACGATTGTATGATTGTAGATTCTTCTAGTGAAATTAAAATTAAATTTAATGATGTTTATCCTAAATATCCAGTTGATATTGATGGTGAAAATTCACTTATTTTACCAAATTATATTGACAGTGAATTAACTTTTAAGCCAGCTAAAAAAATAAGAGTATTAATCAATAATAAATAAAAGTATAGAAAAAAGAATAAAAATTAAAACACACTTCCCTATAAAAAAATAAAAATCACTACTCAGGTAGTGATTTATTTGTTATAATGGCGTCCTGCAAAGGATTCGAACCTTTGACCCACGGCTTAGAAGGCCGTTGCTCTATCCAGCTGAGCTAGCAGGACGTGATTGTTCATCAAGGAACATATCCATTATAACAAACTAATAAGAATTATTCAATATTTTTTAATACACTTTTTGTAATTTCTTTACCATTTACGTTAAATACTACTTCTTTTACATCATAATTATCTTGAATTGAAAACGAAATAGAATAGATTACCTCTTCTAATACCTTCATGGAATTTTCATCATCAAGAAGATAATTATTAAAATTTAATATAAGTTTTTCATTTTCAAATTTATAATCTAAAAGTTTTGCATTATAATTTAGAAAGCTCATCAAATTTGTTTCATATATGTTGCTTGATGTTAATTCATCTATTATTATTTTAATTTTTTCCCTATCATCATTAACCATTCTAGTAACTGGAACATAGTAAAAATAATTATTATTCTTATTTAAATAATAAACGGTAACACCTGTGACATTCTTGTAACTGTCAAAATCATACACTTTATTTATCCCATCTTTTCTCGAAAAAGGCTGATTTATAATTTTTTTAAATTTCGGCATACTATTTAGCAATTTTCCATTTACTTTTATATAAACCTTTTTAATTTTATCCAAACTTGTTAAGTTATATGTAATAGCACTTATTGCTTTATTAAAATCAACTTCATTTAATTCTAAAAATTCTGAAGAAAAATCTATTGATGCAAAATCATCTTTAAGTATAATATCTAATATTTTAGTATCTATGGGTAAAATAGCTTTAAAACCATTAGGTAACTTATCCTCTAAACTCCCTCCTATTACTAATAATTTTAATATGTTTTCTATATATGTTTTAGTATCAGAAGAAGATAGTTGTACTTCACTTCTAGCTACGTAACCATTTTTATCAATTAAATATATGTAGCTCTTTTTTGTAGTCATAATAGTATTTTTAGTAATATTGTCTTTAAGAGAATATTCTTTAGAAACTGGAAACAATAATAAAAAAAGGAAAAGAAACAACATTCCACTAGTTCTAAATATTTTATTGTAAGCAAATTTTCTTATCATAACTTCCTCCCATATATATTATGAAAAAAATCGCATATATATGCGATTTTATAACTTTATCTCATCTAATTTAAGTAATTCTATCACTGCACTAGCTCTTCCTTTTACTCCAAGTTTTTGCATAACATTTGAAATATGATTTCTAACTGTCTTTTCACTAATACTTAATTTATCAGCTATTTCTTTAGTTGTCTTATTCGTAATTAAATAATCAAAGATTTCTTTTTCTCTTTTAGTAAGTATTTTCTTTGACATAACTTCCCCACTTTCTTGATATAAGAGGTATTTTAATATTTTCTATATTATTTTATGAAAGTGAGAAAAAAAGGTACTTAATTCTGATATTTTATCGAAATATACATTTTTTCTTTGTATTCTTCTTGAATAGATCTCATTATTTTATTTGCAGAAGAATAGTTATGATCTTTACTATTTATAGTAACACTTACATTATTACCATCTATCTTTACAAATACATCTACTTTAAAATTCTTCTTTATCTTTTCTTGAATAGCTTCCTCCTTGGCTTTTATTTCATCTATTTTTTTTAATCCTTCGTATGCATTATTCTTCTCTTCAGTAGTAGACTTTTTGTTTGATAAAATCTCATTATATTCTGCCGCCAAAGATGCCCTTTCTTCATCTTTTTCAACTTGAAGAACCGTTAGAACATCAGAATTAGTAACAGTTACTTTTTCTTCACTTTTATTTTTCTTGATATTTTTGGAATTAGTAGTTAAAAGTTCACTAGGCATGGTTATGTAGTAAACACTTAATACTAAAATTAAACTAAATAATGTAATAAACCATAGTTTTTGTTTATTTATCATAAAAATCCTCCTTAACTTTTCTAATTAAATATATGCTTTTATTATAATTTAATTACAAAAAAAGAATCCTAAGATTCTTTTTGAACATTCATAACAGCATTTGCAAAAGGAAGTACATCATTTATTTTTCTATTTAGCTCTTCTTCTTTTGCTTTTAACTCTTCTTTTTTCTTATTTAATTCTTTTTCGATTTCGTCAAGTTCTAATTGTTTTTTATTAGAATTATCTATTAAACTATTAACGAATGCTTCGTCATCATCTAATCTTTTTTCATCATTATCTAATTTTTGTTGCTTTTCTTTTATAGCATCCAAACGATAAGTTAATCTATTTATTAATTCACTAGCTATTTCATCTTCGTTGTATTTATCTATGATGTTATCTTTTTCTTCTGATTTTATAATAGGCTCTACTGCGGTAAAGCTATTATTTCGCATTTCTTCATCAGATGGCATTGAAACTACTGGAGATTTTGCAATTTTTAGTATTTCTTCTACGTCATATTGTTTCTTTAAATCTTTATCAACCGTAATAGGTTCTTCTTTTGGAACTTCCAAAGCACTTACACTGATTTTTTCTTCTTCTTCCTTAGATGTATTATTAATGCTTGAAAAACTTGGTATTTCAGGTAATTCAATATCAGACTTATCATCACTAATAGGAAGTATTTTCTCATCTGTTATAGGTGCTTTAGGTATACTAGGTATTTCGATATCATCAACATTAGGAGTGAACGGTTTGAAATCATCTGTAATACTACTATTATTTAGTTCAATAATAGCATTAAGGCCATTCATTATTCCATCAACAAAATTACTTAAATATAAATCACTAATTGATTTAAGTGTACTAGATATAAGAGAATATATGCTTTCTTTATATGTATTGATGGTATTTTCAAATATAGCTACGTTAACATTTGGAAAACTACTAATATAATTAATAAAGTTGTTAAACTTGTCTTCAATTTCAACGTTTTTACCATCTGTATCACAAAAATCATTTCTTTTAATTTTAACTATTTCTAAATATTTATTATTTAAAAGTGAGTTTAAACTATCTATAAATTTATCTTTTTCTTCTGCATTTGTTATGTTAGCATCTTCTAATTTATCATTTATTTTCATAACAAATTGTTCATTTACTGTTTCTACTCCTCTTAAATCTTTAATAACGTATGACTCAACAATTCTATTTATTGGCATAACTAAATCATCTTTAGCCTTGTTAATAGAGTTAGAAAAATCAATTACATAATTTGATAAAGTTACTAATTCTCCAACAAATGAAGTTGTTTTTTCTTCAATCTGATTATTTAAATTTCTAAGTTTTCCTCTATATTCATTGTTGTTTTCACTTATCTTATCTAGAACACTGTTGTTTAATTTATTCATTTGTACTACCTCCGTTTGAATCAAAAGTTTTAATGTTATTAAGACCCTTTATTAAAGGTTTCATATTAAGGAAAATAACTTCAGCTTCTGATAATTTAGAATTTAGTTCTAATTCTCTTTCATTTAATTCTATTTTTATTTGAGATAATTTATTTTCACGTTCAATGTTAGCTTCAATGTTCTTATTTGTTATAGCTAATTTTTCCTCTATTTCTTTTCGTCTTGTTTCAATTTTCGCTTCTCTTCTAGCTAATTTTTCTTCCTTAGTATTAAGACTTAAAATAGTTTTATTAAATAATGTCATATCATCATACTTATCAAATCTATTAACTTCTTGTTTAACAACACTTTCATTTGTTAAAATATTTTCTTCAATATTCATAGTATCACTTTCCTCTTCATATTCTTCTTTTATTTCTTCTTCTGTAACTTCTGGAGTTAATTCTTCTATTAATATATCCATATATTTCTTATCTGTTTGATCAATCATTTCTTTAAGATTTTTTTCTAACTCATCTTTTAGATTCTTTAAGGCTCTATCAATTGCACTTACTAAAAAAACATTTTCGTTAACCTTAGAAATAATATTGTCGCTGACATAGGAATCTAAAATACTTATAATGCTAGTTAGGTCCAAATCTTCTGTCATATTTAATTGATTAGAACTTTTATTTTTACTAAGTTCTTTTAAATATTGTTTATTAATTTTATCAATACTTTCCTTCTTTAATAAACAATCTTCTATATAAGTATCATTTGTTATTTGAAGTGCTAAAGAATCAATAAATAATTTTCGCTTTATTTTTTTTATAATAGGATTTTTTATACATTTAGAAACTTCATCTCTAAGTGTCTCCTCGTTTATATTTATACTGTTATCAGTTATAAGGCTTTCAATATCCTCAGCAAAATGATAAATATTTCTATCAATAATTTTGATTAAATTATCGCTAATTATATGATCATTTAACGTACTACATTTTAGTAAAACACTGTTTTTTATTCTCTCAATTACCCCTATCACAACTAGCCTCCTTAATAAATTACCTACCCCTTTATAGTAACATACCGCTACCATAACTAATAACATTCTACCACAAAAAAATATAAATTTAAACATTAAATTTATATTTTTAGACTTTTTTTATGTTTTTATCCTTTTTAAAGAAACTATACATGCAAATTATAGCAAAACTAATAAATGATATTCCTATACCAAGTCTCATTTTATCAGGATAATATAGTAACTCCACTTTGTGATTTCCTCTTTTTATATCAAAAGCTAAATAACTATCTGCAATCGAGTAAGTATCAACTTTTTTCCCATCTACTAAAGCAGTCCAACCATCATCATATGCAATAGTTGTAAACATAACCTTATCTTCATTTAAAGAAACTGTTCCATTAATATATGTATCACTATAATTTTTAACTTTAAGTTTGTTATCATTTATTTTATTATAAAACCTTTTAAATACATCGTCATTTATAGTATATGCATAAAATTTAATTACTGAATCATCACTATTTTCGAAGTTTATTTTTATATCAATTGTACCAACATCTTTTACACCAACATCTACCACATAATATTCATCAGAAGTAATTGAATAATATTTTCCATCAATTTCATAACCAGATACTTTATCTCCGCCTATGTATAAATAAACATTATTACGTTTTTCATTAGCTAGTTTAAAAGTCATGCATGTCGATGAATTTTCTAGTTTATATGCGAAATTTCCATTTGAATTATTAAAGAAATTATTATCTTGTATTTGTCCACCTGTTATATTTGAAACTTGTAAACTATCAAATACATTTTCTTCATTTGTTGCCTTATACACAAACTCATCTTGATTTTCAAAAGGAAGATATTCTTTTAAAACATAACTTTTAATTTTCTTATCTACCCCGTATATTAAAGATGAACTATAATTATATTTTATTAAATCAACTGAATTTAAGCTTTTTATATAAGAATAATACTCATTATCAATATAATCTCCCATTAAATATTTAATATTAAACATCGTATTGTAAACTGGCGTATTATAGTATTTATAATAGTAACTATTTATATTATTACCAGCAAGTCCTATTTTTCTTTGAAACCTTGAAACAGATTCATAAGCCATAGAGGTAAATGTTGAAATACCTTTATAATTAAACCAAGCAGGATCATTTAATGTTAAATAATCTGTTTTTTCTATCCTATATAAATCATTATCTTCTTTTTCCACTTCATTTATTAAAGTTGAATATGTATCTTTACTGCTCATAAATGTATTTATATCGTGATCAATATCCCAATTATAATTTATTGCGTAAATGCACTCAAATGATGTAACAGAGATTAAAAGTAAAATAATTATTAAGTTCTTTTTTTTAAATCTAATTTTAGTTAGCAAATAAATTAATAAATATAATAGCAAAGTTATTATGTTAACTATAGTTCTATCAAAATCAATATTATCAAATTTAAATTTATAAGCTGCTAATATAACCAATAATAAACTTCCAAATGCTATAAATACATTTCTTTGCTTAACATCTTTTATTCTTAAAATCCCATAATACCCTATTATTATAAATACAAAAACATATATAAACGAATAACGCCATGGCAAATCATTAGGAACGTGAAACGCATGCCAAATAAAGTCTATAGATTTTATATTAAAACAAA
The DNA here is from genome assembly GCA_934148015.1 of uncultured Bacilli bacterium. GTDB lineage: Bacteria > Bacillota_I > Bacilli_A > RF39 > UBA660 > Aphodocola. Next base: position 41,480 of record CAKPCU010000003.1, read on the forward strand.
AAGAGAAAAACAAAAGAGATACAATAGCTAAAAACTTGGCTTTCTTATTTATTTTTTTATTCATAAAAAACACTATAACGCCAATTATCGTAATAAGTCCAGAATAAACATTTGGAAGAGGAAGAGTGTCACTTGCAAAAACAGTTCTGTTAACACCAGTTATGTGATTAAATAAATAATCATATATTTTAAAAGACGACTCAAATAATGGGAATAAATCCTTTGTCGCAGAAATAGAAGATAATGATTTATAAAGAGGAATTAGTGCAAATGCAACTAAGGCAGCTGCCAAAATGGAAAAGCAAATAAATAGAATGACTTTTTTAAACATAAGTTTAAAATTAAATCCCACTTTATACCATAGATAAGCAAGGAAATATAATACCGAAAAAATACATATCATGTATGCTATAAAGTAATTAGAAAACAACATAATAGATAGAAAAATAGTATAAAATAAAGGACTATCATCATCTACTATTTTATTAATTCCAAGCATAATAAGTGGTAAAAACACCATTCCATCTAACCACATTATATTCCAGTAATATGCACAAAAATATCCAGAAAATGAATAAAGAATAGAAAAAACAACTAATAACACATTATCCTTTTTGAAAGTTTTCTTTAAATAACATGACATAAAAGTAGATGCAAAAATAACTTTTAATGCAATTATAAGGGAAAAAGAAATTACTATATTATCTTTTTTAAATATAAACATAATCAAATTAAACGGACTGGATAAATAATTTAAAAAATTTCTATAAAATGGTATACCTCCACCAGTATTAAAGGAGTATAACAAAGATTTACCACTTTGAATTCTATCATATAATTCATTTAATAATGGTCCGTATTGATGATAAAAATCTACATCTAACATTGAATTATTGCCAAGCGGTGCTATCTTACTTAATGCGTAAATAACACTTATTACAATACTTGATACAAAAAATGTAATATATATCCATTTGTAGTCTTTAATCATCTTTTTTAGCTTATCTATCATATTATCACCAGTAAAATAATATCAAAACAAAGTGATAAAATCAAGTACATAAATATGATTACTCTAAAACATTAAGTATATCACTACAACTATTTTTTAAGTAAATAGTTAATTTATCATTTATATCTATACACGCTAAAAGAATTCTTTCTATATCATTATAACCCTTTATTCTAAGTTGTTTTAATAACCACTCTTCATTTTTGCCTATTTTTTCTAAATTTTTTGTCATAATTTTTCCATCAATTATCACATTAGCACATAAACCTTGCTTAGATACCTTAATATTCATATTTTTATTAACTACAGGAGAATACTCTTCTTTAGGTAAAAAACTGATTTGCCCATTAGCCTCCATTAGTGCATATTTAATCTCACTAATATCAAAGTATCCAGCTATTCTAGCTGTTTGCAAGAAGTCATTTAAATCCATTTTAGTTCTTTTTAAATTCTTATATACAAAATTACCATTTTCTATGATAACAGTTGGTGTTCCCATAAAAAAACGTCTCAGTTTTATACTTTTCATAGTAAGATATGAAACTAATGCACCTATAAAACCAAATATCACAACACCTATAACACCGTTTAATATTTGAGTGTCTAAATTCATTGTAACTTCAGCTGCAAAATTACCTATAGATATACTAATTACATAATCAAATAAACTAAGTTCAGAAACTTGTTTTTTACCAATTAACTTAGTTATAAAAAATAATGTTATAAGAGAAAACAAAGCTCTTTGTGAAACAATTATTATTTCATTAAAATCAGTATTCAATATATCTTTTAGCATGTATATCACCTAAATATATATTTAACAATAATAAATTATATATACAAAAAAAATTACCTTACGGTAATTAATTTATTTCGTTTTGTACACCCTTTTCTATTATACTACTTTTAGTAATATTTTTAGTTCTATTAGTACCATCTATAACATAATCAACATTAAAATATAGTGTCCTAGTAACATTACTTTCTTCATAAATTATAGTATCAGCTAAATTACTAGTATCAATTCCAATATAACTACCATTTCCTATTTTATATGCTATTTTTGTAACACTAGCATTTTCACAAGAAACATCATATTTAGCATAGTTTGATTTTACTTCTTTTAGGATAAGATTACATTCACCTATATATGCTTTAGTAGTTTTTGGAGTGCTAACAGATTTAACATCATATTTAGTAATTTTACTATTGTTTGGATAATAAGTAACTTTTAAATATACTTTTTTTTCAAGATCTTTTTTTGATAAATATAATTTATCATTTAATTTTTTTGTAATTAGATCTTTGTAATCGGAGCTACCAACTTTGTACTTAATTGATTTTACTTTTGCATTATTACATTCTATATTATAATTCACCCCATTAGATGCTAAACTAAAATCCTTTATATCACAAGTGCCTGATGCGTTTTTAATAACTTCAACGTTAAATGTAGCTTCCTTATCGCTGCCATCTAAAGTTTTTGCTGTTATTTTTGCCTTACCAACTTTAAGTCCTACTACTCTGCCTTTATTATCTACTTTAGCTATGCTTTCATCAGAACTTACATAACCTATTTTTTTATTTCCAGAATTACTAGGTTTTATTGACAAATATAGCTTTCTTTTAGTACCTTCTCTTAATTTAACTTTACTAATTAATGGTTTTATATCAGTAATTAGTGTGTTACTTTCATACTCTGTATTGTTTTTTCTAACAGATGCTAAAAGAGATAATTTATCAAATCCAAATAAAGTACCATAACCAAAAACTAATAACAATATAACAGCTACAAAAGAAAAAACAGCTAATAATATAGATTTTTTCTTTGTTTCCTTATCTGCTAATTTTGGTCTTCCAACCTTTCCCTTTAGTTCTTCATCTGTAAATCCTAGAAATTCAACAAAATCTTTTTTCATATTTTCAACTCCTATACCTATCTCTATTATAATATTATCATTTAAATATTTTTCATTCAATAAAAAAATAAATTTATGTATACCAAATGTAAAAAAGAATATCTTTTATTTAAGATAATCTTTGTATCAATTCAACTAATGCTGGTCCTAGTACTATTAAAAGTATTAGTGGTATAAAAAATATAACAGAAAATATACTTATTTTATTTGGAATTTTATTAATTCTTGATTTTATATCCATTATTTGTTTATCTTTTAGGAAATCAAGTTGATTATACATAGTATCTATTATACTATTTCCAAAAAGATTAGATTGTTCCATATTTAAAATTATGTTATTAATAGTTAGGCTTGGTATTCTCTTGCTCATTAAAGATAAACTTTCAGTTAATGACTTACCAAAATTAACCTGTTTTAATGTTTCTTTAAATTCATCTGATATTTCAGAATCTATATACTTACAAGCCATCTTTATTGCATTTTCCAAATTTCTACCTGACTCCAAAGCAAGTGTTAAAACTTCAAAGTAATAATATGCCTGGCTATCTAACTTTCTTTCCCTTTTCTTTAATGGAACATCTATCATTAAATATCCAATTAGTAAATACCATAAAACAGTTACAATAGGTGCGATTATGGCACCTTGATTTATAAATATAAAAACTATAAAGAAAACCATGATAGAAGTATATAATCTAAGATTTAAAAAGTATTCTTCATTAAATTTTTTAGATACTCCAAACTGATCAATTTTGTTTTTAACTTTTTCTATATCTTGTTTTCTATAAATTCTATTTATAAATTTTTTCTTACCATTATTCATCTTTTAAAACCTCACTCTCATAATCTTATTTACAAAGAATGCATAAAGCAAGTATAAAACAATTATCAAACATAATATAATATTCCCAGCTGAAGAGCTAAATAGTGGATCAAAATAGTTTCTATCTAATAAAAGAATAAATAATACGAAAATAAATGGAATTATTAATAGCACCTTACTTATCATGTTAGAACTTGAGGTTAATGATTTCATCTCCTGCTTTAATTTTCGTTTATCAAATAACATTTTTTCTATTGAAGAAAAAACTTTAATTATATTGCCTCCCGTCTTATTAAGAATTGATAGTGATGAGGTAATATAGCTTACCTCTTCTGATTCAACTCTTTTTGAAAATCGTTCAAAGACAACATCTAAAGATAAACCATAACTTATTTCCATATGCATTTTCTTAAATTCTTGTTTAATTGGACCTTTTAATTCTTTAGAAACTATTTCTATAGCTTGCATAGTACTTCTTCCAGATCTAAAAGCATTGTTCATAATTATAATAGCATTTAAAAGATCCCTTTCAACTAGCTTTTTCTTTATATAACTCGATATCTTATAATATATATCTATGATGAAAAAGCCTATTACACCTGATAATAATATATCTATAATATTAGCAAATTTTCCCTCAATTATTCTAGCTAGCACAATTACAAATATAAATATAAAACTAATAATTATTTTATTACTTACAAAATCCAAAGACGATGTATCTTTTTTTTCTTCATAATCAATGTATTTATTATATTTTAAAGAATATTTTTTAAGCATTACAGATTTTTTTAAGATATTAGATATACTTTTTATTAATAAATTGTATTTATTACTTATATTATCCATTAAAGATAATTTTTCATCTTTAAGACTAGATACACTATACTTAGATATTCTTTTTTCTAATTTTAGTGCACTATTATAAGTAATTAAGTAAAATATAATAAAAGTTAGTAACAAAATAATAACAGTTTGAATAATAAATACATTCATCTATAACACCTTCTTTTTATTTTTTAAAATTAAATATATCATCTATATCATCTATACCTCTGCTTTTTATCTTTTGATAAACCTTTGGTATACGTTTTTTAAGGTCAAAAGCACCATCTACTTCTCCTTTATCAGTTAGACCAGTTTGTTTAAATGAAAAGATTTCCTTTAAAGATATATCATCTTCATTAAAACCATCAACCTCACAAATGCTGTTAACCTTTCTTCTACCATCAGATAATCTAGTAACATTAATAACTATATCTATGGCATTTTCTATATATTCTCTAATAGCTTTAATAGGTATTTCCATTCCAGCCATAAGTACCATTGTCTCAAGTCTGTTTAAAGCTTCTATAGGACTATTAGCATGCATAGTAGTAAGAGAGCCCTCATGACCTGTGTTCATAGCTTGAAGCATATCAAAAGCCTCCTTACCACGTACCTCACCTACTATTATTCTATCTGGTCTCATACGAAGAGAATTAATTACTAAATCACGTATTGTTATCTCACCTGTACCCTCATAATTAACCAATCTTGTTTCTAAGGATATTACGTGTGGCTGACTTAATTTAAGTTCAGCTGCATCCTCTATTGTTATAACACGTTCATCACTACCTATAAAAGAAGATAACGCATTCAAAAGAGTTGTTTTACCACTACCTGTTCCACCACAAATTATAATATTTAACTTAGCTCTTATTGCAGCATCTAAAAATCTTGCCATATAAGGTGTCATAGAACCAGTTCTCAAAAAATCATCAATAGTTCTCATATCATGTCTAAATTTTCTTATTGTAACAACAGGTCCTTTTAAAGATAAAGGTGGTATAACAGCATTTAATCTAGAACCATCCTCTAATCTTGCATCTACCATAGGATTTGCAGTATCAATCGTTCTACCAAGCGGTTGGACAATTTTTTGAACAGTTCTTATAATATGTTCATCATTAATAAATGAAACAGAATCATCACGGCTTATCTGTCCATCTATTTCTACATAAACTTCATTTTTTCCATTAACCATTATTTCAGTAATATTAGGATCATCCAAAAGTTCTGTAATAGGTCCATACCCATTTACTTCATTTTCTATTAAATTAAATATATGACTACGCTCTAAATTAGTTAAATCATATCCTATCAAAGCTTTATCAATTTCATCATTTATATATTCATTTAACATTTTATTATTAGGTATTTTATCATCAATTAAATTAGATATAATTGTATTTCTTAAATTATCCAAAAGCTCTTTATCTTTAAATATATCATAGTCTTTTATAGGAACATAATCCGTTTTTTCTTCTTTTAAATCAAAAGCATTCAATAAATTACTACTTTTTTTCATTCTTAGCCTCCGAACTTTCTTTTGTTAAAATAAGACTATTAGCAAGCTTAGTCAAATTAGATATATCTAGTTTTTTAGTTTGTCTTATTTTTTTATTAAGAGTTAATATTTCTCCATCAATAACATATTTATCAATATTTTTTATGTAAAAAGATTTATCTATTTTATAATCTATATTGTGTTTAATTATATTTTTAATATCAAAAAGGGAAAAATAATCCTTTCCAGTATCTTTAGAAGCATTATATAATATTTTATAATTAGTTTTATTAGTATCTTCAAATATTGATATCATACTTCTAGAATTTTTTAAATCAGCAGGATCATTAGTAACAATAAATAAAGTATTATCACTTTTATCTAACGCACTAAGTGAAATAGGACTTAAATTATGAGATGTATCAATTAATATAACATCATACTTGTACATAGAAGATGAAATTATTAAACCAATGTATTTACTATCAATTTTAAAAGAATATCTAGGATCTATAGGAGCTGGTAAAACATCTATTTTTTCATTGTAAGATGATATATAATTTTCTATGCCATCAAACCTATTATTACTCATATCATCTACAACATTATAAATACTTTTTTTAACATCAACATTTAAACTAAGCGATACAGCACCACTATTTAAATCTAAGTCTATTATTAAAGTTTTTTTATCTAAAAGACTATATATGCCAGCTAAATTAAGAGTAGTTGTAGTCTTACCAACTCCTCCCTTACAAGAAAAAATAGTTATTACTTTTGCTGCGTTTTTTTTCATTTTCATTCAACCCTTTCTATTACAGTATTACCCTCTGCATTTATATAACCTATATAATTAATAGATATTTTATATTTATCTTTTCCTATTATATTTCCAAAAAAACTACTACTGTTTTTTTCTACTTTTAAATTAATTATTTTATTTAACTTATCAAGTTTTATATCGTATTTGTCTATTTTATCATCGTTTTTATTTATTAAATCAATCATACTATCATATGGATTATTATCAATGTTTTTTAGTCCATAATCAAGCACTAATTTTGATACATCATCTAAATTATTAGAAGTTACTTTGGCAAGACCTATATCCACTACAAATGCACCAAGTAACATAAAAACAGGTATAAATATAACAAATAAAAATAAGCTTTGTCCTTTATTATTTAAACTAATCATTTTTTAGCACCCTATGTGTTTTTAGTTTAAAAACACTATTTTTAAGATAATTAAGACCTGGTGTTATTGGAGTAACACTCTTTTCTATTTCAATTGTCGTATAACCATCATTTTCTTTTATATTAATATCTAAGTTTTTATTATCACCTATTATCTTTTTAATATCATCTATTTGCTTTCCATCTTCATACAAATTTGCTGCATCACTTACAATATTTTCCAGGTTATTTTTTTCGTATATTACCATACCAAAATCAATAAGACAAAAAACAAGTAGTAGCATAACAGGTAATATAATCACAAATTCAATTAAAGCTTGACCTTTTTTGTTTCTCATTTCTATCAATCCCCTATTATCAATTAGTATTATAGCAAAAAATGTAACTTAAAACAACAAATTATGTAAAAAAAATTAAGGCATAACACCTTAATTTCTTTCTTTTAATTTAAATTGTCCAACTACATCTCTAGCATAGTATAATTTAGCTCTTCTAGCTTTACCTTTTCTAGTTACAGTAATAGAATCTAATTTTGGTGAATGAACTGGGAATGTTCTTTCAACTCCAACACCACCAGACATCTTACGAACTGTAAAAGTCTCAGATATTCCACTACCTTTACGAGAAATAACTATTCCTTCATATGCTTGAACTCTTTCTTTTTTACCCTCAATAATTTTAACACCAACATTAACAGTGTCTCCAACTCTAAATTCAGGTACGGTTGGATTTAATTGTTCACTTGTAATCTTTTCAATCTTATTCATAATCTTTAGTCTTCCTTTCTAAAATATATAACCAGCAATCATGCATAAATGTTAATACTTGTATCGGATTGCTTTTTTGAACAATATGATTTTAACACAATATTTATAATTGTGCAAGTACTTTAAAACCAGTAATTTATCTTATATATGATTCCAATCAAATTTTAAATTGATTATCTTAAGAATTCTCTGATTATTATACCATGTTAAACAGGCTTTCATTTTTATAAATCTATACCAGAAACATATTTTTATTCATACTATGCGTTTTAATAAATTCATTTTCATTATATTCATTATATTCATTATATTCACTATATTTTTTACCACTAGTACTTCCTATTTTATTCATCACCCTAGATATTATATCCATTTTAGTTTCATTAGCCATATCTAATGTAGACATAACATACAAAAATTCTTCAGCACTATTAAACTCATTAATAAGAGATATATCCAAATTTACCATAGCTAATATTAAGTAATGTATATTTTTAGATTCTTTAATTTTATTTATTAATAATTTTTTATCAGATCCATCAACTTTAAGAGCAAATAAATATATATATAAAATATCATTAAGTTCTATTATTTTTTGTTCCATTTTTTTAATATCAGCATCTTTACATCTTAATGCATAATTATATACTAATTTACTACTACCACTATCAAGCACTACCTTTTCTAAATCCTCTTGATTTATTACGCTCTTTAAATATTTATTATCAAACGAAAGATTCATAATATTAAATGTTAAATCTTCATTACTTTTCATTTTAGATATTAAAGAATCTTTGTTAATTAATCCAGTCTTGCAAAGAGTAAAGAAATCTAAAGAACTACGCCAATTAAGCAAACAAATATCAATTAGACTAGCTAAATAATCTTTGTTTACATTTTCTACGAAGTATTGGTTTGATAATAATTTTAATATATAATCCTTTACACTATAACCCATTTCACCATCTCTTATAAAATACCTTGCAATCATATCTAAACTACTAACTTTAGTAAATAAAGGAACTAGTGCAACTATAGTCTTTCTGTTATATTTATTTAGTAATAACTCACATAATTCGTCTTCATCATATTTTCCTTTTAGCTTTTCTATTATTTTACTAGAGTCGTTATTAAAAATAATTCTTTTAACATTTTTTTCGTTAACTTTATTCATAATTTATCTCCTTTTATAATTCTCACTTTGATTAATTATAACGCTATTTTTGATGGATTTTGTTTTCACAAACTCTCCAACAAGCAAATTTATATTCTTAATTATTTTATCTAAATTAGCTTTACCTAAATATAAAGCATATGTAGAAATTATCATAGACTTTAGCATTTCAGCTTCACCTAAAACTCTTGATGTTGCATCATCGTCATCTGTATTTAACGCTGCATTAAGTCTATAGGTTAATATATTTACTTTCTTCATTACATTCCTAAGAACCATCTTTTCTATAAATGCTTTTTTAACAATCAAAATTTTGCTAATACTATTACTTTTATTTTTTCCCTTAAGTTTATATCCACTAATTAATTTAGGCTTTAATGTAGTAACGGCTTTTGTCTTTTCTTCTTTAAATAAAGCATATTTTCCTGTTTTTTTAATTTTTTTACTTTCTTTTACTTCAACTACTTTAATATTTTTTATATCATCAGTTACAATATTATTTTTATTTTTCTTAATACCTTTTTTATCTACTTTAGCTTTGTTTAATAAGTCAGGCCTTTTTAACAATGTAATATTAATTTGTTTTTCTTCTCTCCATTTTCTAATTTCTTCATGGTTACCAGAAAGTAAAACATCAGGCACTTGCATACCTTTATAGTTTCTTGGTTTTGTATATGTTGGATAATCTAATAGATTATTATTAAATGAGTCATTTAAATGAGATTCTTCTTCTATAACCCCTGGAATTAATCTTGCAACAGAATCAGTTATAACCATAGCAGGAAGTTCACCACCTGTTAACACATAATCACCAATAGAAATTTCTTCATCACATATACTTTTTATTCTCTCATCAAATCCCTCGTAATGTCCACAAATTAATATCAAATGTTCTTCTTTAGATAATTCGTAAGCCTTATTTTGATTATATTTCTTACCCTGAGGTGATAATAGAATAACTTTAGAATTGTTTTTCTTTATTTTTTCTACACAATCAAAGATAGGCTGGCACATTAAAACCATACCACTTCCACCACCATATGGTGTATCATCCACCTTTTTATGTTTATTATTTGAATAATCTCTAAAATTAAGTGCGTTTATCTCAAGTTTTTTATTGTCTATTGCTCTTTTAATAATTGATTCATTCTTAAAGCCATCAAACATTTCAGGAAAAAGTGTTAATATATCTATTTTCATAATGTATACCTCTTTGTTAACAATAATATTATAACTACATTATATCATTATTTAGTAATAAGTTAAATTATTTTTTCTTATAATAAGCCATATGTAATCCATCTATAACAGCTAATTTCTCGCAAATGTCCTTATTATTAGTTTTTTCTACATACTTTCTAGTAGTAGATATAACATCCAAAAAGTCTTCATCAGTAAATTTTGGAAATTTATTATAGTCTATTTTTTCAATACTATTTCTAATAATATATCTACTTAATTTTTTTGACTTACCAACTATTGGATTTTTACTTTCCATAGTAATATTGTTATATTCATCTATTCTATTTTTAATAAGCGATGCAACATCTATTTTTTCATTATCCTCAGTTTCAAAATAATAATAAAAATTTAAAAAGTCATAAAATACTTTTTCATTATCCATCTTTATTAAATTTTTAGATTTAATACACTTTAATATATAATTAAATTTATCTTCCATGTATTCAACCGATTCTATTCTCTTTTTATTAAATACATAACAAGAAGCTAAATAATTTGAAATTGCTATTAAATATTTATTAGCAAGTTCTTTTACTTTTTTTGATCTAAACAAGCTATTTCTTATAGAAAAGCAAGATAAAATAGTATCAATTTCATCTTTTCCATCTAAATTAACATACCTAGATAATTCATCTTTAACAACGCTAGCTATAACAATGTTAGAGTTATCATATGAATAGAAAAAGTTTAAACATTCATTTAAATTTTCTCTATTACTTTCTTTTTTAGAATAGTTTTCTAAGCTATTTATATTAGTAGAATAATTAATTTTTTTGGCATCTTTTTCAATATAATTTGAATAAAAAGAATCAAGTTCGTAAGCACTTTTCTTTTGATCAACAGTTAATTCTAAATATAATTTTACTACGTCTCCTAATTTATTTAGTTTATCAACATCAACTAATTTCTCTGTATTTTTCATAATTTAATCCCCCTATACAAGTTTGATATATTAACAGAAATATAGAAAAAAGTCAATTATGAAAAAAACTATTAACAAAATTCATTTGCTAATAGTCTATAAATTTAAAAATTACTTCCTAGTTTTCTTTAGTGTTTTATCTTTAGTTTCATCTAAGCTATAAGAAACTTCCTTATTATCATTATCATTATTATTATTAGTTTTTTCAAGTTCAAATAACATATCATTTAATAACATATCATTTAAAATTTCATCACTATCCATCTCATTATTAGATTTTGCCTTTTGCATAGTGTTGTTTACAACAGTTTTTACCTTATCTAATTCTTTTTCTTTTTCTTCTTCGTCTAATTCTTCTAGTCTTTCTAAAATCATGTTTCTTTTTTCTACGCACCCATGAGCCGTTTTAAAGATACGATGCATAGTTCTTAAATAAGAAATAACAAGTGGAACCCCAACCGGAATCATATAACAATAATATATATACTTTAAAGGAACATTTGTTAGGGCCGTAGCACAAACTAAAGTGATACCAAAAAGAACTAGAGGAGGAAATACATAAATAAGTGTAGCAACAAGTGCATCAACAAGTGCTTCACCGTATGATTCTAACAACTCTTCTAAATTTCTTTTGCTTTTATTTTTTCTTAATTCCCGTTTAAAAGATTTTCTTTCTTTATTTCTCATCAAAATCTCCCTCATTTTGGCTACATAAAATAGCATTTTTAACGTATTATGTCAAATTTATCTACAAAAAAACTTACTTATGAAAAATTAATTTTACTATATAAGTCCTTTAATATTTTTTATAGTAATAGTTTTTTTATTTGTGTTAATATTATCTATAAATTCTTTAACGTATGGTATCATTACATTATTGTCTAATACCAAAACTTCATTGGCAGGAGTATCTAAAACTTCTTTTATAATACCAATATTTTTATTATCTATAATAACATTAAATCCTATTAAATCAATAGATAAAAAAGTATTATCATCTAAATTTAAATCATTCTTATTTATATATACCAATGAACCTTTTAAATATTCTATTTTATTTATATCATAAATATCTTTAAATACTAACATATCAAAGTTTTTATGAACCCTATATCTTTCTATTTCAAATTCCTTTTTATCCTTACCAATATATACCTTAAACCCTTTAACAAACACTTTATCCTTATATCTAAACTTTGAAAGTAATCTAACTTCTCCTTTAATACCATGTGTATTAACTAATTTACCTACATATAAATAATTCATTTAATCCCTCCTATTTAACTCATACATAATAATAGACGATGCAACCGCTACATTTAAACTTTCACATTCACAATTGATATCAATATATATATTCTTATCAATAATTTCTTTTATCTTAGGAGATATTCCTTGACCCTCATTGCCCATTACTATCGCTGTTTTACAATTCTTATCAATATTTTTCATGTTAATTCCACTATTAACATCAGTACCATATACATTATAATTATTCTTGATTAAAAGTGGTATAAACTCATTTAAATCTCTAGTTATAACATTAACCTTAAAAAGCATACCCTGAGTAGATCTTATTACCTTTTCATTATATTTTTTAACAGAATCTAAACTAAGTACAATAGTATCTATATTAAATGCTTTAGCACTTCTTATTATGGTACCTAAATTACCAGGATCTTGCACATTATCTAAAATTATTATTTTATTTCCTAATATTTCATTATCATTAATAAATTTGCAAATCCCAACAACATTTGTTTTAGAAGGTAAATTACTTATGTAAGACATAATACCATCAGATACTAAATTATTTATAACACCATAATCTAAATTACTAGTAGCAAATGTCTCAAGTAAAATACCAGAATTTTTTGCCTCATTAACCAAATGATGCCCCTCTACAATGAACTTTTTCTCTTCATTCATAAATTTATTGTTCCTTAATTTATTAATATATTTTATTTTTTTATTATCTTTAGACTCTATTATCATAATTACTTTCTCATCTCCTTTCTAACGATTTTATATTCAGGACAATATTTATTAACGGTTTCCCAAAAATCTTTACTATGATCAAAGTGTACAAAATGAGATAATTCATGTACAATTACATAATTTAAATATTTATGATCTTTTTTTATAAGCTCAAAATTAAGTGTAACAGAATTATTCTTTCTATTACATACACCCCATCTCGTTTTCATATTTCTAACCTTTAAAGTAGGATAAGGTATTTTCTCATCAAATGCATAGTAAGCTTCATCTAAATATATCCTAAAAACTTCATAAGCTTTATTTTTATACCATTTATCTTTCATTTTAACATCTTTTACAATAAGTGTATTATCAGAAAAAATAGGTTTTAAAACATCTTTATATATAATAGTAATTTCCTTACCCAAAATCTTACTATTTTCATCAAGCTTCTTGTTATTAAGTTCTATTGTTTTTAATAACATGTTCTTAATACTATCTATATTATCATAAAGAATTTTTTCTATCATTTTATTAGTATATAAAAAAGGACAACTTACCTTTATATTTAAATTATCATCTACTCTAATATATAAATTCTTATTTTTCTTTCTTGATACTTCAACATTATACATTTTATCATCAATATTTATATTCATATTAACACCATCACTACTAACCATTATAATATAACTTGAATTATTTTTAAAGTCTTACAAGAAAAAAAGCTTATGTAATAATTTACATAAACTGTTTAACTAATTAAAATTTAGATTTTTGTCATCCTTTGGGTTTCCATCAGTATCATAATATTTTCCTTTTGAGTCCCACCCAGCACAAATAGTTGTGTCGCCTGTAGTTTTACATTTAGTGAAATAACTATCAGTATCACCCAATGAAGGACTTGCTTCACATAAAACTTTACCAACTTTATTATTTTGTTGTTCAGTTTCTTGACCACAATCAGAAATAATTCTTTTTTTATCAACTTGTATAGCTTCCTCAAATACAAATGATAATTTGTTAGATTCTTTAACAGCCCCATTTTCATAATAGTTATGTGACCATGTTATTTTTCTCTTTCCATTTCGGTTAGTCATCAATAAGTCACTATATTTTTTTGTGTCAAAATCAACGTAATTTTTATCTAGCAATGTTTGAATTTCTACTTTCATTTCATTAGGATTATCAGCATCATATGCTCTAGCTGCTGTTAATATACTCCTAATAACATTTATTCTATTTTCTATTTCTTGTCTCTTTTTTATTTTACTTACAGAGACAACACTAAAAGTTATTAAGATACTTAATATTACAAGCACTGCTAATACTTCTATTAAAGTAAAACCCTTTTTACTTTTCACTATTAATCCACTCCTTAAGTTCATTCTTATCCATATATCCTGATATCCTTTTAATCTCTACCCCATTTTTCATAAGTATTAGTGTTGGAACAGAATATATTTCATATCTTTTTGCAATATTACTACATTCATCAACATCTACTTTAAGTATAGGAAATTTTATTTCATCAGATATCTTTTCTAACACTAATCCAAGCATTTTACAAGGTCCACACCAGGTTGCAAAAAAATCAATTATAACAATATCTTCTTTTATTTCAGTATCAAAGTTTTTCTCTTCTATGTGTTTAATCATATTATAAATTCCTTTCTATTGTAAATCTTCTTCATACTCATCGTATTCTGTATAATCATCATCTGAATAATCATCATCAGAATCATCTATATAATAATCATCAGAATCATCATAGTCATCAGAGTTATCATCTTCAATATAATCATCACTATCAGAATCATCTATGTAATCATCATCTGAGTCATCTATATAATCGTCATCTGAATTATCATCGTTGTCTATATCATCATCATCATCTTTTTTATCACTAGGTGTCTTTTTCTTATTTTCACTTTTAGTACCTATAAGTTTGTTTTTTTCCTCTAGTTTAGCAATTTTATCTTCACTTATTAATTCATTCTCTTTAATATTTTCCACTATTTCATCATTTAACATACTAAAATTTTCTTTATTATTATCTTCACTATTAATCTTATCTATAGCATACTTAGAACACTTATATACATCTTTATTTCTGCTTGACACTATGAATATATTTTCCATAATCTTATTTGAAATAGATGAGTTCTTAACAAATTTCAAATTAAAGTTTGGACTCAATGCTAATATAAGCACATTGTACATAAATATAAACATAAATATAATTCCAACTATAGAACCTAATATTAATTTAAATCCTCTTGTTTCTACACTCATATTAATTATTTTTTCTTTTATCTTTAATTTTACTAGTATCTTGTTAATTATATACATAAATAGTACAATAAATAATATATAAATAATTATTCTATATGATATTATGTTAATGGATTTAAAGCCCTCAGCTTTTCCTTTAAAGTTTAAAAATGGTACATAGTTATATAATAAATTTGATATCATTTTACTTATTAAACTGGATAATATCATCGATATATATAATATTATTGTATCACTTAACTGTTTTATAAAACCATTTACATATCCAAAATATGCTCCTAGTAATATTATTAGTATAATTAGTATATCTGTAACTGACATAAAAGTACCTCCTATATCTTATATTTTTATTATATAACACATTTATAAGAAATATATATTTTTTTGTAAATACTTTACACATTAATTAACATATCTTTTATTTTAATTTATATTTATGATAAAATATTAACAAGAGGTGTTTTCTATGACAATAGTATATAAAATAAGTGATAATACTAAAGAGGAAATGATTAAGTATTATGAAGATAAAAAAAGAGATAAGACTCCTCCATATGCTATATTTCAAGCCGAAGAATCAGGTACTATAATTACCTTATATGAATCTGGAAAAGTAATGTTTCAAGGAATAAGTGCTGATATAGATGCTAATATGTGGAGAGATATGGAAGCTCATTTAAATAATGGTAATCTTCCTATAGAAAATAAAAAGAAAGAAAAGAAAGAAAAAGATGAAAAAGAATTATATGAAGAAAGAAAAAAGTATTTTTATATTAATTCTATAGGTTCTGATGAAGTTGGAACGGGAGATTATTTTGGACCTGTTGTTGTAACAGCTTCCTTTGTAAAAAAAGATGATATAGAGTTTTTAACAGAACTTGGAGTTAGAGATTCAAAAAAATTAACTGATGATAAAATACTTAAAATTGTTCCTGAGATAATTAAAAAGATTCCTTATGAAACAATTGTATATTCTAATAAGGAATATAATAGCAAAAAGGAATTTAATATGAATAAAGTAAAGGCTATATTACATAATAAAGCAATATTATCTTTAATGAAAAAGGATAATTATAATTATGATATGGTAATAATTGATCAGTTCTGTTATCCTAGAAATTATTTTGGTTATTTAAAAGAATCTAATAATGTTTTTAGAAGAATTACATTTACTACTAAAGCTGAAGATAAATGTTTATCTGTTGCTTGTTCTTCTTTAATTAGCAGATATGTATTTATTAAAGAGATGGATAAGATGTCTAAAATGATAGGCAAAAAAATTCCTTTAGGAGCTGGTGTAAGTGTTGATAATTTTGGCCGTCAACTAGTTAAAGAAAAAGGAAAAGATATTTTAGAAGATATAAGTAAGATTAATTTTAAAAATACTGAAAAGATATTAAATATGTAAAAAGAGTATTTTGCAAAAGCATAAATAGTATGGTATCATGAATACGTAAGAAAAACTTACATAAAATAAAAAAGGAACACTTAATATTGCTGAGTTGAGTGTTACCTGTTGTAGGTATCACCTAATTCAAAGCTGAGTTAGGTGATTTTATTATCTTAAAATTACAAATAGTAATACTATAAGTAAAAGGATAATGATGATCAAAGAAAAATCTTTTGTAATATTTAATTACCATGTTCTACTCTTTTCCATTTAACATCTTTTTTTGTTATAGCTACTATAGCACATGGTATATAACTAATCATAAATATAGGATTATAAAATAATACTTTTATTTTACTTTTTAAAGCAAGATCTATTTTACGTCCTTCTTTTAATATAATAACTAAAGTCATTATAAGAAGTGCTAGGTATATAATAAATGTAAATATTAATAATTCTATTAATAATGTTTTATATAAATTATTTTTTATAATTGAATTATATATTATCATACATATTAAGGATACATACCAAATAACTAGTCCTGTAACCATAAATATATATGGTATTATTCCAAAAGCTTCATCTATCTTAGAAGCTTTATTTTTATTGGTTTTCTTTATTGCTTTTATCATTTTATTTCTATACATACCTCTAACAGTAAAATACCCTTTAATCCATCTTATTCTTTGATTAATAGTTCCTTTAAATTTAACTGGTTGTTCATCATAAAATACTGATTTTGTATTATAATATGTAGTTAAATTATTTAAGGTTGCATAAGAAGATAATTCATAGTCTTCTGTTAGAGTATGAAAAGGATAACCTTTAAGATTTTCTATTATATCCCCTCTTATATAAAAACCAGTTCCTGAAAACGTAATATTTTTATTTTTCTTATTTTTTATATCATTAAAAACAGTATTTACAAGTGAAAACGTAAGTGCTGAAGCTGCTGAAATAACGCTTTTATTTCCATTCTTACAATTTCTGTAACCTGATGCTAAGTCATAGCCCATATCATATATAGGAATCATATTTTTTATATAATCTTTATCTAATATGTTATCTGCATCAAATATGAAATAAGCATCATATTTTTTAGTCTTTAATATTTCTTTAACAGCTTCATCTAAAGCATAGCCTTTTCTTTTAAGATTAAGTTTCTTTCTTAATATAACCGTTACATTATATTTTTTACAAATATTTACAGTTTCATCTTCTAATGATTCAACAATTACATACACATCTTTTAAATTAATTTTAACACTTTGATTTTTAATACTTATAAGTAAGTCCTCTATTACTTTTGATTCATATCTAGCTGGAATTAGAAAACAAAAGTTATGACTGCCTCCTTTTTTTATTGGTTTATTATCATTTTTTCTTGTTATAAAAAAGCATATAAACATAATAATAAGTCCAATTAATATTAATGATAATGAAAATAATCTAATAAAACACATAATAATCTCCTATGCAAAGTAAGCTAAATAACTTAATATCCCAATTAATATTATGCTTGCTATAAAGCCATTTATTTTTTCTGATTTAGAAGTTTTGTATTTTACACCAAGTGCTATTGATATAATCATTCCACCGATTAAACCTCCTAAATGTGCATACATATTTATTCCAGAAATAACAAATCCAAGCATTAAATTAACTGTTATTACTGGAAGTATTTGTTTTCTTAATGCTTCTGCCATATAAGTTCTTTGATTTAATGCAAAGTATAATGTCGAACCCATAAGTCCAAATATTGCTCCTGATGCTCCAGCTGAAATTGTATTACTAGGCATAAGAATAAGAGAAAGTAAATTACCAACTATACCACTATATATAAATATAATAAACATTTTTATATGTCCATAAAAGCTTTCTGTCTGTTCACCTAATATTTTAAGAGCCCAAGCATTCATTATAAAGTGAATAAGACCAATATGTAAAAACATACTACTTATTAATCTAATAGGATTTTTATCCTTAATTAGTGCACCAAATTTCTTTAATGTATTAATTGATGTGGAACCACTACCAAATACACTCATAAGTATCATTAAAGCAAACATAATTATAATTAATGTATATGTAACAAAAGGCTTTTTCTTAGTAAATAATTCTTCTATTTTTTCTGATTCGTTTAAATTTTTTCTTAATATATCTTCATTTATTTTTTTATAAAGATTAGCTCCTTCTTCTGTAAATTTTAATTTATCAGTTATATCTGGAAAATTATTCTTTATTATTTCATTTTTAATAAGCACTTTATCGCTTTTATACCATACTTTATAATTATTTTTAGTGTCATTAAGACATAAGTTATCATTTAAATCTAGATAAATAGACATAACTTTCATACTGAATGTAAATGTTTTAAATTTTATTTGTTTTGTTAATCTACTTACTTTAAAATCATCAAAATCAAGTTGTTCTTTATTATGAATATAGTTCATTACTATTCTAACTATTTTGTAGTTGCTGTCCATATTTTCAAGCCATATTTCATTTTGAATGCCATGTACTATAACAGGACTATAGTTTTTTTCAGTTATAAAGTAATGAAGTAATTTCATTGCAACTAAATCTTTTTTATCATTTGTCACTTTTAATCACCTACTCATTTTTATATTTATCTTTTATTTTATTAAATTCTTCTGGTTCTTCGCATGTAAATGTCATTATTTTATTAGTTATAGGATGAACAAAACTAATTTTTTTAGCATGTAACATTTGTCCAAATGAACTTACAGTTTTTTTATTTCCATATACTGGATCATTTATTATTGGATGATTAATATATTTCATATGTACTCTTATTTGATGAGTTCTTCCTGTTTTTAATTTTACTTCGATTAAAGTAGCATTTTTATATCTTTCAAGTACTTTAAAATATGTTATAGCTTCTTTTGAATTAACATCTGTTACGCACATTTTCTTTCTATCATTTATATCTCTTCCAATAGGTGCATCAATTTCTCCTGTATCATGATTAATTCTTCCTGATACAAGTGCAATATACTCTCTATATAACGTTTTATCTTTTAGTTGCTTACTTAAAGCTTCGTGTGCTTTATCTGTTTTAGCTACTATTAAAAGTCCTGATGTATCTTTATCTATTCTATGTACAATACCTGGTCTTAAATCTCCATTATTACTACTTAAACTATTAGTATAATGTAAAAGACCATTAACTAAAGTATTAGTATAATGTCCATTAGCAGGATGAACTACCATACCAGAAGGTTTATTTATAACCATTAAAGAATCATCTTCATATATAATATCAAGAGGCATATCTTCTTCTTTAACAGAAGTTTCGAACTTTAATTCTCCTACTATTTCTATCTTATCATTTAATTTTAACACATAACTATTTTTAGTACTTTTACAATTTACTAAAACTAAGTTTTGCTTTATCATTTCTTGTACTTTACTTCTTGAAATAGATAATTTATCTATTAAGAATTTATCTATTCTAACTAAGTCTTTTTCATCATCTATAATATAATTCATATAAATCACTCCTGAAACACTTAAATATTATACCATAGATACATAAAAAGAAAAAGCATCATTATTGCTTTTTCTCCTCTTTAAATGTACTTATAATCATAAGTATAACACCTATCGTAATAAATGAATCAGCTAAGTTAAAAACTGGAAATCTATAATTAAATATATATACTCCTATATAGTCTATAACGTAGCCTCTTACTATTCTATCTATTAAATTACCTAATATACCTCCAAATAATAAACCATATGTAGCATTAAGTAACTTATTATTTTTTCCCTTAGATAAATACTCTTTATTTAATAAGTATATTAAAAACAATATAAGTAATAAAGATATTATAAGTATTAATAATCTATTATTCCATAACATACTAAATGCAACACCATAATTTTTTTCAAGTGATAAATATAAAAATTTTGGTATAACATTTATATAATTTAAATATGTGTTAGCTAAAAATTTTACTACTTGGTCTACTATAACTAATATAACTGTTAACACTGATATTTTTTTAATCATATACAATTCTCCTTATACATAAAATAGCAATATTAAAATAGATGCCATGAAGTTTTGAATAAAATGCATTGATATTGATACCCATATATTTTTAGAATCATAATATGCTTTTGCAAGACAAATTCCTAGTGCACTATATTGTAATATAAAAAGCAAATTATATATATTAGTATAGTTATTAATAACATGAAGAGCACCAAATAACATACCACTTATTATAATAAACAAATATTTATTGTTTAATATTTTTCTAATAGATAGCCTAAACGTAGTTTCTTCAACTATTGGAGCATAAAAAGATGTAAGTAAAAAAGTTAACATAGGAGTTTGTTTAAAAAGTAAATTAACTTCCTGCTGATTAATTGATGATTTACCCTTATTTAATAAAATTATAGGTATTCCAACTAATAGCATAACACCAAGCATTATTAAATATCTTTTAATTATGAATCTAGAGTAAACTCTAAAATTATCTTTAAATATTTTAAAATTAGAAAATAAGTCTTTATACCATAGTGCAATAGTAAAAATTAATATAAAAGCATATATTATAAATGGATTTATCTTGTTAAAAAATTTAAAGTTAGGCATAACAAACATTAAAAAAATAAATACTATAACAGTTATAATTCCTTTAAAAGTATCTTTTTTTACTTTTTCTTCTTTTATATCTGGTAAATTTACTTTCTTTTTTTCTTTTAATGATGATAAAAACATAAATCCTAATATACCAGGTATTATAGCATCTATAAACATATAAATACTAGAGATTAATATCTTAATATTATTATCTTTTAAATACTTTATATCATGCTTAGATTCTTTATACATAATAATAGTACATATTATACTTATTATATAGAAAAATAAACTTGCTATTTCTTTATCTGTTATCTTAGTAAAAAACAAATTATAAATTACCATTACTATTATATATAAACTTTCTAAAATACAAGATAATTTTAAATAGTATCTTTTATCTTTCATCTTTTTTTCCTCCCATAAATTAAAAGCCCTATAATAAGGCTTTTTTTTAAAATAAATCATTAAAGTCTATATTACCATTTACTTCTTTGCCCTTATAAGTAATACTACTATCAAACGCTATAATAGCTGTAAAAATAGGATTTAAGAAAGTAAGACCTATACCAAAACCAACTTCTTTACCAAATGATTTAGCAAGTTTAATATTTTTAGATATTTCAAATAATAATACTGCTAATGAACCAACTCCTGGAATAATACTTAAGCATCCAACAAATATGTAATACCAATTATACCCTATAATATCAAGCAATACTATATCACTATAAATAGGTACAATTGATGCCCAACCTGGTTTTCCAGCTTTAGTAAACATCTTCCATCTTACTATTATAGTAAATACTAGTATTAATGTAATAAAAATACCGAATGATGCTAAAAGTGCACCTAAACTTGCAAAAAGTTTTGTATTATACATTTAACATACTCCTTTCTATTATTAGTATAACATATTTATTAATTTTTTTTAATTAAAATAACATCAGAGCCTATTTTTTTAATATCAGTCCAAGATACCATCATCTCTTCTTGTTTAAGCATGTTAAATATTCCTCTTTTTCCATATATAATAAGCTTAGTAATAGAACCATTTGCATTATCTATTAAAACATCAATTACATTGCCTATCTTTTCACCTGTTTCAACATCTACAACATCTTTATTTTGTAAATCAGATAAACGCATATTAATCACCATCTAATTATATGTATATTTTTTAAAGTTATGTACCAATACATGATTAGAAAGGATGATTTAAAATAGCAAAATATAAAGTAGAAATTACAGGGCTTAATACAAGTTTAATTGAAGTACTAAGTGAGAATGAAAAAAATGATTTATTTAAAAAATATAAAAATGGGGACATGGAAGCTAGAGAAAAACTAATTAACGGTAATATGAGACTTGTTTTATCTGCACTTAAAGGGTATCAAAATAGATGCGATAATATGGATGATCTATTTCAAAATGGTTGTATAGGTCTTGTTAAAGCGGTAGATAACTTTGATTTATCATATAATGTTAGATTTTCTACCTATGCAGTTCCATTAATACTAGGAGAAATAAGAAGATACTTAAGGGATAATAATAGTAATATTAGAATATCTAGAAGTATTAAAGACTTAGCATATAAAGTACTTAAATTAAAAGAAGAGTCTTTTATATCAAATGGTAAAGAGCTAAGTAATAGTGATATATCTAAAATGCTTGATGTACCTGAAATAGATATTACCATAGCTTTAGATGCCTTAAGAGAACCAGCTAGCTTGTCAGAACCAATTTATAATAATGGTGGTGATACTATATATTTAGAAGATCAAGTAGAATCTAAAAAAGAAAAAACTGATAACTGGGATACATTAATATTTTTACATGATGCAATTAATGATTTGAAACCAAAAGAAAAGAAAGTAATAACCGAAAGATTTATATTAGGAAAAACTCAAATGGAAATTGCAGATGAAATAGGTATATCACAAGCTCAAGTATCAAGGCTTGAAAAAGGTGGTATCGATAATATCAAAAAAAAGTTAATATAAAAAAAGAGCTAAAAGTGTAACAAAAGCTCTTTTTCCTCTGTGGTATAAAGGAGTAAGTAGTGTTTTTTTTGAGTGTATAAGTAGTAGTTAGTTTACCACAATCCTAACTACACTTTAATTGTATAATTTATTTTTTAAATATTAATATATAAATTATTAAAAATTATTAAATGTTAACAAGATGGAATAATAAATATTATGCTAAGTCCTTTAATAGAATTGTTTTTAGCATATATACATCCATCATGTGCAATTATTATTTGCTTACAAATAGAAAGACCAAGACCAGATATTTTTCTAGATGGATCTGATGTGTATAAAGGCTCAAATATCTTCTTTAAGTTCTTTTCATCTTCTATTCCACCACCATTATCTGCTACTTCTATTTTCACTTTACCAGCTCTATAGTTAATAACAACGTTAATTATTCCCTCTTTAGATTTAAAATGAGTAACACTATTAGTTATAATATTACTAAATACTCTTTTAATCTTAACTTCATCTATTTTAACTTTTTTATCATCACAATTACTTATTACTTTAAAAGTAATTCTTTTATCTTTAAGTTCTTCTTCATAGTCTCTTATAAGATTTTCTTTTATGGTTTTAATATCCATAACTTTATATTTTAAAGTCTTTTTTAAATTGCAACTTTGATAATCATCAAACTCTTCTAGTATACTCTTCATAAGTAATGCTTGATTATATATTTTATCTATATATTTTACTTTTTTTTCTTCATCCAACTTACTATTTTTAAGTCTATCAGTATACCCTATTACACTAGTAAGAGGAGTTTTTATATCATGAGATATAGATGCTATTATCTGATTTTGATATTCTTTTTCTATTTCAAGTTTATCTACCATATCAACGAATGTATTTTGTATTTGTTCAACTTGTTTTGGCATTTTTCTTTTAACAGGTATTTTACCATATTTATAATCATTTATATCTTTAATAGTAAGTTCTATCGGATTAATTAACTGTCTTGAGTTAAGTATAAAAAACGTAACTATTGTAACAGTAAGTAAAACTATTTCAAAAACCATAAAATTTCTAATAACTTTCATACCAGGAGTTATTGATAACTTACTATATGTAAGTTCATATTCATCATTATCAATTATTATATAAATAGTAGAAGAAAAAAGTTTATTCATATCTTTTTTATTAGTATATAAAATATTACCATATCTATCTTTTAAAGATACATAGCCACCATTCTCATTAACATATTTTCTAACTTCATCTTCAGTTTCAATAATATCTTTATTTTTTATTTTATTAATAATAAAATAAAGGTTATTATTATTTTGATTTCTAATAGTAATTAAATCACTAGATATTTTATCCGATAAATAAAAGTTATAATAAGAAAAAAGTAAAAGAGAATTAATAATTAAAAGAGTTCCTAAAAAAATTAAAGTAAGTACTTTAGCTTTTGCTATTTTCATGATAAATCCTTTACAAACTTATAACCCATTCCCCAAATGGTTTTAATATATTTTTCATCTTTATCTAATTTGTTTCTAAGACTTTTAATATTAACAGCAACAGTTCCTATATCACCATAATTATTTTTCCATACATTTTGATATATTTGGTCTTTAGATAAAACTATACCAGCATTTTCCATTAAATATCTTAAAAGTTCAAACTCTTTAGTAGATAAAGTTATAGCTTCATCATTTTTAAATACTTCAAAGCTTTCTTTATTTAACTTAATTTCACCAATTTCTATTATATTATTAGTCTTTTTATCATATCCTCTTTCTTCTCTTCTTAAATGAGCTTTAACGCGAGCTACTAATTCTTCATTTATAAATGGCTTTGTAATATAATCATCAGCTCCAACTTCAAAACCAACTAATTTATCTATTAGCTGTGTTTTAGCTGTTACAAATATGATAGGAGCTGATGTTATGTTTCTAATACTTGCACAAACCTCAGTACCAGATGCATTAGGCATCATTATATCTAATAGTATCAAATTATATGAATTTTCTTTTACAGCACTAATAGCCGATGCACCATCATTTCTAATATCAGTTTTAAACCCTTCATCTTCTAATATATCAGAAATTAATTCTGCTATATCATTTTCATCATCTACAATTAAAATCTTTTCCATAATAAACCACCATAATAATTATAGCACTTATTTTTAATATTAATAATTAAAAATTATTAAAGAAAAAAGACCAAATGGTCTTTACTTACATGTTCCTTCTCCTGGATTATCACCTTTTTCGTATTTTTGTCCAGTAAGTTCACAAGATGCTTTAGTTATTGAATCTTTAATACTACCCCCAAAAATCTTAATCGCACTTATCGCTATTACTGAAACTAAGGCTATAATTAAAACATACTCAATTAAAGCTTGTCCTTTATTATTTTTTTTCATATTAAACACCCTCTATCTAACTAATAATAGTGTATCATTTTATAATGTGTTTTGTCAATTAGTGTTATAACAATTTGTAAATAGCAGTTTACTTTTTTTATTTTTTCTTGTATTATTTAACTGGTGATAATATGAAAAATTTCAATAATATTAAGATAAGAGAAGCTAAAACATTTATTGAAAGATTAATTGGACTAATGTTTAAAAAAAATATTAAAGATGGTTTAGTATTTAAAAATTGCAAAAGCATTCATACGTTTTTCATGAAAGAAGAAATTGATGTTGTTGCAACTGATATAGATGACAACATAGTTAAAGTATATAAATCAGTTAAAAAAAATAGAATAATAATTGCACCAAGAAATACTTACAATATTTATGAATTACCAAAAGGCACCATAAAATGATGCCTTTTATTTTGCCCTAGCCTTTACGTAATATCTTTCCTTACCACCTTTTGTACATGTAACCAAAGTAACTATCTTCTCATTCATATTATCATTTTTTAAGTACGACGCATCATCTATACTAGTTACTTTATAATCATATACGTAGTAATCTATACTTCTACCAGATAAATCAGTGATAGTAATAACATCATTATTTACTAACCTTTTAATTTTTATGAAATAATTACCTCTCATAAAATTATGACCTCCTAAAACCACATTACCATTAGAATTTAAATTAGGTCCGTACATTTTAACAATTGCCGTATCATAAGCTAATTTTGTATTTTCCTTTAAAATAGGTTCGTATAAATTAATCTTTTTAATCCTTATCTTACCAAGTACAGTATAATTCATTTTATTATAGGTAATATTTTCTTCACTTTTTGTACTTTTATCACTATTATCTTCTATTTTTTTATCTACTTTTTCTATTATTTCATTTCTTATTTCCTTTCTTTTTCTTTCTCTAAAATTTGTATATATCCAAAGAAAAACAAAAACATATAAGCAAACTACTATAATAACCATAATTATATCTAAAATAATTTCTCTTTTATTTTTTTTCATCTTATCACCTATACTTTAATATATGGTTTTAATAAATCATATCCAAAAAAATATGTTAGCAAGCCCAAAACAAGTAAGACTACCAAAGATATAATTATACCAATCATAAATTTATCTTTTTTCCTTTTTTCTTTTTCATTATCAGAAACATCAATTATTTTAAACTCATCCATAACAATTATTCATCTCCTATAGTTTTATCAACATATATTAATTTTCCTTTATAATTATAATACTCATTTTTTATTATTATATAATCCGAATAAGCTTTATACTCAGTATTAAATGAAGTTATGTTAATACTTTTTTTCGTGGATGGAAAAATAATCATATCATATAAATCAGAGGATACTTTAACAATATTATAATCATTATCAAATAATACATCATTATAATATTTATTATCATATCTTTTACCATTTTTATTATATAATGCATATCTATTATCTTTTTTAACAGCATAAAAAACATTATTAGTAAGTGAAGCAGAATTCTTTTTTACGTTTTCACCAACCATTTTTAAATCAATATTATCAAATGAGATTATCTCTTTGCCACTTTTATTTATAACGCCATAACCATCATTTGTTTTAGCGATAGCCTCTCCAAAAAAATCAAAACTATTTATCTCTATAAAGTGTTTATCAGTAATAATTTTACCGTCAGTATCCATATAACCAAACGTATTATCATTATACCTTATAATGCAAGCTCCATTTTTAAATGGTTTTTCAACTGTAAAATCAGCTAATACCTGCTTATATTCTGCTCCATCCCTAATCATATGAATAGTATTTTTATTTTTTCTAAAATCGTAATCCACATACACCAGTACACTATCACCATAATAAAATTCATTATCTTTTACATTTTCTTTAATAATTTTACTAGTACTAGTACTTATTAGATCATAATTAGAATTACTTTTTAGTGCTTTTAAGATTCCTACTTTATCTGACTCAATCGATAATAATTCGTATTGACTACTTTCAAAGGTAACCTTATCATCTTTTACATAAATGTAATTATTACCATTATTAGTTTCTTCTTTAAAAACGTTATTTTCTAGTGGTTTTATTTTATTTAATGTTGGTTTAGTAACTTCAAAACCAGTTTGTACATTTACTATTTTATATGATGAATTAATTTCTAAAACAGCATATATATCTTTAGAGTTTTCAGCAGTTTGCTTTGAAATATTTATTTTAATATTTTTATCTACATTATCTGTTAATTTATACTTATATATTATCTTACCATCATTATTTATCAAACCCACTTCGTTTTCTTTTTTATACAAAAATATATCATCATAAAAATCAATAGAATCATACATAAACTCTGTAATTACTTTCAAATCGGCATTCAAAATACCATATTTTAATCCTGAATTAGTGATTTTAGATGCAATTATGTTATTTGAAGCTCTATTTAAAGAAAAGTACTTTCCAGTTTTAACAGCTTCTTTACCACCTTTATCAATTATTAATGGTAAATTAGATGAATTTTTTACAATTGCATATCCATTTACATAGTCTCCTGCAAAATCATATTTAGGATTTACTAAAACATTACCAGTGTAATCAATATAACCAAACTTTCTATTTTGAGTAATCTTAATTGGTTTAATGTCACTAGCATATACTTTTATATTATTTAATATTTTACCTGTCTTGGTAAGAAAAAATTCAAAGCAAAATAGCATAACGATAATTGTATATATCATAACTTTACCAACTATTTTTTTAGTCTTCAAACTTTTTATATTAAAATCTCTGATGGACGGAGTATATTCGTCCAATTTTTCTATATCAACATTTATAAATTCTTTTTTATCATCAGATACTTTATCTAGTAACTCTTCTAAATTTTTATTGTTTTCCTCTTTATTCTTTTTTATATCTTCATCAAAAAAATCTAACATTTCATCTATTTTATTAGAAACTTCTTCATCAAGAGAAAGTGTTTCAACAGAAGAATCTGAATCAAAATCTAAAATTTCTTCTTCATCTTTCATGTATAACACCTCCTTATTTTAATTTTATAATAAATGATATTAAAAAACAAGAGTTACACTATATAAGTGTAAATATTAACCTTTAATTTCACCTATAAGTATTTTATCTTTATATTCTTTTACGTTTACATAAACGTCCTTACCTATTAGTTTCTCACATCCTTTTAATTTAACTAATAAATAATTATCTGTATGTCCTTTTAAATATCCATCTTCATAAACCTCTGGTATTATGCATACCGTTTTACCAACATAAGCCTTATAGTATTGTTCTTCCAACTCGTTAAATTTACTTATCAATTCTTTACATCTTTTATGTTTTACATCATTAGAATTTTGTCCTTTCATACTAGCAGCTGGAGTACCACGTCTAGCAGAAAATGGAAATACATGTCCCCCTGCAAAATTAACTTTGCTTACAAAATCTAGCGTTTCATTAAAATCTTCTAAAGTTTCATTTGGAAAACCTACTATAACATCAGTTGTAATAGCAATATCTGGTCTTATTTTTCTAATTTCATTAATCTTATTTATATAATAAGCCTTATCATATTTTCTATTCATTAATTTTAAAATATGATTACTACCAGCTTGAAGTGGTATGTGAATATGATTAACTATTTTATCACAACTTCTTAAAGTATCTAAAAACTTATCATTCAACTCAGTTATTTCAACTGATGATATTCTAATTCTTTCAAGTCCATTTATTTTTTGTAGATTTCTTAATAAATCACTAAAGTCATAATCCTTAAAATCAGAGCCGTAATGACCTGTATGTATTCCTGTTAGAACTATTTCTTTATAACCGTTTTTTGTTAATTTTTCAACTTCATCTATTACCTTTTTTGGATTTTTACTTCTTACTTTACCTCTTACATATGGAATTATGCAATATGAACAAAAATTCTCACAACCATCTTCTATCTTAACTAGTGCTCTTGTTCTTGTATTAAAGTAACTTATTTCCATATCATCAAAAGATGCATCATTAATATCTTCTATGCAAACTTTCTTTTTTCTATTTTTAATATAATCTTCTATCAAATCAACTATCCTACTCTTATCCTTATTACCAATTACAATATCTATATAATCCATAATAGCATTGTCATTATCTCTAATTTGAGTAAAGCATCCCATTGCTGCAACTATTGCATTTTTATTTTTAGCCCTTGCTTGTCTTATTATTTTTCTAGACTTTTGATCGCTTGTGTTAGTTACGGTACAAGTGTTAATTAAATAAATATCAGCTGTACAATCTTCAAAAGAAGTTAACTCATATCCTCTTTTTAAAAATTCTTTTATAACAAATTCACTTTCATACGTATTAACTTTACAACCTAAAGTATAAACTGCAAACTTCATAATAATCCTCCTATAATATGTTTCAATCTAAGATAAAAAGGCTTTTTAAGCCTTTTATCATTCATCATCATCCATGTTCTTTCTTATTCCATACACAGGTGAAATAACTTGTGAAACTTTAAATGCTTTAACTTCACCATCATTTTCATGATTCATAACATTGTTTGTAACCTTGCTAACTTCTGCAGGTTCCAAATTATATTTTTCAAGATAATTAATCCCTGTATTTTCTTCATCATCTATAAGTTCTAATTCTTTAGCTTTCATTATTAATTCATCAATTGAAATAATAGCGGTTTTTTCTTGATCTTCTTCAAAATTTGTAAGAGTAATCGGACTTTCATCTTTTAAAGCTTCACTAACTCTTTGAGCAATATCTTCTACCTCGGTTTGCTCGTTAGTATATAATACTTCTGTTTTTTCTTTATTATATTCTTGCTTTTCTTTTTTGCTATCTAAATCTTTATCATTAATAAATTCTCTTTCTTTTTTAATAACCTTCTTAAACTTTCTATTTTCAATAATGTTAGATATTAATAATAAGATGGACAAAACTACTATTAAAAATAATATAGATGAAAAAATTATTTGACCAAAAGTATTTAAATTATCATAAAAATTATTAAAAGAATACGATGCTGATGCCAATAACTTCTTCATACAAATCACCTCATAAATTCATAATATATCATAGAAAGTGCAACAATGGGAGCTGTTTCTGCTCTAAGACAATTATTTCCTAGACTTACACTAACAAATCCATTTTTAATTAATATTTCTTCCTCAGTTTTATCGAATCCACCCTCAGGACCCGTAACAATTAATATTGTATCATATTTTGTCTTATTTTGTAGTACTTTTTTAATATTTTTTGTTTTTTCATTTAAGGTACATAATATCTTTAAATCATAATTTAATTTTGCTAATTCATTTATAGATAAAACGTTATCAATACGTGGAATACTTATTCTAAAACTTTGCTCCGCAGCTTCCTTACAAATTGTTTGCCATCTTTTACTTTTCTTAGAGAAAGATGTCTTATCAAATTTAACAACAGATCTTTTCGATTCGAATAAACAAAAATTTCTAGCTCCTACTTCAGTTCCCTTTTGTAATATATAATCTATCTTTTGCTCTTTTAACACTGGAAAACAAACATCTATGTTCATTAAATCATCTTTTATTTCCTTTTTATCTACCACTTTAACAGTTTTCTTATTTGGATATACTTTACATTTATATAAAACCTTATTGTAAACTATTTCTATTAAGTCCTCATCTTTCATTCTCATAACATTTCTTATATGATGATAATCAGTTTCCCTTAAATTTAAATCCTTATCTATTGCGAAATATCTTTGCATATCATACCACTTCCTAACATAGTATAACAATATTTTTATTTTAAGTAAATAAATATAATTAAAACTGGTAAAAATTACAATTTATCTGTTATAATGTTATAAGAAAGAAGGTTAACAGATATGGATGATATGTTTGAATTAATAGATGATGATACAGAAGAAACTTTGTTTCTTGATGATAATGATGGTAAAAAAGATAATTCTAACAAGAAAGATACAGTAAAAGAAAAAAGAAAAAGTGTCTTAGAAAAATATGGTGAGAATTTAAGCACTAAAACTTATGTTACTAATCCCGCTATTGCAAGAGAAAATGAAATAGAAAAAACCATACTAACAATTTTAACACCAGATAAGTCAGCCATATTAGTTGGTAAAGCTGGTATCGGTAAAACAGCTATTGTTGAAGGCATCGCATACAAAATTCAAAATAACGATGTACCCGATGCTATTAAAGGATACGATATAATTAAGGTAAATACCTCTTCACTACTTGGAAAATACGTAACAGAAGACGGAAGTGAAGAACTTAAAATAAATGTACTTTTAAATGAACTTTCTAACGCAAAGGACACTATCTTATTTATTGATGAAATTCATACTCTTGTTATTGAATCTAGAAAAAGTAACATTGATTTTTTAAATGCTATGAAGCCAGCACTATCTAGAGGAGATATAAAAGTAATAGGTGCAACTACATTAGATGAATATAATCAATATTTAATAAGAGATAAAGCTTTTTTAAGACGTTTTGAAAAAATAGATGTTGCAGAACCAGATGCCGAAACTACTGTTAAGATATTAATGGGTTCATATCCTAAAATTGAAAAAATCACGGGAGTAAAATTATCATATTCTAATTTTGTCATAGAAAATATAATGAGATTTATAGTAGATATGACAAGCGAATATAAAAGAGTTTATGAACTAGGTTCTAGGTATCCTGATAATGCGCTAGCTCTTTTATCTAAAGCATTTTCGTACGCTAAGTTTGATAATAGTAAATACGTAACTTTTAAACATATATATAAAGCTATTATGAATTGTCAAAGTGTATACTCTGATGTTGTAAAAAAAGAAGCCGAAAACTTTAAGATTAAATTTAAAGAATTTATTGAAAAAGAAAATGTGGATTTAACTGATTACTAAAAAAGATATTATAAACTAATATCTTTTTTCATTTATAACACTATTTAAGTCTTTAATTTCATATCCCTTATTAGTTATAGTTCTTATTATTAAGGTTGTGTTAGAATTATCAAAATCTTTAACACTATAAGATATAATAGCACCATTTATAAGACCTTTTTTTAAGTCAGATATAGATACATCTAAAAGAGTTGATGTAAGGGTTAGCATATTTTTTTTAGCACAAACTTTCTTTTGTAAATCATCTTTTCTATCATTTAAACAATACAATGAATCTTTTAGTGTTATACTTTCTATTAAATTATTAGTTATATTTATAGTAGATTTATCATAATTTCCATCATAGCCTAAATTATATATATCATGTCCCATGTCAGTTATTCTAAAAGCAACTTCTACATTTTCTTTAAGCCATGTTCCATCAACAAAGAAACTAGCTTTGATGTTTTGCCTTTGCAAATACTTAAGTAAATTATCAACATTATCTTTATTTTCTACTTTAAATATAAGTGCTACACTTTTATTTTTAGGATTACCCTGCTTTATATAATAATTATAGTCTTTTGTTATTGTTGTCTTAGGAAGTTTATCTTCATATACAATTTTATTTTTATCAAATTTATTTTTCATATTTTTATATGATACTTCTTTGTTTATAATTAATCCAGAATATCCTAAAATGAGTTCATCTTTATTTATAACTGGTTCTGTAGGTTGTAGATCATGTTCTTTTTTATATTTAACAATTTCTTTCATAACTGGATTGCTATTTTTAGCTGTTGAAAACACTTTATTAGTATACATAAAGCTAAATATTAATAATAATAACAATCCAAGTAATTTACTTGTTTTTTTAAGCACTTTAATCACCTAATAAATATTATGAAAATATAAATTAAAAAGACTATAATTTTTACTTATAGTCTAATATTTTTTTATGAATACCTGGTTCAATAACATCTAACGTGCTTATACTAAGTTCTAAAGATTTTTTGTACTCACCATCAAAGAATAACTTTTCAGCCTTTATAAGTCCCTCATTAATTGATGGTTTTGATGAACGATATCTATTACCATATACTATAGCATATTCCGATAACAACGCTAATTTAACCATATCATTAGTAGTATTATGAAGCTTAAATACCAAATCTCTTGCAGTATCAACCCTTATATTTAATGTATCAACATCAATAGGCTTTTTGCTTAATTCATTTTGAATTTCCATTATAGCATCACGAGCTTCATTTAACTCAGTATAATAATTATCTGTGATAATAGGTACCCTATTTTTTCTTATTTGATATTTAGACTGTTTTAATAAAAGTTTAATATCTTCTAACTGATTCTTAGCTCGCTCTTCATCTTCTTTTAAGTTACTAACTTTTTGTAAAAGACCATTAGCTTTTTCATGAAGCTTGGATAACTTTAAATTGATTATTTCAAGTTCAGCATTAAGTTTTGAGTATGCAAACGTATGATTATTATCTAACACCTTTAGCTTTTCATAATCTTTATTAATATCATTTAACTCGTTAGTAAATAATTTAACACTCATTAACGTATCATCATTTAAATTATATCTACTTTGAACTTCTGGAACTTTAGATACAACATTTTGCAATATTTTATCAACCTGTTTTATTTTTTTATCAAATTCACTTTTTTGTTCTTCATAATATTTTCTAGTTATTTTTTCAGTTTCAAA
Organism: uncultured Bacilli bacterium; assembly: GCA_934148015.1. Taxonomy (GTDB): domain Bacteria; phylum Bacillota_I; class Bacilli_A; order RF39; family UBA660; genus Aphodocola. The sequence continues at coordinate 76,176 of CAKPCU010000003.1, forward strand.
ATCATTAAATAAAGAATCAAAATAGTCAAGTATTGTCTTAAGTTCAAAAGTTACATCCTCTAGATTAAGAACCCTTACCCTATCAAAAATCATACTAACCTTTTTTTCAGTTTCAACAATATTATATTCAACATTCAAATAATCTAATCTGTAACCTTCTCTAGTAAGTTTAATATACTCATTAGACACATCCTCTGTTCTTTTAGGAATAAGACTTTTACCCATAAGCATAATTTCTGGTATTTCATCTATTACTATAGTCATATGATCTATCATTTCAGTTAATCCTTTAACTACGTAAATTACTTCTTCATAATCTTTTTTATCCATAACAACTTCAAATTCTTCAAATCTTTTTTCTATTGTTTCAAACTGAAGTTCTATTGTTTTTTGTGTTTCTTCATAATCCGTTTTATCATCTTCAAATCTTTTCTTTAATTGTCTGTATTTAGCCTTAAGTTTAGTAACAGTTGCTCTATTTTTTTCCTCACTTAATGTTATCTCTTTTATTTCATCAAGAATATTTTTTATTTTAGTTTTAACTTCGCATAATTTGATTTCAATATCTATTATCTTTTGATATATCTCTTTTATTTTTCCCTTTTCAACTAAAAAGTCTGCTTCAATAAGCATATCATTTATATATGGTATTGTTTCATTTTCAATTATTTGAAATTTTATATTCCAAGTATTATACTTTTCTTCTAATTTGTTATTTTTAACTAAAGCCTCAACTTTACTTAATTCACTTAAGACAGGAACGTTTATAAGCAGATTTTTTTCCTTTTCAAGTGAATCAATCATTTTAATTACACGAGTTTTTCTTTTTTTTCTATAGATAATTAAAAAAGTTAAAGTAATTATTACTAGTAATATAATTATAGTTGCTATATATAAGCCCTTAGTCATTATATACACCTCCTACTATATAACTTATTTTATCATATTTTTTGATAAATTGCATCATATTATGCAAATATATTTATTATAATTATAGTATTGATAGGTTATATTGATTATTTTTTAATGTAAATTAGTTGTAAATATTGACTAATTCATTATTTTTATATATAATTATATACGCGTAAACTTTAAAGCAGCACTTTTTGAATTTAATAACGTGTTTGTTGCATATTAAGTTATATTAGTAATCTTTACTAGCTGCAAAGATGAAAATATTAAAACAAACTCCCTATTAGATGGCAAAAAGTCCTTTGGTTTACAAAACAAAAAGGAGGAATAAGATATGTCAAGATATACAGGACCAATGTATAAGAAAAGTCGTCATTTAGGATTTTCTTTATTAGAAAACGGTAAAGAACTTGCCAAAAGACCATATGCTCCAGGACAACACGGTAATGATAAAAGACGTGGTAAAGCTTCTGAGTATAAACTTCAATTAATGGAAAAACAAAAAGTTAGATTAATGTATGGAGTTAATGAAAAACAATTTAGAATAACATTTGAAAACGCAGCTAAAATGAAAGGAATTCAAGGTGAGAACTTCTTAAAACTTCTAGAAAGTAGATTAGATAATGTAGTTTACCGTATGGGTATTGCTCAAACTAGAAGAGCCGCAAGACAAGTTGTTAACCATGGACATATTACTGTAAATGGTAAGAAAGTTGATATTCCATCATATAGAGTTATGCCTGGTGATGTAATTGCTGTTAAAGAATCATCACGTGATCATAAAGCTATATTAGAATCACTTGAAAAGACTAATAAAACAGTAGACTATGTTGAATTTGATAAAAAGAAATTATCTGGCTTATTTGTACGTATGCCTGAAAGAAGTGAACTTCCAGCCGATATTAAAGAATCTATGATTGTTGAATTCTATAATAAATAATATTTAAAAAAACCAACCTACAAAAGGTTGGTTTTATTTTGCATTAATTATTTAGATAATCTTTTTAATAAGTACTTGTATTTAATAATTGAAATTAACATAGATATTCCCATGTACATAAACATAAATGTAAGAGGAATCATAATAAATACATAAATAAATCTAAATTGATAATCTTTTAAATACAATATATCATATATTAAAGATGAGTTAAAAACACAAAATAATAAGTTATCTAAAAATGTATCAAATACTTTCTTATGTTTACCAGTATTTATATTATATATAAGTATACTTAAAATACCTATAAATGTTCCTATTATAAGATAAAGTAAATCATAACTTTTAATATTTTCTTTTATAAAAACAATACTAAATGCACTAATAAAAAGTGTTAATGTTAATAAAAATATATCCATTTTCTTTATCTTTTTCATAACTATTATTTCACTTTGATTACTCTTTTTTTCTTCCTCTTTTTTATTTGCATAATCTTCTAAGTCATCTTCAAAAGTAAATGGCTTTAATTTTTCATTTATAATAGATAAAGTAAAGTTAGTATTTTCACTTAAAAGAGAATTAAAAAGTGCCATGTTATTAGATTCTAAGCTTTCAAAGATTACTTTAGCCTTATCTTGTTCATTATCTATAATTAAATCATCTATACTTTCATTAAAAGTTGATGGAAGTTTAGTTAAAGTAGATAATTTTTGTTCTTTAATAAAGTTAATCATATCAGTAGTTTTACTAATTTCTTTTTTTAATAAAGTACTTTTACTTTCTATCATTTTAACTAAATTATAATTATTATTTTTAAGACTAACTAACCTTCCCTTATTAAAGAAGTTAGTTTCAAAAAAACTATAAATAGTAATTAAACTATATATACCAAATGGTATAGTAAATATTAATAAACAATTTCTAAATATTAAATTTATAATTAAACATATAAGTAAGAAAATAGCATTTAAAAAATCATATCCATTTTTTATTCTAATACCCTTTTCATTATAAGTATTTAATGTATTAATATTCTGATTTATTAACTTTAACTTATCTTGATATAAATACTTTAATAATTCATTAGATATTAACTCAGTTTTAATTTTTTTTAAATTATCTACTTCTTTAATATCACATAAGTAATCATTAAATTCTTCTTTTAATTCTTCTTTTTTACTCTTACTAGATAAGCTGTATGCTTTATCAAAAATATCTTTTACTTCCTTTAAATTATCATTTTCTAAGTACTTATTATAGTCATTAGTTAATCCCTTTATTAAATATATATAACCATATACATTATTTGGACATTTATTTACTATGTCACTTGATAACTTAACTACTTTTATATAATCTTTACTTTCATATGCTTTTTCTATTTTTTCTTTTTCATTTTTAGATATTTTAGGTCCAGACTTTTTATTACTTTTCTTCATAAATATCCCCTAAAATTTTATTCTGCTTTTTACATAATCTATAACATCATTAACACTTAATGTAATTTGTTTCATAGTATCACGATCTCTTATAGTTACTGTATTATTATTTATCGTTTCATCATCTACTGTTATGCAAAAAGGTGTACCTATTACATCTTGTCTTCTATATCTTTTACCAATAGAAGCTGTTTCATCATACGTAGTCATAAATTCTTTAGAAAATGCTTTGTATAATTCTTCTGCTTTTTCTTTATGATATTTTTTTACAAGTGGTAAAATAGCTACTTTATATGGTGCTAAGAATGGATGAAAATGCATAACCTCTCTTGTATCATTATCTAACTTTTCTTCTTCATATGATTCAAATAAAATAGCTAACACACTTCTATCTAATCCATAAGTAGACTCTATAATATATGGAATAAACTTTTCATTTGTTTCAGGATCTTGATATTCCATGGATATTTTAGAACATTCTTGATGTCTTGTTAAATCATAATCAGTTCTATTATGGGTACCATTTATTTCTCCAAAACCAAATGGAAATTTATACTCTATATCACATGCTGCTTTAGCATAAAATGCTAATTTTTCATGGTCATGAAACCTTAAGTGTTCTTCTTTTATTCCAAGATCCATATAAAATTTCTTACCATATTCTTTAAAGTATTCATATAATTTAGTATCATCACCCTTATGACAAAAAGTTTGATACTCCATTTGTTCAAATTCTATAGTTCTAAATGTAAAATTACCTGGTGTAATTTCATTTCTAAATGCCTTACCTATTTGTCCAATTGAAAATGGAAGTTTAGCTCTCATACTTCTTTGCACATTTAAAAAATTAACATATTCACCTTGTGCATTTTCAGGTCTTAAATAAACAACACTTTTAGAATCTTGTATAACTCCTCTATATGTTTCAAACATAAGTTTAAATTGTCTTATATCAGTAAAATTAGTCTTTCCACATTTAGGACAAGGTACTTTATTATCATTAATGTACTTTATCATTTCTTCATTAGACATTTTATCTCCTATAGAAGAATTAGAAAAATCATTAATTAGATTATCTGCTCTATGTCTTGTTTTACATTCACGGCAATCTATTAATGGATCTGCAAATGAATCAACATGACCCGATGCCTTCCATACATTAGGATGCATTAAAATATCTGCATCTATTTCATATGCATTAGGTCTTTCTTGAATAAATCTTTTTCTCCATGCATCCTTTACGTTATTTTTAAGTCTTGCACCAATTGGTCCATAATCCCATGTATTAGCAAGTCCATCATATATCTCACTTCCTTGATATATAAAACCATACTGTTTACATAAACTAACCATTTTCTCCATTGTAATATTACTATCTTTTTCCATAATTAAAATCCTTTCATTTTCAATTGTAATTTATTACCATTTTCTATTTTGTTATTATGTTCTTCTACTAACTCATTAAAATCCATAAGTATATTACCATTTTCTACTGTAACAATAAGATCACCACATATTAGAGTTGGATCACATTCAAATAACATAGAAAGCCTTGGAAAGTAAAGCTCATCATATATTATTTTAGCTTTGTCTTCCTTATCTTCTAATTTATCTTTTAGAAACTGTTTTATAAAAAATAAATCATTTTTATTAATAGTGTTGCCCTTATTATATGTAAGTGTAATTATCATACTATCATTACTATTAATATTGCTAGTCTTATGCGATCTAGCATTAATATCTGTTCTTATTTTATAGCTATCATAACTATTGTTGTATAAGTTTTTATATCTATCAAATTCATATTTTGATTTAATATTATTTATAGTTCTTTTAGATATAGTACTTGGTAAAACGTTAATAATAAGCTTAGCCCTAGTAGAACTTACTAATATATTTTTATTTCCATCACTATTAGTATTAATTTTCATTTCATTTATATTATTATATTCTAAAAAATAATTAACTATATCATCTACAAAAGAAGAATTATCGTACGTATTAAATCTTTTTGTAACAGAATCCTTTCCTTTTTCCAAAGGATATATAACATTACCATTTACATTTACTATTAAGCCATCCTTTTCAATAATATAAATTTCACTATAGTCATTAGCATCTAAATATTCAGTGCCATTTATTATCATAAAATTCCCTCCAAATTTAAAAAAACTCCTAGAAATTATTATAGGGGTGAATATAAATCCACGGTTCCACCCTATTTATTTCTAGAAGAAATCACTTCATTTATACTGCTGATAGGATTCCAACCCCGTCATTGCACATTTAATTACAAAATGATTATAGCACAAATTATTAAAATAATAAAACATTTATTTATAAGTTTACTAATTTTTTTAAAAAATTCTTACTTTTTAAGTAAAGTCCTGTATATCTATCATAATAATCATCTATAAATGCATTTATTTCTTTTTTAACAGTATCAGATACATCTAATTTAGATATCTTTGATATATCTACATATTCTAACATTCTAATCATCTTTATAGTTTTAGGACTTACTATATAATCATTATCTAAATGCTTTTCACATACATATCCACCCCTAGAAGCTGATATAGTAACAACATTTGGATTAGAACATATAACACATCCATTAAGTTTTGGATAAACACCTAAAAATTTTAAGTACTTAAGCTCTAATATATTAGTAATTACAAGAGGATCAAATCCTTCATTTATCTTTAACACTGCACTTTTATATATATCAAATATATTTTTATTATCACTTTGTTTAAGTGTTCCATAAGTTAACTCAGATATAAAATTCAAGTAAGATAATTTATCAATATCTTTTTTTATATTACTTAAATTATCTATTATTTCTGCATCTATTAAAGTAGAAAGTTTATCTTCTTTATAACTAATATTAAAATATGCATAAGTAAATACCATACTAGCACTTCTTAAATTATTTTTAAGTTTTTTACACCCTTTAGATAATACCCCAACTATTCCATATTCTTTTGTTATAATATCAAGTATCTTACTAGATTCACCATAAGACTTTTCTTTTATTATAATACCTTCTACTTTTTCTATTTCCAAATTAAATCACTTCTTTTCACTTATCATATCTTTATATTTAATATAATACTCTATTTTACCAGTTAATCTAAATAGATTCCATATATCTTTTTCATTCATATTATCACCTATTTATATAATGGTAAGGTTATTATGATTTTATACTTCCTTTGTACTTTTCATAACTATATTTTTTAAGAAGTACATTTTTACTTACTCCATATTGTTTTTTAAAATTAGTTTCTCCGCAAAATAATTTTCTATAATTAGATTCATCTATTAAAATCTCTTTTTCTTTCGTTAAAAACTCATACCTTGCGTATGTAAGAAAAACACTTTGCATTAGTTGTCTTGTATCGTTTATTACTATATTTTCTAAACCAATATCTCTTAAATATTTTATTTTGTCCTTTATATTTTCTTTACTTAAACTATACAAGGCTGGAAATTGGTTTGTCATTTTTATTATATCAATCATCGTATATCCTAAACTTATTAAAAATGATATTTTTTCTTCTATTGTTTCTTTACTATAACCATATAACGATGGAAAAACTTTTGTCATTTTTATTACATCGGCTCTTGTATATCCTAAATTTATTAAAAATGATATTTTGTCTTCTATATTTTCTTTGCTATAACTATATAATGTCGGTAAAAGTTTTGTCATCTTTATTACATCAGGCTTTGTATATCCTAAACTTATTAAAAATGATATTTTTTCTTTTATATTTTCTTTAGTTAAACCATATAATGATGACAAGATTTTTGTCATCTTTATTATATCGTTTTTTGTATATCCTAAACTTATTAAAAATGATATTTTTTCTTCTATTGTTTCTTTACTTAAAGCATATAACGATGGAAAAACTTTTGTCATTTTTATTACATCGGTTCTTGTATATCCTAAACTTATTAAAAATGATATTTTTTCTTCTATTGTTTCTTTACTATAACCATATAATGATGGTAGGATTTTTGTCATTTTTATTATATCAATCATCGTATAGCCTAAACTTATTAAAAATGATATTTTTTCTTCTATTTTTTCTTTGCTATAGCTATATAATGATGGTAGGATTTTTGTCATCTTTATTACATCAGGCTTTGTATATCCTAAATCAATTAAATAATTAAAATTTTCATTTATTTTTTTACATAACGTTTCATCTTTTAAAGTTACTAGTGGGTATGAATTGGTTATATCCTCTGCATCTTTTTTACTATATCCTAAACTTATTAATAATTCTACACTTTTTAACATAAACCCTCTTTAAAATACATCTATTTCATTTTCTATTAAATCAATTATTTCATCATCAGATAAATTTTGTTTTCTTTTTTCTTTATAAAATTCATCTATTTCATAACTATCTTTATTTAATAAAAATGGATTAGTATCAAACGTAATATTTAGAGTATTAAAGCCATAGCTAGCAAGCGTTTTTATAAGTTTTAGTATATCTATGTTGCTCCTAATTAAAATACTAGGGTTTGATATTATGATGTTTCTTATTTCTTTATCATTACAGCCTATCATTTCTAATGTTTCTATGTTTTTATGATATTCTTCATAGTCTGTTAAACCATTATTAAATTCCATTATGTTTTTTATATCATTTTCATCAATGCCTAAATCTAACAAATAATCTATCATTTTTTATTTCTCCTTTACTATATTTAAATAATAACATATTTCTAATTTAAATAAAAGAAAGAATAATTATATTTAAACATTTTTTAAATTATTATTATTTTTATAATCTTCATAACTATATTTTTTAAGAAGCATATTTTTACTCACTCCGTATTGTTTTTTAAAATTAGTTTCACCATAAAATAATTTACTATAATTAGATTCATCTATTATAATGCCCTTTTCTTTCGTTAAGAATTCATATCTTGCATATGTAAGAAGTACACTTTGCATCAGTTTTTTTGCATCATTTATTACTATATTTTCTAAACCAATATCTCTTAAATATTTTATTTTGTCCTTTATATTTTCGTTACTATAACCATATAACGATGGTAAAAGTTTTGTCATTTTTATTACATCGGCTCTTGTATATCCTAAACTTATTAAAAACTCTATTTTATCTTCTATATTTTCGTTACTATAACCATATAATGCTGGAAAAACTTTTGTCATCTTTATTACATCTGTTTTTGAATATCCTAAACTTATTAAAAATAATATTTTGTCTTCTATTGTTTCTTTACTTAAACCATATAATGTTGGTAAAAGTTTTGTCATTTTTATTACATCGGCTCTTGTATATCCTAAACTTATTAAAAATGATATTTTTTCTTCTATTGTTTCTTTACTTAAACTGTATAATGCCGGCAAAGATTTTGTCATCTTTATTACATCGGCTCTTGTATATCCTAAACTTATTAAAAATGATATTTTGTCTTCTATATTTTCTTTGCTATAACTATATAATGATGGTAAAAGTTTTGTCATCTTTATTACATCAGGTTTTGTATATCCTAAACTTATTAAAAATGATATTTTTTCTTCTATTGTTTCTTTACTATAGCTATATAATGATGGCACGAGCTTTGTCATTTTTATTATATTAGCTTTTGTATATCCTAAACTTACTAAAAATGATATTTTTTCTTCTATTGTTTCTTTATTATAACTATATAATGATGGAAAGTGTCTTGTCATCTTTATTACATCATCTTTCGTATAACCTAAGTCAATTAAATAATTAAAATTTTCATTTATCTTCTTACATAACGTCTCATCTTTTAAAGTTACTAGTGGATATGAACTGGTTATATCTTCTGCATCTTTATTACTATACCCTAAGTTTATTAATAATTCTACGCTTTTTAACATAAAAGTTCCTCCTTAAACAAACAATTTCATTAACAATTAAATTGATTTTTCTTTATCAAACACTTTTTATTTTCTCTGTAATCTTCATAACTATATTTTTTAAGAAGCATATTTTTACTTACTCCGTATTGTTTTTTAAAATTAGTTTCACCATAAAATAATTTACTATAATTAGATTCATCTATTATAATGCCCTTTTCTTTCGTTAAAAACTCATATCTTGCAAATGTAAGTGAAACACTTTGCATTAGTTTTTTTGTATCATTTACTACTATATTTTCTAAACCAATATCTCTTAAATATTTTATTTTGTCCTTTATATTTTCTTTACTATAACTATATAATGCTGGTAAAAGTTTTGTCATCTTTATTACATCTGCTTTTGTATATCCTAAACTTATTAAAAACTCTATTTTATCTTCTATATTTTCGTTACTATAACCATATAACGATGGTAAAAGTTTTGTCATCTTTATTACATCAGGTTTTGTATATCCTAAACTTATTAAAAATGATATTTTTTCTTCTATGTTTTCTTTACTATAACTATATAATGCTGGTAAAAGTTTTGTCATCTTTATTACATCTGCTTTTGTATATCCTAAACT
>CAKPCU010000004.1 GCA_934148015.1 uncultured Bacilli bacterium
GGCTTAATCCAGATGTTAAAAATTTCTTTGATTATGATAATTCTAAAGATTTAAATGATGTCAAAGTTTTAAATTATAAACATCATGGAAAAATTAAGTTTCCAATTGCACAGTAGGTTTATTATGAGTAAGATAATTGTTATAGCAGCAATAGGCAAAAATAATGAACTTGGTTATAAAAATAATTTAATATGGAAAATAAAAGATGATATGAAATTTTTTAAGGAAAATACCACTGGACATCATGTACTTATGGGGTTAAATACATATCATTCTTTACCCAAATTACTTAGTAATAGAGTTAATATGGTTCTTTCAAATACCGACTATAAATTTCCAAATGAAGTAGTAGTTTTAAAAAGTATAAAAGAGGCTTTATGTAGGTTAAATGAAATTCAAGATAATGTATACATAATAGGAGGAGCTAGTATATATAACCAGTTTATAAATATTGCAGATGAAATAGTTTTAACTGAAATAAATGATACTTTTGAAATGGCTGATGTATATTTTCCCAAATTTGATAAAAGTAGATATAAGAGGATAGTTTTAAGTGAAAATAAAACATCAAACCCTAGTTATAAATTTGTTAAGTATATTAAAAGAGATTAGCTTTTTAATCTCTTTTATTTAATCTTATTTACAAATTCATTATATAGTTTCATTATAAAATCATATGTTTCTTTAGATATATTGTTTTTTAGATAACTGAATGCATCCTTTGTGTTCCCAGTATATACTTCCATCCATCTTTGCTTTATAAAATCATATATGATTTTATTTTCACCATATTTAAGTGTAATATTATTTTTTAAAGCAAAATTATCTATATCATTTATAGTTAATTTCTTTAGATATTCTTTTATCAACTTTTCATACATATTTTAGTCTCCTTATTTTATTATATGCATATCATGTATATTTTTTTCCATATTAATAAAGGGTGACTTACAAATGAAGGACAATAAAAATATAGAAATTATAACAAAAAGAAGAATACTTATATTTTTTGTTATTACAATTATTTGCTTTGCTATATTAATTACTAAACTATCATATATGCAGCTTACAAATAATAAAGCTTCACTAGAAGAATTAAAAAAAGTATCAACAAAAGAAGTATATGGTCCTTCAATGCCAAGAGGAAAAATATATGATAGAAATTATAATGTGATAGTAGATAATGTTGGTACATATCTAATAAGTTATAAAAAAGAAAATGATATGACAGCAAAAGATGAAATAGATTTATCATATACGTTAGCTGATAATTTAGATATTGATTATTCTAATTTAAAACCAAGAGGACTAAAAGAATTTTGGATAGCAAATAATAAAGATAAGGCAAATAAAAAAATAACTGAAGAAGAATATGAACTATATAAAAGAAGAAAGCTAAAATCAAGCCAGCTTGAAGATTTAAAAGTAAAAAGAATAACTGATGAAGAATTAAAAGATTATACTGATAAAGATAAAAAAGCAGCTTATATATATTATTTAATGCATAAGGGATATTATTATGATGAGAAAATAATAAAAGATGAAGCTAGTGAAAAAGAGTATGCTTATGTAGCTGAAAATTTAAATAATTTAAAAGGAATTAGTATATCAGCATCATGGAAGAGAATATATCCTTATGGAGATACTTTAAGACAAATACTTGGAAATGTATCATCTAGTGATAGTGGTGTTCCAGAAGATGAAAAAGCTTATTATTTAAATAAAGGTTATTCTCTTAATGATAGAGTAGGAGTTAGTTATTTAGAATATAGTTATGAAGATACTTTAAGAGGTATTAAAGATAAATATAAAATTACTAATGGTAAAAAGACTTTAGTTAAAAAAGGTAGTAAAGGTAATGATATAGTATTATCTATTGATATTAATTTACAAAAAGAATTAGAAAATATAATAGAAGAAGAACTTTTAAAAGCTAAAGAAGAAGCTAATACTAACTTTTATGATCATACGTCAGTTGTTATTACTAATCCAAATACTGGTGAGGTCTTAGCACTAGCTTCAAAACAAATATATAAAACAGTAGATGGATATAAGGTTAGGGATTATACTACTAATATATTAACTGGAAGTGATACTCCAGGTTCTATAGTTAAGGGTGCATCTATGCTTGTTGGTTATTCTACTGGTAATTTAAAAATAGGAGAAGTATTATATGATAAGTGCATTAAGTTTAAAAATACTCCTCAAAAGTGTTCTTGGAAAAATTTAGGAGCATTAAATGATATTAGAGCACTTAGTTTATCTTCTAACTCTTATCAATTTCAAGTGGCTTTAAAAGTTGCTGGTATTAATTATTATTATAATATGCCAATTAAAGTAGATGATAGTGCATTAAATACTTATAGAAGTGTATTTAATAGTTTAGGTCTTGGAGTAAAGTCAGAAATAGATTTACCAAACGAGACAGAAGGTTATAAGGGAAAAGTATCAAATGCAGGGCTTTTACTTAACTATTCTATAGGTCAGTATGATACATATACTCCTCTTCAGCTTTCTAGTTATATAAATACTATTGCAAATGAAGGAGTAAGATTAAAACTTAACTTGGTTAGTGAAATAAGAAAAGCTAAAGATGATGGCACACTTGGAGACGTAATAAAAAAATATGATAGAAAAGTTTTAAATACATCTAACATAGACAACATTTATTTTAAAAGGGTAAAAGAAGGATTTATAAGTGTTATGAAAGATGGACTTGGTAGAAATTACATGGGAAGTATTTCTAATCCAGCTGGAAAAACAGGAACATCAGAGACTTTTTATGATGCATCAGGAGACAAAGTGGTTGATACAGAAACTTATACAAAGTCTTTTATAGGGTATGCACCATATGATAATCCTATGATGAGCATTGTATCCATTTCACCGCATGTCAGCTATAAAAATAATTATTCTTCATACACTAGTAGTGTAAATAAAAGAATTGTTTCTAGAATTTGCAATATTTTCTTTGAAATTTACAAATAATTTGGTATAATACCTATAGTTATCCGAAAAAGGAGGTAAAGTTATGGCAAAGAAAAATGAAAACAGGGGTAATATTACTTTAAAATGCCCAGATTGTGGTAATCAAAATTATCGTCTAGAAAAAAACAAGAAGAATGATCCAGAACGTATGGAAATTAGTAGATATTGTCCAGTATGTAGAAAACATACTATGCATAAAGAAACAAAGAATTAATAAGCTTAAAGCTTATTTTTTAAAGTTATGAAAGGAGAATAAATATGATTAATGTAAATGACATTAAAAATGGTATGACTGTTGAAGATGAAGGAAATTTATACCAAGTACTAGAATTTTCTCACGTTAAACCTGGTAAAGGTGCTGCATTTGTTAAAATGAAGCTTAAGAATTTAAGAACAGGTTCAATAGTTGAAAAGACATATAATAGTAGTGTAAAGTTAGCTAAAGCTCATGTACAAAGAAAACCTATGCAATATTTATATCAAGCAGGAGATACTTATAGCTTTATGGATATGAATACATATGAACAAGTTGAATTAACAAGTAGTCAAATTGGTGATGATGTAAAATATTTAAAAGAAAACTTAGAAGTTAGCTTAATTTATTGTGAATCTGAATTATTAGGTATTAATTTACCTGAAAAAATTGATTATGTTATAACTCATACAGAGCAAGCTGTAAAAGGAAATACTTCACAAGGTGCTCTAAAAGATGCGACACTAGAAAATGGTATGACTATAAAAGTACCATTATTTATAAGTGAAGGAGAATCGGTTATAATATCAACAAGTGATGGTAAGTATGTATCAAGAAGCAAGTAAGCTTCTTTTTCTTTTTTGTAAAAAAATGTAAAACTTTGTTATAGGTATTTAATTTTTTTTCTAATTATGGTAGAATATTTTTATAAGATAAGTAAAGTAATATTTAAAGAATATAATTGGAGGGATTTAAGATGGGTTTTAGTATAAAGAAATTATTGGGTGGTAGTGATATTTCTAGTGAAGATGAATACTATACACTAAGTGTTGAAGAAGCAACAAGAGAGGAAACCCAGGAAGGCTCTAAAATGATTTTACTTGAGCCAAGAGCTTTTTCTGAGTCACAACAAATAGCGGATTATTTAAAAAAGAGAAATACTGTTGTTGTAAACTTAAAAAGAGTAACTCCAGATCAAGGAAAAAGAATAATAGACTTTGTTAGTGGATGCTTATATGCTATAGGTGGTTCTATGCAAAAATTAGGTGATGGTATCTTTTTATGCACACCAAAGAATATAAATGTTCAAGGTAAAATGACTGAAGAAGATGAACCTAAAAGAGGAAGAACAAAAAATATTTCGGAAGATTTTTAAATAAATAACTCAGGGCAAAACATTTAGTTTTGTCTTTTTATGTTATTTGGTATTGCAAAATACTTATTTTGTGATACAATTAATACATAAAACAAGTGCGGAAGACGGCATAATGGTTATTTATTAGAGAGTTTATTGTTTGGTGAAAGATAAATTAAATATAAATTATGCAAATCACTTCTAATTGTGTATGTCTGAAATAATATTAGGATATATCGCTTGATCAGCGTTAAAACTAAACAGAAGTGCATATTATTAATTAATTAATAATATGAATTAAGGTGGTACCGTGGGTTATAACTCATCCTTTTATTAGGATGAGTTTTTATATTTTAAAGGAGGATATTATGAGTAAGATATTTGATGAATTATCTAAGGATAGTGAATATGAAAGAGAACAAAAAATATTAGAAAAGTGGAAAAGTGAAGATATTTTAGATAAGACAATACAAAATAGAAAAGATAATGAGAACTTTGTATTTTATGATGGACCTGCAACTGCTAATGGTAATCCAGGAGTACATCATATGGTAGCTAAATTCTTAAAAGACGCATTTTGTAAGTATCAAACTATGAAAGGTAAAAAAGTACTTAGAAAAATAGGATGGGATACACATGGACTTCCTGTTGAAGTACAAGTTGAAAAAGAACTCGGTTTTTCTGGTAAAGGCGATATAGAAAAATATGGTATTGAAAAATTTAACAAAAAATGCCGTGAAGCTGTATGGAAAAATGAAGAGTCATTTACAAGACTTACTGATGAAATGGGACAATTTATTGATACTAAAAATTCATATATAACTTATAAAAATGATTATATAGAAACAGAATGGTGGATATTAAAGAAGTTCTTTGATGAAAACTTATTCTATGAGGGTGTTAAAATTATGCCTTGGTGTCCAAGATGTGGTACAGGTCTTGCTTCCCATGAAGTTGCACAAGGATATAAAGAAGTTGATGCTAATACTGTAATAGTTCCATTTAAATTAAAAAAAGAAGATAGCTATTTTCTTGTTTGGACAACGACTCCTTGGACTTTAATTGCTAACGTTGCATTATGTGTTAATCCAGATGAAGATTATGTAAAAGTAGAATCTAAGGGTTATAAATTTATATTAGCTGAAAAATTAGCTAGTAAAGTATTAGGCGATGATTATAAAGTACTTGATACATTTAAAGGTAAAACTTTAGAATATACAGAATATGAACAATTAATTCCATCTCTTGATGTAAATGGTAAAGCGTTTTTTGTAGCATGTGATAATTATGTTACTATGACTGATGGTACTGGTGTTGTACATATTGCTCCTGCATTTGGTGAAGATGATGCAAATGTTGGTAAAAGATATAAATTACCTTATGTTAATCCAGTTGGAGAAGATGCAAGATATACCGAAGGATTATGGAAGGGCATGAATATATTTGATGCTGATTTAGAAGTTATTAAATATTTAAAAGAAAATGATAAGTTATTTAAGAAACAAAAAATGAAGCATGATTATCCTCATTGCTGGAGATGTGATAGTCCGTTAGTATATTATTCAAGACCATCTTATTATCTTGAAATTACTAAGTTAAAAGATAAAATAATAGAAGAAAATAATAAAGTTAATTGGTACCCATCTTACGTTGGAGAAAAAAGATTTGGTAACTGGCTTTTAGACTTAAAGGACTGGGCAATATCTAGAAATAGATACTGGGGAACACCACTTCCACTTTGGAGATGTTCTTGTGGTCATATGGAAATGATAGGTTCAAGAAAAGAGTTAGTTGAAAAAGCAATAGAGAAAATAGATGAAGATATTGAACTTCATAGACCATACGTAGATGATGTACATATTAAATGTCCTTGCTGTGGTAATGTTATGAATAGAACTTCAGAAGTTATCGATTGCTGGTTTGATTCAGGTTCTATGCCATTTGCACAATATCATTATCCATTTGAAAATAAAGAGTTATGGGAAAGCCAGTTCCCAGCTGATTTTATAGCAGAAGGTATTGATCAAACAAGAGGATGGTTTTACTCACTTATGGTAATTAGTACTTTTGTAACTGGTAAAAGTCCATATAAAAACGTATTAGTTAACGATTTATTGTTAGATAAAAATGGTCAAAAAATGCATAAATCAAGAGGTAATGCAGTAGATCCATTTGGTCTTATTAAAGAAAATGGTGCTGATCCTATTAGATGGTACTTACCTTATGTATCACCTGTTTGGACACCAATTAAATTTGATATTGAAGGATTAAAAGAAGTATACTCTAAGTTCTTTTCAACATTTAGAAACACTTACTCATTCTTTGCTTTATACGCTAATACAGATAGCGTAGATCCTAGAAGTTTTGATGTTAAGTATGAAGATAGAGAAGAAATTGATAAATGGTTAATTTCTAAATATAATAAATTAGTAGATTATGTAACTAAAGCTTATGATGAATATGATTTACATAAAGTAGTAAAAGAAGTAACTTATTTTGTGTCAGAAGACTTATCTAACTGGTACATTAGAAGAAATAGAAGAAGATTTTGGTCAAGTACTTTAGATAATAGCAAAAAGGCAGTTTATAAAACTACTTATGAAGTATTAGTTGGATTATGTAAGTTAATTGCACCAATAGCATCATTTACTGCTGAGGAGATATATACATCTTTAACTAATGATGAATCTGTTCATTTATGTGACTTTCCAAAAGCCAATTTAGATTTAGTAGATGACAGAATAGAAAATAAAATGGACTTAGTTCGTGATTTAATATCTCTTGGTAGAAATGCTAGGGAAGAAGTTAAGATAAAGGTTAGACAACCTATTAGTGAAGTTTTAATAGATGGTAAGAATAAAGAATTAATAGGTGATTTAACTAGTTTAATTAAAGAAGAATTAAATGTTAAGAAGGTTACATTTATACCTGATTTATCAAATTATATGAATTTTGAAGTTAAACCAAACTTTAAAGTAGTAGGTAAAATATTTGGACCTAAAATAAAATTATATCAAGAAGAGATAAATAAATTTACTAATGAAGATATAAAGTTTATTCAAAATGGAGAAGCTGTAACAATAAAAATAGATGGAGAATTATTTGATGTTACAGAAGAAATGGTTGATATTAGAGTATCTGCAAAAGAAGGATATGATGCTAAAAAAGAAGGAAGTAATTTCATTATATTAAATACTAATTT
This sequence comes from uncultured Bacilli bacterium, assembly GCA_934148015.1. Taxonomy (GTDB): domain Bacteria; phylum Bacillota_I; class Bacilli_A; order RF39; family UBA660; genus Aphodocola. The sequence continues at coordinate 7,519 of CAKPCU010000004.1, forward strand.
AACTGAAGATTTAATTAATGAAGGTATTACAAGAGAGTTAATATCAAAGGTGCAAAACTTAAGAAAAGTAAAAGACTTTGATGTTGCTGATAGAATTACCTTATATTATGATGCTACAGATAAATTTGATAAGATAGTAAAAGATTTTGAAAACATGATTAAAGAAGAGACATTATCTATTAATATTGTTAAGAAAAGTGGTTTAACAGAAGAATTTGATTTAAATGGTATTAATGTCAAACTTGACGTAGAAAAAGCCTAATTTAAAGGGCTTTTTTTGTATAATAGAAAAGTGCGTTAAAAATCAAAAAATACATTGACAAACATTTGTTTGCTTTAGTATAATTAAAATATAGCAAAAAAGGTAAGGTGACTTAAATGTATAAAGCTTATAAATTTAGATTGTATCCAAATGGTAATCAAAAGATGCTAATTAATAAAACATTTGGATGCACAAGATTTATATATAATCACTTCTTAAATAAATGTAAGGAAGAAGGATACATAAAAGCATATGATATGTGCAAAGAGTTAAAAGAGTTAGTATTAGATTATCCATTTTTAAAAGAAGTAGATAGTATGGCTTTAAGATGTAGTATTTTTAACCTAGAAGATAGTTATAAAAATTATTTTTCAAAAAGAAGTGGATATCCTTCATTTAAAAATAAATTTAGTAAACAAAGCTATAGAACAAACTGCACGACAAATATTTATAAAGATAAAAAATATCGCAAAAAATATAGTAATATAAAAATAGATCTAAAAGAAAAAATGATAAAGATACCAAAACTAGGATTAGTTAAAATAAGAGGTTATAGAAATTTAGATGAACTAACAGATAGAATAATAAATATAACAGTAGAAAAAGAAAAAACAAATAAATACTATGTAAATGTTATAACAGAAAAAGAAGAAGAAACACATAAAAAAATAACACCAACAAGTATAGTTGGAATAGACCTTGGAATAAAAGATTTAGTAGTAACAAGTGATGGAGAAAAATACTCTAATCCAAAAGAGATAAATAAAAGAGAAAAAAGATTAAAAAGAATGCAAAGAAAACTATGTAGGCAAGTAAAAGGAAGTAACAACTATAATAAAACAAAAGAGAAAATAGCAAGAATACATAGTAAAATAAAAAATAGTAGAAAACATAATATAATAAACATAGTAAATAAGATAGTAAAAGAACATGATATTATAGTAAGTGAGAAATTAAATGTCAAAAAAATGAGTAGTAACCACAAACTAGCTAAAAACATATTTGATGCAAGTTTTAATAAAATATGTGAACTATTAAAGTGGAAGGCAAAACTTCTTGGGAAATATTATTACCAGGTAGATACTTATTATCCAAGTAGTAAGATATGTAGTCATTGTGATAGTAAAACAGGAGTAACGAGTGATTTAAATGTTAGAGTGTGGAAATGCGAAAATTGTGGTAATACAAATGATAGAGATATAAATGCAAGTATAAATATTATGTTTGAAGGAATAAAGATGCACTTTACAAGTTAAATAAAAATAAAGAAGAAAAAAATAGAAAACAAAAAAGTACGGTAGCGACTATCGAAATTTAAGCCTATGGAGAATAAAGGTTACTTTATCTAGGAAGTAGGAATTTGGATCGGTGACGACCAAACTCGAATAAAAATTTTAATTTTTATTCTTTTGTTCTGGTTTCAATTGACTTATAAAATCATTTATATTAAAATTAATATTAGAATAGAAGAGGTGTTTTATGAGAAAACGTTTATTTATTATTTTTATTTTAATGTTCATAATGATGCATATTAATATGAACTGTGTTAATGCTTCAAGTATAAAATCATCAAATTCTAAAGTAAGTGTTGGTAGCAAGATAACTTTGACTATCTCTAACTTAACTAGCTCGGATAAAAACTATAATCTTACTTATGATGAAAAATACTTTGAACAAGAGGGAAGTTCTTGTGGTAATGGAAAAAATATTTTAACTGAAAAAGCATCAGGAACGTCTTCGTGTGAAATAAAGCTTAAGGTTAAAAACCAAACTATTACAAATGATGTGTCTTCATTAATTAATATAGTAAGTGCTGGTGGAAGCGATAAGTCAGATATATACATCACAATACAAGCTAATAAAACTACAACGACTACAACTAAAGCACCTGTTGCAACTACTATAACTACTAAATCTAATAATGCTAAGTTAAAATCTCTTAAAATTACTTCTACTGACAATGTTGAAATTCCTATTACTCCTAATTTTAGTAGTAATGTAAATGAGTATTCAGTAAATGTTAGTGGAGATGTTGAAAAAGTGCTTATAAATGCAACTTTAGATGATTCTAAAGCTAGTTTAGTAATTAGTGATAATATTAAAGAAGAACTTACACCTGGTGAAAACAATAAACTAACTGTTATAGTAACAGCAGAAGATGGTACTAAAAACACATATACTATTAATGTATTAAGAGAGGCTTTAGAAACAGATGCAACTTTAAAAAGTTTGAAAATAAAAGAGGCACCAGATTTTAAATTTAGTAATGATAAGTTTTCGTATAACGTAAATGTAAATTCTAATGTTAAGTCTCTTACATTTACATATGTTACTAATAGTGATAAAGCCACTGTTGAAATAACCGGAAATGAGAATTTAAAAGATGGTTCTGTTGTCAAATTAAAAGTTATTTCAGAAGACGGGTCTAAAAAAGAATATAAGTTTACTGTTATAAAAACAAAAAATAAAAGTACTACTGAAAAAGTAGTTACTGTTTCAACTAATAAGAATCCTTTAATAATAATGGGATTATCACTTGTTGCGTTTGCCCTTATAGGTGGAATAATATACGTTGCAAAGAAATAAGAGTTTTTAAAAAACTCTTTTAATTTGTCTTTTTATTTCTTATAAATTCTCTAAGTATTTTTGTTAGAGCTCTTTTTTCTATCCTAGATACGTAGCTTCTTGATATATTAAACTCACTTGCAATTTCTTTTTGTGTTTTTTCTTTAGTATTATATAAACCATACCTTTTAATTATTATATCTTTTTCTCTAGGTGATAATATATCAATATATTTATATAATAATTTAATGTTATCTTGGATAGTAATGTCTTCAACATAATCAGGACTAGGTGTTTTTAATATGTCAAGAAATGATATTTCATTTCCTTCTTTATCAAATCCAATTGATTCATTTATTGAAATATTTTTTGAATTTTTTTTGTTTGATCTATAAAACATTAATATTTCATTTTCTATACATCTTGCTGCATATGTTGTGAGCCTTGTTCCACTTTTATTTGAGAATGTATCTATACCTTTGATTAATCCAATTGTTCCTATACTAATTAGGTCATCTAGTTCCTCCTTATTATTATCGTATTTTTTAACTATATGTGCTACTAATCTTAAATTATGTTCTACTAGTTTATTTCTAGCTTCCTTATCTTTATTTAATAATCTTTTTATTAATTCATCTTCTTCCTCCTTAGAAAGAGGATCTGGAAACGTTTTGCTTCCATAACTTCCAGTTGCAAAAATAAATCCTTTTATTATTTCTGCAATAATACTTAAAAACAAATTCATCACTCCTACAAAATTATATGAAAAATTATAGTGAATTTATGTTATAATATTAAACATATGAATAGAAATCTATTTCTCAAGGTGGTACGCTATGATAAATTTTAAGTTTGAATTTAATTTATTCAATGATAGTTATTATTTTTATGAACGTTTGATTGTCTTGGCCTTTTCTTTAATACCAACAATTATTCTTGCATGGTTTATTTTATATACTGATAGAAAGAATAAAGAACCTGCTAAAAATATTATAATTTGTTTATTATCTGGTTTTCTTACAACAGCTTTAGCAAGTTATTTTGAAGGAATAGTAGCTAAATACATCTCAAATGATGTTGCTTTAACATATATCTGGGCTTTGGTAGAAGAGGTGTCTAAAATAGCTATATTCTTCTTATTTATATTTGATAATAAGCACTATGATGAAATTTATGATGGTATTATTTACATGACATTAATAGCACTTTCTTTTGCGGGTATTGAAAATATAATGTATGCATTTTCAGAAAATACTGTATCTAATAGTATTGGACTTGCTTTGATGCGTGATTTTACAACCATTCCTCTTCATGTTATTTGTGGAGTTGTAATTGGTTATTTTCTATCACTGGGTAATTTTAGTAAAGATAAAAATAAAAGAATTAAAAATTTTATTTTAGCTGTAGTCATGTCAACCATTATTCATGGAACATTTAATTACTCTATGACTTTAATTAGTGGGTTTACAGGTGCTAATAGTAGTTTTGGACACATATTATTATTTCAAACATTGCCACTTATTTTAATAATGTGCATATTATTTTATGTAGCAATTAAGTTTTCTAGAAAAACACTTATGCTAAATAAAACGTTTGCAAACAATGGAACATTTAATGATAAGTATAAATATCTGATGAATTATAATGAGTACGTAAGAAGCTATATTAAAAATAAAAGAGATATTCTTTATGAAAAGACAAGATTAGGAATAAAAAAGAAAAATAAGTAAAGAATGGAGAATTATATGAAAAAAAGGTTTTTACCTAGTATGTATAAAAAAAATATATTTGAAATAAATTATGAATTATTAAAGAAAAACGGAATTAAGTGTTTACTCTTTGATGTTGATAACACTATTTCTCCTGCAAAGGAAAGAAAATTATGTGATAAAACTAAAAAACTATTTGATAAACTTAAAAATGATTTTAAGATAATTTTATTTTCTAATAATATTGAGAAAAGAATAAGAAAGTTTTCATCGTTTTATGATGTAGAGTTTGAATCATTATCATTAAAGCCGTTATACTTTAAATACAGTAAAATATTAAGAAAAAGTGGGTTTAAAAAGTCAGAAATAGCTGCTATTGGAGATCAAATAGTAACTGATATTTATGGTGGTAATAAGGCTGGAATAACAACTATTTTAGTTGATCCTATGAGTAAAGTAGAAGGTAAAACAACTTCTATAAATAGAGTTATAGAAAGACAAATAATTAATAATTATAAGAAAAAAAATATTTTTGTAAAGGGAAAATATTATGAATAGAAAATGTATTGGTTGTGGAGTTATACTACAAAGTACTGATCCTAATAAGGTGGGTTATATAGAAAAAAGCATATTAAGTGATGCCTTTGTATGTAAAAGATGTTTTAGAATTAAGAATTATGGTGAGTATAAAATCGTTAAAAAAAATACTTTGGATTATAAAAAAATATTTGATGAGATTAAAGATAAAAAAGAATTAGTTTTATTTATATGTGATATTTTAAAACTTGATGATACTTTAAATAGCATAAATGATTTTAATTGCAAAGTAATTTTAGTTATAACTAAAAAGGATTTGTTACCTAAGTCAGTTAAAGATACTAAAATAATAAATTACATAAAAAATAATTATCATTTAAATTTAGTTGATATTATATTAGTTAGTAGTAATAATAACTATAATTTAGATTTGCTATATAATTTAATTAATAAATATAAGACTTCTTCTAATGTTTATTTGGTTGGAAGCTCTAATGCTGGAAAAAGTACTTTAATTAATGCTCTTATAAAGTCTTATTCTAACACTAGGCCTTATATTACAACTAGTATACTACCAGCTACTACACTTGATACTATAAGTGTTAAATTAAATGATAACCTTACTTTTATAGATACGCCTGGGCTTGTATTTGATGATGATTTTATTTCATTTTTAACACCAAATGAAATAAAAGAAGTGTCTTGCAAAAAAGAAATTAAACCTAGAACTTATCAAATTAAGCCTAATCAATCTATTTTAATTGGAAACTACGCTAGATTAGATTATCTATCAGATAAGAAAAATAGCATAACAATATATATTTCTAATAATGTAAAAATTTCTAGAATAAATATCAATACTAATAATAAACTAAAAAGTTTAAAAACGACTAAATTTGATTTAAAAAATAATCAAGATATAGTAATAAATGGTCTATGTTTTTGCAAAATAGTTGATTCTTGTAGAATTTTTGTGTATACTAATGAACATGCTAAAGTTTTTAGTAGAAATAATTTGATATAATTAGGTGGTGTTTAAACTATGTTTCATGAAGAAAAATTAGAAGAATTTTTGAATATAGGAACGTATAATAAGTTTAAAAAGGACGCAAAAATTCAATTTAAAGATGGAAGTTATACTGATAATTGGTTTATAAATAACAAAGATGTAATATTGAATTCAGATGAAGGAACTTGTAATTTAATAAAAAAACAATTTTATGAGTACAAAAAAAATTCTTTGAGTGTAATAAAAAAAGAATCTGATCTTAGTTATAAAGCTATGCTTGCTATGATAAAAAAGGCAGAGGAATTTTTAAATTGCGATAACTTAGACAAATTTAATTATAACTCTTCTGTAACGTTTAAAAATGGTGATAAAATGTATTTATGGTATTTGGATAATATAATTACAATAAATACATCTCAAAAAGAAGTATTTCAAAAGATAAGAAAACAACTTGAAAAAAGAAATGAATTAAATAAAAAAAGAAAAATTTTAGAATATAATAAAAGAAGATTATATTTTTATAAAGAAAACAGTTTAGAAAAGTTCAATCCTAAAAGTTCTATAGTTTTTAAAGATGGATACAGAATGGGTCTTTGGTATAAAGAAAATAGAGAAAATATATCTATCTCTAATAACCCAGTTGATGAACTTATAGAGGAACAAAAAAATTTATATTATGAGTATGAATGGTTAAAAAAAGAATTTATGAAATGCAGATCAAATGAGAAGTTTAATTCATATGGTAATGAAAGATTTAAAAGTGGTGCTTTGATGTATTTTTTCTTTGAAGTACATAAAGAAGATATATTACTTTCAAATGATGAAGTTAGTAATTTAATTAAAGAGCAATACTATGAATATACTGACAGTTTAAATAACAATAAAAAAGTAAAATAAGAATTAGTCATTATTATGTGACTAGTTCTTTTTTTCGACATATATCTTATTTTTTTTGTTTTATTATGTATTTAGGTGATTTTATGAAGAAAATTATTCTTAGTATATTTCTAGCTATTTTACTAGGTGCTATTTTAGGAAAAATAACATTTGATAAATATGATCAAAATAATATAAGAAAAGTTATAAAACTAGACGGCAATTTATACATGCTAAAATATAGTAGCTATAAATCATACGATGACATGGTAAAAGGTACTTATGAATTTGATAGATATGTTTATATTAAAAAAAATAATGGATATACGGTATACACTGCTATATCAAAAACAAGAGAAAATATAGATAAAATTAACAAACTATATGACAATAAATATATTGTTCAAAAAGTAAACGTATCAAATGATGAATTTATACAAAATTTGGATGAGTATGAGAAACTTCTTACTCTTGCTAATGATAAGGAAACTATTATGGTAATTGAAAATCAAATATTATCTTGTTATGAAAAGATGGTGGTTAATAATGAGTAATACTTTAATAAAGCAAATTCCAAGAGATGAAAGACCAAGAGAAAGATTAGTTAAATATGGAGCTAAAAACTTATCTACGGAGGATTTAATAGCAATAATACTTAAGACTGGTACTAAGGATTATTCTTCAAGATTCTTAGCAAGTCAAATACTAAAAAAGGTAAAGAATGTTTCTGAACTTAAAAAACTTTCTTTATCAAATTTAATTGGTATAAATGGTATTGGGGCTGTTAAAGCAATTGAATTTTTGGCAGCATTAGAACTTGGAAGGAGGGTTTACGAAGCTAAAATGCTTGATAATGATCTTAAATGTAACAGTGCAAATAAAATATTTAATTATTTTAGGTCTGAATTATCTGATGTGCAGCAAGAATATTTTTACTGTTTATACTTAGATCAACATAAAAGATTGATAGATAAAAAATTATTATTCAAAGGTACATTAAATAAAAGCTATATTCATCCAAGAGAAATATTTAAAGAAGCATATCTTGCGTCAGCAGCTTCAATTATATGTGTTCATAATCACCCGTCTGGAAATGTTATTCCATCCAGGGATGATATTATAGTTACTGAAAATTTAGTTAAAATAGGTATTCTTCAAGGAATTCCCATATTAGACCATATAATAATAGGAGAGAATAATTATTATAGTTTTTATGAAAATAACATGATAGGAGGAAAAAAAGGATGAAAAAGCCATTAAATAATAGTAGTGGTAAGAAAAAGAATATATTAATAAAAATAATAGTAATTTTTGTATTTATCTTTTTCTTTGTAAGCGTAATTGTTTTATCTGATAGAAAATACTTTTATATAGAAAAAACTTTTAAATGCATCACAAAAAAAATAAATTATTCTTTAGTTAGAAAATTATATAATAAAGAAAATAGTATTGGTAACGACGGATATATTAGTAAAATTAAGACATTAGAAAAGGAAAATAATGAACTTAAAGATATAATTGATTTAAAAGGAAAAAATACGAATTATATGCCAGAAGTTGTAATAAGTAGAGCTAGCTATAATTGGTATAAAAAAATAGAAATTACTAATAATAATCACAATGATAAAGAAAAGGTGCCCGTTATAAACCAATATGGATTAGTAGGTTTTGTTAGTAAGACTTCTAAAAGTGTTAATGAAGTTGAACTTTTAACAAATATGAAAAATAATTTAATTTCTGTTTTAATAGAAACTGATAATAAAGAAATATCTGGTGTTTTAAAATATTATGATAGTAAGAAAGGACTATTTATAGTGTCTGATATAATAGATAAAAATGAAATAAAAGATGGAGATAGGGTTGTTTTAAGTGGATATCAAAGTAATTATAAAGGAATTTTCGTTGGAAATGTTGCTAGTCAAGAAATTAATGACTATGGACTTACTAAAACAGTTTTGGTTAAATCAAATGTTAATTTTGATGATATAATGTATGTTTTTATGGTTGGTGAAAAATGATTTTAATGATAATTTTACTTATACTTTCATCATTTTTAGATGGCATATTACAAGTTATATTTAAAGATGTATTGCCTTTATTTTTTTTGGCTACTATAGTAGTTTTTTCTATAAAAAATAATAATAAATTATTTTATTATGTTATTATATTTTTATTTGGATTAATATATGGCCTATCATATACGTCTTTATTTTTTCTATATGCATTTATATATGTATTTATAGCATACATACTAAGCTTTATAAGTAATAAAAATAATTATATAAAATTATTTTTTACTTATAATTTATCCATTTTAATGTATATAGTATTAATGTTTATTTTTTCATTTTATACTAATTATAATTTAATGAATATTATTTATTTATATTTTAAAAACTTACCATTAAATTATATATATTTTACTATTATGTATCTGTTTATTAATACTTTATGTAATAATAGGAATAGATTAAATAAATATTCATAAAAATAAAATAGGTGATAAGAAATGATTGATCAAAATTCATTTAATTTGGATAAAAAAAAAGAGAAGAAATCATTAATAAAAAATTTAGTTTTTAGCATGATAATTAAAAGTTTAATTGTTGTGGTACTTTTTCTTGGATCACTAATATATATAAAACAAAGTAATGATAATAAAAATAAATTTAAAAATGTTGTATATAACAATTCTTTATCTTTTGCAAAAATATATGATGTTTATAAAAAATATTTAGGTGATGTAATTCCATTTAAAAATATATTTAAAGACAATACCAAATTAGTATCTAGTGAAAAACTATCATATGAACAAATAAAAAAAGAAGATAATGGTTATATACTTAGTGTATCTAAAGATTATATAACACCTTCTATTACTAGTGGTATTATAGTAGAAAAAAAAGTAAGTTCAAAATATGAAAATGTAATTACTGTGCAAGATAAAAATGGGCTAAACATTACTTATGGATTAATAAAAAATACAAATGTTAAATTATATGATTATATAGAAAAAGGGGAAATTATAGGACAAGCAAGTGAAGAATTATATTTAAGTTTTAAAAAGGATAATAAGTATTTATCTTATGAAAAAGTGCTTAAGTAAAATAAATATATCACCTATACTTTATATAGTGGTATTTTTTTCTTTAATATGTGGATTATTTAGAGAGATAATTGTATTTATATTGACGATAGTTATTCATGAATTAGGTCATGTTTTTGTATCGTATTTGTTTGGGTGGAATATTAAGAAAATTTCTTTTAATGTTTATGGAGGCTTTATTTCATATGATGAGGTTATTGATAAACCATTTATAGAAGAGTTATTAATAGCATTGGCAGGTTTTCTATTTCAAACAATATTTTTAATTTCATCTGCTTTTTTATACAAATTTAATATTATAGATGATAATATATTGTTTTTAGTTAAAAAATATTTTTTATCACTTTTTTTATTTAACTTAATACCAATTATTCCTTTAGATGGTTCTAAGATTTTAAGTGTTTTATTGAACATATTTTTTTCATATAAAAAGTCTCTTAAAATATTAAATTATATTTCTTTAGTATCATTAATTATAATATCTATTTTGATTATATATTATCATTTTACAATAGAAATTAGTTATATAATAATATTTTCATTTTTAGTGAAAAATATAGTAGAAGGTTTTTATGAAGAAAAATATCTTTTTGCAAAGTTTTTGTTTCAAAGATATTCATTACCATCAAATTATTCAGAAAAAAATTATATTAATAATTATGATTTAGGAAAAATTAAAAGACAAAAAAATACTTATTTTTTAATTAATGGAAGATACTTCAAAGAAGAAAATATTTTAAAGAAACTATTTGACTAAAATATGATTATATGATAAACTATTAACGTTTGAATGAACTTCTTGTTCTTCAACCACACAGAAAAGGTTTAAAACATTTATATGTACCTTAATGGTGAGTCTAAGATTTTAAAAAAGGAGGAATAAAAGATGAAAGCAGTTATAGAAACTGGTGGTAAACAATACCGTGTTAGTGAAGGTTCTGTAATTTATGTTGAAAAATTAGATTGCGAAGCTGGAAAAACTTATACTTTTGATAAAGTTGTAATGGCTGATAATAAAGTTGGAACTCCATATATAAATGGTGCAACTGTTGAAGCTAAAGTTTTAAAACAAGGTAAAAATAAGAAGATAATAATCTTTAAATATTTACCTAAGAAAAGTTCTCATAAGAAACAAGGACATCGTCAACCATATACTAAGCTTGAAATTACTAAAATTAATGCTTAATTGGTGATGTATGATAAAAATAAAAATAAATTATGATGATAATTTTATTAAAAGCTTTTCTATTAAAGGACATGCTAATTATGATACTATAGGAAAAGATATAGTATGTGCTTCAGTAAGTTCTATTGCTATTTCTAGTATTAATTTAGCTTTAAGGTTTGATAAAGATTCACTTAAAGTAGTAGAAAAAGAAGGATTACTTGATGTAGAAGTTTTAAAAAAAGATAAGATTATCAATGAAATATTTCTAAACATGGAAGATATGTTTAAGGAATTATCTCTGGATTATACAAAATACGTTAAAATTATATAGAGGAGGTGCTTTTAATGTTAAAGTTAAACATCCAATTATTTGCACACGTTAAGGCGCAAGGTTCAACTCATAACGGACGTGATAGTGAAGGTAGAAGATTAGGTGCTAAAGCTGCTGATGGAGAATTAATAAGTGCTGGATCTATTATCTATCGTCAAAGAGGAACTAAGATTTATCCTGGAACAAACGTTGGTATGGGTAAGGATCACACATTATTCGCTAAAATTACTGGGTATGTTAAATTTGAACGCCTAGGAAGAGATAAAAAGCAAGTTAGTGTATATGAAGCTAAATAATATCATCTTATGATGGTATTTTTTTTAAATTAATATATTTTATTATTTTATTTTATATGGTAAAATTAGTTAGAGGTGATTTATTATGCGTTATAATATTGTAAAAGATGCAGATGAGATTTTAAAAAATAGTACATATTTAGTAAAAAATCCTAGTGAATATAAAAATAAATGGAATACTTTATTTGCTAACAATAATCCTATTAATTTGGAACTTGGTATGGGACGTGGTAGTTTTATTATAGAAATGGCTAAGAAAAATCCTAAAATTAATTATATAGGATTAGAACTAGATAAAAATCAAACAGCTTATGCTATTAAAACGATAGGCAGTCAAAAGATTAATAATTTAAAAATAATTTGTGCAAGTGCAGATGATATAGTAAACTTTTTTGGAAAGGAAATAAATACTATTTATTTAACATTTTCAGAACCATGGCCAAAAAGACATGATGCAAATAAAAGATTTACTCATGTTAATTATTTAAAATTATATGATAGAATTTTTAAGAAAAATAAACACATAATATTAAAAACTGATAATAAAATATTATTTGCTTCAGCTCTAGAAAGTTTAAGTGATTACTGGTACATATTTGATAAGGTGAGTTTAGATTTACATAATGATGAAAGAAAAATAGATAATGTTATGACTGATTTTGAAAAGCAATATTTTAAAGAAAGAAGACCTATATATTATCTAGAAGCTTCTTTTAAGAGTTAATTATTTTTGTTTAGGGGTGATTTATATGTTTGTAGATGAGGTTATAATAAAGGTTAAAGCTGGAAACGGTGGTGATGGTTGTACTGCTTTTAGAAGAGAAAAATACATTCCAGATGGAGGACCGTTTGGTGGTAATGGTGGCAGGGGTGCTAACATTATATTTAAGACAGATTTAGGACTTAGAACACTTCTTGATTTAAGATATCAAAAGTTAATTAAAGCACCTAAGGGTGCTAATGGGTCTGGTAAAAATAAAAATGGGCGTGGTGCAGAAGATGTTGTTATTAAAGTACCTATTGGAACTACTGTTAAGGATTTAGATACTGGACTAATAATTGCTGATTTAACACGAGAAGGTGATAGCTGCATAGTGGCTAGTGGTGGTAGAGGTGGTCGTGGTAACACTGCTTTTGCAACAGCAACTAATCCAGCTCCAAACTTTTCAGAACATGGTGAACCAGGAGAAGAAAAAACACTAAAAGTTGAACTTAGATTACTTGCAGACGTAGGTTTTGTTGGAATGCCATCTGTTGGTAAATCAACGCTTATTTCAAAAATATCAGCTTCTAAGCCTAAAATAGCAGAGTATCATTTTACTACGCTTGTGCCTAATTTAGGAGTTGTAAAAACAATTGATGGAAGAAGTTTTGTTGCAGCAGATTTGCCTGGTTTAATAAAGGGTGCATCACTTGGTGAAGGACTTGGAGATAGGTTTTTAAAACATATAGAAAGAACTCGCGTTATAGCACATATCATAGATATGTCAGGATGTGAAGGAAGAGATCCATTAGATGATTATGAGGTAATTAATAAAGAACTTAAAGATTTTAATGAAAAAATTATTTTAAAGCCACAGATTATAATAGCAAATAAGATGGATTTAGATGGTGCTTTAGAAAATTTAGAAAGATTTAAAGCTAAATATAAATTACCAGTTTATGAGATTAGTGCTCTAACGGGTGAAGGTATTGATAAAGTATTAGTTAAGATAGCTGATGAATTAGATAAAATAAAAGAAGAACCATTATTTGATGAAGATTCATTTGAATCACATGTATTATACAAATTTAAAAAAGAGCAACCATTTACAATTACAAGAGATAATGATATCTATGTAATAAAAGGAAAAGAAATAGAAAAGTTATTCCGTATGACTAAGTTTACTGATGAAGGAGCTCTTCGTTTTGCAAGAAAACTTCGTGCCATGGGAATTGATGATAAGCTTTTAGAAATGGGAGCTAAGTATGGTGATAAGGTTCAGATAATGGACTTAATATTTGAATTTAAAGAGTAATAAAAAAGGTAAGTGATTGTATGTATTGCATGATAGAAACTGCTTTTGATAATATTGATGAAGCTAAACAGGTGGTATCTAAGTTATTAGATAAAAAATTAGTTGCTAGTTGTCAAGTAATTGAAAGTAATAGTAAATGGAATTGGAAGTTTAAGCTAGAAGAAAGTAAAGAGTTCTTAGTTCTTATGAAAACAAAGAAATCTTTGCAAGAAAAAATTTATAATGTAATAAGAGAAATTCATAGCTATGATTGTTTTGAATTTGCTGTATTTGATTTAACTAGTTGTAATAAGGAGTATTTAAATTGGATTGAGGAAGAAACTAATGAGTAATCAATTATTCATCATCTATGTTCTAAGAAAATTATAAAAAACTTAATAAATTTAGAAAGTGATAAGTTTTGAAAAACATAATTTATAGATTAGCAATCATGATTTTTTAAATAATATATGTTGCTTACTAAACTCTTGTTATGTTAGTATTGATAAAATATATTTGGAGCATTATATTGCTATTTAAGTGGATATAATGAATAAAAAGAAGGTGGAAAAATGATTTTGTATGTGGTAAGACATGGTCAAACAAATATTAATTTAGAAGATAAAATTAATTCCTTAAATGATGATGATTTAAATCAAACTGGAGTAAAACAAGCTATAGAACTTAGAAATTATTTTGCAAAAATAGATTATGATTTAATCATTTCTTCACCACTTACAAGAACTTCTCATACTTCAAAATTACTGAATATAAAAAATAGAAATATTATATATGATAAAAGATTATTAGAAAGAGATGCTGGAATTTTTACTAAAAAAGAAATTAAATTATTAGATAAAAATGACTGGTGGAATGTATATCCTTTAAACAATTATAAAAATGCAGAACCGGTTAAAAATGTGATAAAAAGAGTATATTTATTTTTAGATGAAATAAAAGAAAAATATAGTGATAAAAGCATAATTTTAGTAACTCATGGGGGAATTAGTAAGGTAATTAGTTGTTATTTTTATGGTATACCATCTGATGGTAATTTGGAATGTTATAGTTTAAATAATTGTGAAATTAAAAAATTTGAACTAATTAAATAATACTAGAAATTTTAGTAATTTCTAGTATTTTTATAATAATTGTTTTATTTCTTTTTTAAGTATTAAACCATCTATTTCTTCTGGGTAGTTATCATCATTTATAATGAATTCATAAATTACATTATTATCAAATTCTTTATACGTTATATTATAGTCTTTTAAAATATAATTAATTTTATTTAGATTATTATAAATAAACTCTATTTTAACTTTGTATTCCTTTTTAATAATAGTTAAGTTATCATCACTAATTACTAAACTAGCACTGTTTGAGTATGCTCTTAAAAGTCCCCCAGCACCAAGTTTTATACCACCAAAATATCTTACAACAACTATTAATATATTATCTAATTTCTTATTTTCTATTATGTTTAAAATTGGCATACCAGCAGTACCTTTAGGTTCATTATCATCATTAAATCTTTTAATATTTCCTATTTTATATGCATAACATATGTGCGTTGCATCTTTGTATTCTTTTTTTAATTTATCTAATACTTCATTAGCCATTTGAACATTACTTATATAGATTGCAAAAGATATGAACTTTGATTTATTAATTATTAATTCATCTTTTACATTGTTAATTATTTTATACAAATTTCATCACCTTACATACATTATAAAATATAAAATTATTACAATCAAGTTAAAAAAGTATTAAGAAAAATTGCTACTTATATGATATACTTATTATTGGTGGTTAATATGAAAAGAGAAAACATAAGAAATTTTAGTATTATTGCACATATAGATCATGGTAAGAGTACTTTAGCTGATAGAATTTTAGAAAGAACTAATGCTGTTACTAAAAGAGAGTTAAAAGATCAACTTCTTGATTCTATGGATTTAGAAAGAGAAAGAGGAATAACAATTAAACTTAATGAAGCATCTTTAACTTATCATTATAATAATGAAGATTATATGCTTAATTTAATAGATACTCCAGGTCATGTAGACTTTTCATATGAAGTATCTAGATCGCTTGCAGCATGTGAAGGAGCTATATTAGTAGTTGATGCTGCTCAAGGAATAGAAGCTCAGACATTAGCAAATTTATATTTAGCAATGGAGAATAATTTAACTATAATACCAGTTATTAATAAGATTGATTTACCTAATGCAGATATAGAAAAGGTAAAAAATGAAATAATAGAAACATTTGGATTTAATGAAGATGATATAATTCTTACATCTGCTAAAACTGGTGTTGGTATAGATGAATTATTAAAGGCAATAGTAGAAAAAATTCCTTGTCCTAAAAAAAGTGATACAAATAAATTACAAGCTTTAATATTTGATAGTTTATATGAATCTTATAGGGGCGCAATTATATTTATAAGAGTAGTTAGTGGTAGTGTACGTGTTGGAGATACTATTAAGATGATTACAACAGGTACTTGTTATGAAGTAGTAGAGCTTGGTGTTCATAATCCATATGAGGTTAAAAAGGATATATTAAAAGAAGGAGAGGTGGGATATTTATGTGCATCTATTAAAAGTGTTAGTGATGTGCGTGTTGGAGATACTATTACTCTAAAAAATGACGAAGCACCTCTTCTTATGGGATATAAACCAATGAAGCCTATGGTTTTTTGTGGGTTATATCCTACTGAAACTAATAAATATGATGAACTTAAGGATGCACTTGAAAAATTAAAATTAAATGATGCATCACTTACGTTTGAACCAGAGGTATCAGTTGCACTAGGATTTGGTTTTAGATGTGGTTTTTTAGGAATGCTTCATATGGATGTTACAGAAGAACGAATAGAGCGTGAATTTAATATTCCTATAATAGCTACTAGTCCATCAGTTGTATATGAAGCTAAACTAACTTCTGGTGATACAGTTATGATTGATAATCCAAACGAAATGCCAGATAGAACTAAAATATCTTCTATTAGTGAACCTTATATTAAGACTAATATATTTGTTCCAACTGAATATATAGGTAGTGTTATGGAACTATGTCAGAATAAAAGAGGTAACTATATTAATATGGATTATATTAATAAAACTAGGGTAAATATTCACTATGAAATGCCATTATCTGAGGTAGTATATGACTTTTTTGATAAATTAAAATCTTATACTAAAGGGTATGCTTCTTTTGATTATGAAGTAATTGGATATAAAGAAAGTAACTTAGTTAAGATGGATATATTAATTAATAAGGAAGTAGTTGATGCTTTATCTGTTATAGTACATAAAGATTTTGCTTATCAAAGAGGTAAATTAATAGTAGATAATTTAAAGAAATTAATACCAAGACAGTTATTTGAAGTACCAATACAAGCTGTAATAGGTACTAAAGCTATAGCAAGAAGTGATATTAGTGCATTAAAAAAGAATGTACTAGCAAAATGTTATGGTGGTGATATTACTCGTAAAAGAAAGCTTTTAGATAAACAAAAAGAAGGTAAAAAAAGAATGAAAAGAGTAGGTAACGTTGAGATACCTCAAGAAGCATTTTTATCAATTTTAAAAGTTGATGAATAATTATTTATAAAATAATAATATTAAAAGGCAGGTTTATATTATGATAGAAAGTATTTATTTTCATATACCTTTTTGTAAAAAAATATGTTCATATTGTGACTTTTGCAAAAATTATTATAAAGAAGATATTGTAAGTAAATATTTAATTGCATTAAAAAATGAGTTTTTAAATAATTATAAAAATGAAAAAATAAAGACAGTATATATAGGTGGTGGAACTCCTAGCTGTCTTAGTTATGATAATTTAAATTGCTTATTTTCTATTACTAATAAGATAAATTTAAGTGATAGATACGAGTTTACTTTTGAGTGTAACTATGATGATATAACAGAGGAATTACTTAAAATATTAAAAGAAAATAAAGTAAATAGAATAAGTATTGGAATAGAAAGTTTTAATAAAAAATTTGAAGATATACTAGGTAGAAAAATAGATAAAGAAGAAATGATAAAAAGTATTAATTTATGTAAGAAATACTTCGATAATATAAATATAGATTTAATGTATGCTCTATATGGTCAAACAATGGAAGATATAGTTTCTGATTTAAATATTATTAGTAATTTAGATATTAAACATGTTAGTATATATGCACTTATTATAGAAGATAATACTATGCTTAAGATAAAAAATATAAAAGAAGTGGATAGCCAGATGCAAAGTGCTATGTATGATTTAATAAGAAATACGTTAGAAAAAAATGGGTTTACTCAGTATGAAATAAGTAATTTTGCTCTTAAAGGATTTGAGTCTAAACATAATTTAACTTATTGGAATAACAATAATTATTATGGTTTTGGATCTGGTGCATCTGGTTTTATTAATAATATTAGATATGATAATACTAAAAGTATATTTAAATATATAGATGGAATAACAAAAACATATACTGAAAAATTAGATAAAAATATGTTAATTAACGATGAAGTTATGCTTAATCTTAGAAAAACTACTGGAATAAATAAAAAGAATTTTTTAAATAAGTATGGTAAAAAGATAAATGATTTATATAATTTAAATGAACTAATTAAAGATGGATATTTAAAAGAGTCTAAAGAAAATATATATATTCCTAAAAAATATTTATTTGTATCTAATGAAATTATATTAAAAGTTCTTGAATAAAGTTTTAAAGTAATGTATACTAATAGTATAGTAGGAGGACTTATCATGGAAAATAAAGATGAAGTATTAGATGAAATGAATGATGTTAGTGAAATAAGTGATATAAAGCCTAGCGTTGATTTAACAAGTGAAGATAGTATGCCAGCAGATGATAAAAATTCTAAAGTGGATGATGATACACTTATTATGGAAGATGTTAAAACTGATAATAATGATGCTAATGAAGCTTTAAAACTTGATTTAAATATTGATAATGTTCCAACAGAACCTGTTAAAACTAAAAGTAAAGCTCCTATAATAATTATATTATCTTTCTTACTTTTTCTTGATATTGTAGCTTTAGTTATATATATAATAGGTGTAGATAAAGTAATTCAATTCCTAATGTAGAATAATTTCTACATTTTTTCTTTTTAATAAATTTTAATTATTTTTTAGCACTCATGTATTGACATTGCTAAAATTGAATACTATAATAGTAGTGTACTAATAAGAAAGAAGGTGAATGTGTGTTAACTGATAGACAAAATACACTTCTTAAATTAATAATTGAAGAGTACATTAAGAGTGCTAATCCAGTTGGGTCTAAAGGGCTTTGTGATAGTCTTAATTGTTCTTCTGCAACTATTAGAAATGAAATGGCACAATTAGAAGATTATGGATTTCTAGAAAAAACACATACATCTTCTGGAAGAGTTCCAAGTGAATTAGGGTACAGATATTATGTTGATAATTTAATGGAACCTAAGAAAATGACTGGTGAGGATGTATTAAAACTTCAAACTATCTTTGATAATAAATCATTAGTGTTAACTGATGCTATTTCTAAAAGTTTAGAGATAATATCAGAAATTACTAATTGTACATCTGTTGTTTTAGGAACTAGTAGTTCTGAAAATAAATTAAAGCAAGTTGAAGTAGTTCCATTAAATGATACTAATGTAATTGCAATAGTAGTAACTGATAAGGGACATATTGAGCATAAAGAACTTAATATAGGACCTAATGTTCTTCCAGATGAAATTAAGAAAACTACTGAATTAATTAACAAACTTTTAGTTGGTACGCCGCTTGATGAGGTTAATCAAAAATTAGAGTTTGAAATTAAACCTAAAATTGGTAGTTATGTTAAACATCATGAAATATTATATCAAGCTTTTTATAATGCATTTAGTGAGTTTGCTCTTAAAAGCAATATGCAAATGAAGGGTAGAACAAAGCTTTTAGATTATAGGGAATTTGATAGTGTTAGTAAAATAAAGGAAGTATTAAATAAGTTTGATGATGATAATATGATTAAAAATATAAAGGCTGAGGATAATAATATTAGTGTTTATATTGGTCATGAGAGTAAGTTTGATGATGATGTATCTGTTATTAAGACTAAGTTTAATACTGGTGGAAGTGAAGGCACTATTGCTATTGTAGGACCTAAGAGAATGGATTATGAAAAAGTAGTATCATTACTAGATTTTCTAAAGCATAATATAGAAAGGAACGAAAAATGAAGGAAACAAAAGATAAAAATAGTAAGATAAAGAAAAATAAGTCAGAAGAAAAAGAAATTGCTAAAGATAAAGTAGAACTTACTAATGAAGAAATAGAAGCTATGAACAAAAGAGTAAGTGAAGCTGAAGAAAAAGCATTAAGATATCAAGCTGAACTTATTAATTATCGTAAAAGAAAAGATGAAGAGACTGAAAAAAAACTTAAGTATGCAAATGAAGATTTAATACTTGAAATACTTCCAGTTTTAGATAATTTCGAAAGAGCCATTAAGATGGATGATGATAATCTAGAAGATGAAGTATCACAGTTCTTAAGTGGTATGAAAATGATTTATGCATCTCTTACTAAAGCTATTGAAAAATATGGCGTTAAAGAAATAGATGCACTTGGTAAAGTGTTTGATGCAACTTATCATCAAGCTGTTATGACTGAAGAAGTTAAAGATAAAGATAAAGATATTGTTTTAGAGGTATATCAAAAAGGATATATTCTTAAAGATAAAGTAATTAGACCAGCGATGGTTAAGGTAAATAAATAAGAAAAGGAGAGATAAATTATGAGTAAAACAATAGGTATTGATTTAGGTACAACAAATTCATGTGTTGCCGTATTTGAAGGTGGAGAAGCTAAAGTAATAGCTAATCCAGAAGGAGAGAGAACTACTCCTTCAGTAGTATCATTTAAAAATGGAGATATTATAGTAGGTGGAGCTGCTAAAAGACAAATGGTAGTTAATCCTGATACTATAAGATCTATTAAGAGATTAATGGGTACTAATAAGAAAGTTAAAGCTAATGGAAAGGAATATACTCCAGAAGAAGTATCAGCAATGATTTTAGGTAACTTAAAGAAAACTGCTGAAAACTATTTAGGAGAAAACGTAACTAAAGCTGTTATTACAGTTCCAGCATACTTTAACGATGCACAAAGACAAGCTACTAAAAATGCTGGTAAGATTGCAGGTCTTGAAGTAGAAAGAATTATTAATGAACCAACAGCTGCAGCATTAGCATACGGTCTTGATAAACAAGAAAAGACACAAACTGTACTTGTTTATGACTTAGGTGGTGGTACATTTGATGTATCTATTCTAGAATTAGGTGATGGTGTATTTGAAGTTAAGTCTACATCTGGTAATAACCATTTAGGTGGAGATGACTATGACCAAAGAATAGTTGATTTTCTAGTTAGTGAAATTAAAGATGAATATAATGCTGATTTAACTGATGATTCTATGGCTATGCAAAGATTACAAGATGCAGCAGAAAAGGCTAAGAAAGATTTATCTGGTATGAGTAGTACACAAATTTCACTTCCATTTTTAGCACAAGGACCAGATGGTGTTATTAACTTTGAAATTACACTTACAAGATCTAAGTTTGAACAATTAACAGATGATTTAACAGAATCTACTCTAGAGCCTGTTAGAAAAGCTTTAAAGGATGCTAAATTAAAAGCTAGTGATATTGATAAAGTATTATTAGTTGGTGGATCAACTCGTATTCCTAAAGTACAAGAAGTTATTAGAAATGAACTTGGTAAAGAACCTTCTAAAGGCGTTAACCCAGATGAAGTTGTTGCAATGGGAGCAGCTATTCAAGGTGGAGTTTTAACAGGTGATGTTAATGATATAGTACTTCTTGACGTTACACCACTTTCACTTGGTATTGAAACAATGGGTAATGTTATGACTACATTAATTGAAAGAAATACAACTATTCCAACTTCTAAATCACAAGTATTCTCAACTGCAGCAGATAATCAACCAGCTGTTGATATACATGTACTTCAAGGTGAAAGACCAATGGCTAGTGATAACAAGACACTTGGAAGATTCCAATTAACTAACATTCCACCAGCACCAAGAGGAGTACCACAAATTGAAGTTACATTTGATATTGATGCTAATGGTATTGTAAATGTTAAAGCTAAAGATTTAGGAACTGGTAAAGAACAAGCCATTACAATTACTGCATCAACTAATCTTTCTGATGAAGAAATTGATAAGATGATGAAAGAAGCAGAAGCTAATAAAGAAGCTGATGAAAAGAAAAAAGCTTTAGCAGATGCTAAGAATGAAGCTGAACAAATGATTTTTGCAAGTGAAAAAGCTATTAAAGACTTAGGCGAAAAGGTAGATAAGAAAGAGAAAGAAGAAACTGAAAAGTTAATTAAAGATCTTAGGGAAGAATTAAATAAAGAAGATGCTGAATCTATTAAAAAGGCTACAGAAAAACTATCAGAAAAAGCTATGGCACTAGGTGCAAAAGTTTATGAAGAAGCTAATAAAAAAGCAAGTGAGGAAGCAGCTAAAGAAGATAAAAAATCTAAGAAAAATAAAAACTCTGATGATGCAGAAGTAGTAGATGCCGAATTTGAAGGAAAATAATATGTAAAGTTCTAGTTTATCTAGAACTTTATGTTTAATAAAGGAGAAACTATGCCAGATAATAAAGAAAAACTTAGAAGTGAAATAGATGATAAATATAAATGGGATTTAACTTTAATATATAAAACTATAGAAGACTTTGAAAAAGACTATAAAAAAGCTAAAGAGAAAATAGAAAAAGTATCTTCATATAAAGATAAGTATTTAAATAATGGAAAAGAATTATACAAGTTATTAAAATATGATGATGATACATCTAGATTACTTGATAAATTGTATTCTTATGCACATTTAAATTATGATGCTGATACTTTAAATGAAAAGTATATGACTATGACAAATAAAGTATCTGATTTATATTCTAGATATTCAGTCCTTAGTTCTTTTGTAGTTCCAGGAATAATAAAATTAGATAAAGAAAAACTTAATTCATTTTATAATGATGAAAAAGGTTTAGAAGAATATAGGTTTTGTTTAGATGATATATATCGTTTTAAAGAGCATACACTAGATGAAGATAAAGAAAAAATGCTATCTAGTTTTGGTAACATTTTAAGTTCTCCAGAGGAGACTTACGAAGTTTTAACTGATTCTGACTTTGAATATGATAATATAACAGATGAAAATAAAAAAGAAGTTAAATTTAATGAAAGTAATTATTCTATATTTATAAAGTCTCGTGATAGAAGAGTTAGAAAGGATGCTTTTAATCTTTTATATAATAAATATGCTTCTTTTAAAAGAACAATAGCATCTACTTATAAATCACAAGTAGAAATAGATGTAGTAGCAGCTAGATTAAAGAATTATGATAGTTCACTTGCAGCATCATTATTTGAAGATAATATTGATATTAGTGTTTATGATAATTTAATTAAAACTGTTAATGATAATTTAGATGGTTTATATAAATATTATGATTTAAAAAAGAAAATACTTAAACTAGATGATTTACATTTATATGATACATATGTTGATATAATTGATAAAGAAAAAAGTAAATATACATTTATTGAAGCTAAAGATATTGTAATAAAGGCATTATCCATTTTAGGAGATGATTATGTTAAATTACTTAATAAGGCATTTGATGAAAAATGGATAGATGTATATCATAGTAAAGGTAAAAGGTCTGGAGCTTATTCATCTGGTAGTTATGATGTAAATCCTTATGTATTATTAAACTTTGAGGGCTCATTAAATGATGTATCAACAATAGCTCATGAGTTAGGACACTCTATGCATACATATTTATCTTGCAAAAACAATCCATATTGTACTTCATCATATAAGATATTTGTTGCAGAAGTAGCATCTTTAGTTAATGAACTTTTACTAGCTAATTATATGCTTAATAATTCAAATGATAAAAATGAAAAACTAAATATTATAAATCATATATTAGAATTATATAAGTCAACATTATTTAGACAAACTATGTTTGCTGAATTTGAAAAAATAACACATGAAAAAAGAGAAGAAGGCGTTATATTAACAAGTGATTATTTATCTAATGTATATTATGATTTAGTTAAAAAGTATTTTGGAGAAAACGTAATATGTGATGAATTAATTAAATATGAATGGGCAAGAATTCCACATTTTTATTATAATTTTTATGTATATAAATATGCAACTGGTATATCAGCAGCTAGTTATATAGTAGATGGTATATTAAATAATAGACAAGGTGCTCTTGAAAATTACTTTAAGTTTTTAAAATCTGGAGGAAGTAAATATCCAATTGATGAGTTAAAGTTAGCAGGTGTTGATATGAATGATAAAACTGTTATTTTATCAGCAACTAAAACATTTGAAAAATATTTAGAGGAGTTTTGTGAAATATATAATAGTTAAGGAGGTAAATATTTATGAATAAGAAAGATTATTATGAAGTCTTAGGTGTGTCTAAAGATGCTAGTGAAGCTGAAATAAAAAGTGCTTTTAGAAAATTAGCTAAAAAATACCATCCTGATGTATCTAAAGAAGAAAATGCAGCAGAAAAGTTTAAAGAAGCACAGGAAGCTTATGCTGTTTTATCTGATAAAGAAAAAAGAAGTAAATATGATAGATTAGGTCATGCTGCATTTGATGCTAATGGTGGATTTGGTGCATCAGGTTTTGACTTTGAAGATTTTGACATGTCAGATATATTAAAAGATATATTTGGAGGTAGTTTTGGTTTCTCATCTGGTTCATCATTCTTTGGTGGAAATGGTAGAAGTACTAATAATAGAGCATCTAAAGGACCAGATATTAGCGTAATATTTGAAATGGACTTTATGGAAGCTGCTTTTGGTACATCTACTAAAATAGAATTAAATATAATGGATACTTGTGATGAATGTGATGGAATGGGTGGAACAGGTATTAAAACTTGTCCTACATGTAATGGGTCAGGATATGTTAAAGAACAACAAAGAAGTTTATTTGGTGCATTTATAACACAAAGAACTTGCCCTACATGTAATGGGACAGGTAAAACTTATACTACTAAATGCTCATCATGTAAAGGAACAGGTAAGAAAAAAGTTAAGAAAAATATAATAGTAAACGTTCCAGCAGGAGTTGCAACAGGAGATCACTTACGTGTTACAGGTAAAGGTCCAGCTGGTGAAAATGGAGGACCTAATGGAGATGTTTATATTGAAATAAAAGTAAAAGAACATCCATTATTTAGAAGAGATGATAATGATTTATATTTAACTTTACCTCTTACTATAACAGAAGGTGCACTAGGTTGTAAAAAGGAAGTGCCAACACTTGATGGTAAAACTGTTATAAGCATACCATCTGGTAGTCAAACAGGTGATAGAATAAGAATTAAATCAAAAGGGCTTAAGAGTCCTAAAGGAAGGCAAGCTGGAGATATGTTTGTTATATTAAAAGTAATAACTCCAACTAAATTAGATAGAAATCAAAAGAAACTATTAGAAGAATTAAATGAAACTAATTTAAAAAATAGTGAGTTTGACTTATACGAAAAATATCTAAAAAGTAATAGCTAGAATCTATATTTCTAGCTTTTATTATACAAAAATGTGATAAAAAGGCAAAAAAATACTGTAAAAATGTGATAATATGGTGAATATTTCTTGCAAAAATGTGATTTACGCTATATATATATTTTGTTGCAAGAGAAAAAATAAATGATTAATTGTTTAAAATATAGTATAATGATATTATATTAAATAATTATTAGTAAAAATAATTTGAGGTGAAAAATGAGATTAAAACATAGTTATTTTTATACTTTAAGAGAAGAAGTAAAGGATGAAGAGTCTGTAAGTGGTAACTTATTAGTTAGATCGGCAATGATTAAAAAAGTATCTAGCGGGGTATATATGTATTTACCGTTAGGATATAAAGTTATTAAAAATATAGAAAAAATAATAAGAGAAGAGATGGAAAATATATCTAGTGGTGAACTTTTAATGCCATCTTTGATACCTGAAGATATTTATATGTCATCTAAAGAAAATGTATCACACTTGGATATATTTACGTTAAATGATAGATATGATAAAAGATATGTTCTAGCACCTACTCATGAAAGATTATTCATGCAAGCTGCTTCTTTAAAAATAAAATCTTATAAAGATTTACCTTTTAGTATATATCAAGTGCAAAATAAATTTAGAGATGAAGAAAAAATAAGATATGGACTTATTAGAATAAGAGAGATATTAATGAAAGATGCATATTCTTTTGATATGGATGAAAAAGGATTAGATAATTCTTATAATGAAATGTATAATGCATATAAAAAAATATTTTCTAGAATAGGTATTAATTATGAAATAGTTAAATCTGCAACCGGATTAACTGGTGGAAGTTTATCTGAAGAGTTTCAAGCTATAACTGATATAGGGGAAGATAAACTAGTTATATGTGATAGTTGCTCTTATAAGGTTAACTTTAACATAGCTAAATGTACATTACTAACTAATAAATCTTTAGAAGAAGAAAAAACAAGGGAACTTGTTAAAACTCCAAATGTCGGTACTATAGATGATGTATCTAATTTTCTTAATGTAAGTAAAGATAAAATAGTAAAAACCTTAATATACGAGATAGATGATAGTTATTATGCTGCCTTAGTTAAGGGAGATAATGAAGTTAACGAAGCAAAGTTAAAGAAATTACTTAATGCAAATAAAGTTTCTTTAGCTTCATTTGAAAAGGTAGAAGAACTAACTAATGCTAATATAGGTTTTGCTGGACCAATTGGACTTTCAATTCCTGTTGTTATAGATAATGAAGTTGCTAATATGACCAATTTCGTAGTTGGTGCTAATAAAACTGATTATCATTATATAAATGTTAATTTAAGTGATTTTACCTTTGTATTATCAGCAGATATTAGAAATATTACAAAAGATGATGTTTGTCCTAAGTGTGGGAGAGAAATTAACTTTAAAAATGGTATAGAAATAGGTAATATTTATAAACTTGGAACAGAATACTCAGAAAAATTAAATTTAACTTATTTAGATAAAGATAATGAAAGTAAATATGTACATATGGGTAGTTATAGTATAGGACTTGATAGGGTGCTTGCAGCAGTAGTTGAACAAAATCATGATGATAAAGGTATTGTTTGGCCAATATCAATTGCTCCATTTAAAGTAGCTATAATAGTTGTAAATACTAATGATGAAAAACAAAGTGATTCTGCAAATTACTTATATGAGGAACTTAGAAAAAATAATATTTCTACTATTTTAGATGATAGAGATGAAAGAGTTGGTGTTAAATTTAATGATATGGATTTAATTGGAATACCAATTAGAATTACTATTGGTAATAAAATAAGTGATGGTATGGTTGAAATTAAGGAAAGAAAAAAAGACACATTTGAAGAAATATCACTATATGATGCATTAAATAAAATAGAAGATATAATTGAAATATAGAAGTAAAAGTGGATATTATGCCACTTTTTTTAAATTTTATTAATAAAAAACGAGGGTTTTAATTATTTTTGTCGAATAATTATATTGGGAGGATGTTTTTATGGAGAAAATACCATATGATGTGATATCTGATGTTCAAAAAAAAGTCAATATAGTAGATGTTATATCAAAGTATTTACCTATAGAAAAAAAAGGAAAAAATTATTTTGCTATATGTCCTTTTCATGATGACCACAATCCTAGTATGAGTATATCACCAGAAAAACAAATATATACGTGTTTCGTTTGTGGGGCATCTGGTAATGTATTTACATTTGTTCAAAATTATGAAAATATAAGTTTTACAAGTGCTGTCAAAAAAGTTGCTTCCTTTGTATCTATAGATATTGATGTATCTTTTAATTCGCATATAAAAGAAAATGTATCATCTGCATATGATAAATATTATAAAATGTTTTCTTTGGTTAATAAAATTTATCAAAATAATATTAAAACTGTTTATGGTAAGAAAGCGATTAATTATTTAAAAAATAGAAATATAACAGATGATATTATAGAAGAATTTAAAATTGGTTTATCTCTTAATGATAACTCAGTCTCAAAATTATTAGAGTCTAAAAAGTATCAAAAAGAAGAGATGGTAGACATTGGATTATGTGGCATTAAAGATAATTTTACTTATGATATATTTAGAGGCAGAATAATGTTTCCACTAGAAGATGATAATGGAAGAATAGTTGGATTTTCTGGAAGAATATATGATAGTTCTTCTGATAATAAGTATGTTAATTCTAAAGAGTCTGTCATATTTAAAAAGGGTAAGCTATTATATAATTATAAAAGGGCATTGGCGTATGCAAGAGAAAAAGATTATGTAATAGTTGTTGAAGGTTTTATGGATGTTATAAGACTTTATACAATAGGAATTAAAAACGTAGTAGCTACAATGGGAACTGCTATTACTAGTTACCATGCTAAACTAATTAGAAGGTTATCTAAAAACATAATATTATGTTTTGATGGAGATAAAGCTGGAGCTAAAGCAACAAAATCTGCTCTAAAAGAACTAGAAAAAATAGACTTAGTTCCTAAAATAATTAGATTAGAAGATGATTTAGATCCAGATGATTATATTATTAAAAAGGGTAAGGAATCATTTATAACGCATTTAAATAATCCGATGACTTCACTTGCATTTAAATTAGAATCTGATAAAAAAAATATAGATTTTAATGATTATAATGATATATCAAAATATATATCGAGTATAGCTAGTGAGTTAGAAAAAATAGATGATAAAGTTGTTTTAGAATTAACGTTAAAAAAAGTATCTAAAGAAACTAATGTTGATGTTGAAACGATAAGATCTTTAATAAAAAATAATGCAAAAGAAGAAAAAAAGATAATAGATAAGCCTAGAATGTTAAGAAAAAATAAATATGAGAAGGCTGAAGAATACTTAGTTTATTACATGCTAAGAGATACTAATGTAATAGATATATATATTAATAAAATATCTTATTTAAGTAATAAAGTTTTAGGAAGAAT
Source organism: uncultured Bacilli bacterium (assembly GCA_934148015.1). GTDB lineage: Bacteria > Bacillota_I > Bacilli_A > RF39 > UBA660 > Aphodocola. Next base: position 36,477 of record CAKPCU010000004.1, read on the forward strand.
TGTTAATAAAATACTTGAATTTTATGATAAAAAGCATTATATTAATGTAACTGATTTTACTTTGTATTTAGAAGATGATACCGAGCTAATAAATGAAGTATTAAGAATAGATTCTTATGAAATGCCTTCCTTAGTAAATAACTCTGTAATAGATGATTATATAAATACTATAGATGATGGAATAATAAAAAGAGAAATTATTAAAACTAAAGAAAGTATTAAAACTGAGGGAGATATTGCTAAAAAAATAATATTACTAGATAAATTGCAAAAACTAAAAAAGAAGGAGTATAATTATGGGAGAAATTAAAACATTTGAGCAAAGAAAAAAAGAATTAATAGAAAAGGGTAAGAAAACTGGTATTTTAACTTATGAAGAGTTAGCTGAAAGCTTAAAAGGTCTAGAGTTAGATAGTGATTCATTAGATGATTTATATAATGCTTTTCATGAGAATAATATTGAAATTATATCAGAGGATTTTTCTGATGAGGATGATGCAGCTGATGACGGAGATATGCTTGTAATAGAGGATGTTGAGTTACCTAAGAATGCTAATATAAATGATCCTGTTAGGATGTATTTAAAAGAAATTGGTAAAATAAGTTTACTTAGTCAAGATGAAGAACTTAAAATATCTAAAAGGGTAGAAGAAGGTGATGAAGAAGCTAAAAGACTTCTTGCTGAATCTAACTTAAGATTAGTTGTATCTATTGCAAAACGTTATGTAGGAAGAAATTTATCATTTTTGGATTTAATTCAAGAAGGTAATATTGGACTTATGAAGGCAGTAGATAAGTTTGATGCATCTAAAGGTTATAAGTTCTCTACTTATGCAACATGGTGGATAAGACAAGCTATAACTCGTGCTATAGCAGACCAAGCTAAGACTATTCGTGTTCCTGTTCATATGGTTGAAACTATAAATAAATTAAAGAGAATACAAAGACAATTAACGCTAGAATTAAATAGAGAACCAACTGAAGAGGAAATAGCTAAGAAAATGGGTACTACTGAAGAAAAGGTAAGAGAAATATTTAAGATATCTCAAGATCCACTTTCTCTAGAAACACCTATTGGTGAAGAAGATGATTCTCACCTAGGAGACTTCCTTAAAGATGAAAGTTCTATGAGTCCTGAAGAATATGCTATAAATGAAGTATTAAAAGATGAAATAGAAGAAGTATTATGTACCCTTACTCCAAGGGAAGAAGAAGTGTTAAAACTTCGTTTTGGTCTTAAAGGTGGAACTTGTCATACACTAGAAGAAGTTGGTAATATGTTTGGTGTAACAAGAGAAAGAATTAGACAAATAGAAGCTAAAGCCCTTAGAAAATTAAGACATCCTTCTAGATCTAGAAAGTTAAAGGATTATTTAAGTGATTAATTTATCAAAAAGATTATCTGTTATAGCAGATATGATAACAGATAGTAATATTGTAAATGATATTGGGTGTGATCATGCACTTTTAGATATATATCTTTTACAAAGTAAAAAAGTAAAAAAGGTGGTAGCTTCTGATATAACACCTGGAGCTTTAAATCAAGCTAAAAGTAATGTTAAAAAGTATGATGTAAAAGAAATAGATTTAAGATTAGGTGATGGGTTAAATACCATAAATGATAGTGATAAAGTAGATACAGTTGTATTATCTGGTCTTGGTAATATTAAAATAAATAATATTTTAAATGAAAATAAAAAGCTACTTAATAATATTAATACTATTATTATTCAGTCAAATACTATGCCTGATATGATAAGAAGTGAAGTTATAAAATTAGGTTATAAGATAGATGATGAAAGACTAGTTCTTGAAAATAATATTATTTATGAAATAATTAAATTTACTAAAGGATTTAAAAAATATAGTAAAAAAGAAATATATTATGGACCTATTTTATTAAAAAATAAAAGTGAATTATTTTGTAAAAAGATAAATAAAGAAATAGAAAAGCAAGAAAATATATTAAATAGATTACCAAAGAATAAAAGATTAGAAAAATTAAAAATAAAAAGATTTATAAGAAAATTAAAAAAAGAAATAAAAAAATAGTATGCTTTTGATTAATAGCGTACTATTTTTTTAAATAAAGAATGTTGGATTAGGTACATTGTTATTAATATTGTTACTAATATCATTACTTATTTCATTATTAATAGAAATTTCATTAGCTAAGTTAGTATCATTACTACTTATATTAGAATTACTATTTCCCATTTTAGTAAACTCTCTTCCTATTTTTCCTACCATCTTAATATTATTAATAACTGGTTTTACTTGTCTATAAAGGGGTATTGCTTGATTAGCAACATTAAGTGCTTTGCTAGCACCTGATAATATATTTGAAAAATTTAATTTACCAAGTAATCCAGTTATACCTGTTTTAGCACCAAGCATGTTGGATGCACCAACGTATGGATAAGGATTTGTCATCATATAAGGAATTTGTCCATACATATAAATCACCTCTAGTATAATATATGTTTTTATCCTAAATAAGTTTAAAATTTACATAAATTATTTTTTAGTATTTAAATTTATTATATTTATGATATAATAAATTATAGAATAGAAGAGGATGTGAGTTAAATGAACGGTGCACAAATACCAAATAATGGTAGTAATTTAAATAATGTTAATAACATGAACAGTAGTGTAAATAGTAATAATGTTAATACATCTAATAATATAAGTAATACTCCAAATACTAACAACTTGGATAAAAGAGCACTTGAAGAACAAAAAAGAAGAGAAAATATTGCTAAAAAACAAGCTGAATTTAATAAATATGTTCAAAAAGCTAGACAAGATGAAGCTAGAAGATTTGAAGAACAAAAGAAAATTATCGCTGAAATGCAAAAGAAACAGCTTGAAGTAAATAAAAAAGAAGAAGAAAAAAAGAAGAAAATAGCCGAGATAGATGCTAAAAGTAAGAAAAGACAAAAACAATTGGAAGAAAGTGCCTCATCTAGTAAATTTAGTGATAAACTAAAAGCTTGGTATTTAAAAGCTTCTACACCTAAATATAATGAACTTGAACTTAAGGCTAAAAAAGCTGTTTTAGAAGAACAATTTAAAGATGATAAAAATAATTTAGCTAGATTAAAAACACCAATACTATTTAAGTATAAAGCTAAAACACCAGATGGTAAGATAGTAACTGGTACTATGGATGCACTATCTAGAGTAGATATACATTCCTTTTTAACTCAGGAAGGTTATGAAGTATATGAAATATATGCCGTTAAGAATTCTTCTAATATAAACATAATGTCATTTAAGTTTAAAATATCTAAGCTTATATTCTGCTTATCTCAGTTATCTGCTTATTTAAAAGCTGGTATTGCTCTTGCTGATGCTGTTAAGTTAATTGAAAATCAAACTAAAAGCATGAAAGAAAAGAGAGTATGGAGAGCTGTTTATTATGATTTATCAATGGGTGATAATTTATCTTCTGCTCTTGAAAAAAGAGGTAATGCTTATCCTAAGTTACTAATTAACATGATTAAAACAGCAGAGATGACTGGTAATTTACCTGAAACTTTAGATGATATGATAGATTATTATACTGAAACTGAAACTACTAGAAAGCAAATGATTTCAGCTTTAATGTATCCTACAATAGTTGTTATATTCGCAATAGCTGTTATAGTATTTATGCTTATATATATAGTTCCTAGTTTTGCTGGTATATTTAAAGATATGGGAACTGATGAAATTCCAGCTATTACTACATTCTTACTTAATTTAAGTGACTTTTTAGGTAAATATATACTTCAAATATCTATAGGTGTATTTTCAGTACTTCTTATATTTACACTTTTATATAAATACTATAAACCAGTTAGAAAAGTTCTTCAAATATTTGCAATGAAACTTCCTGTAATAGGTAATATAATTATATATAATGAAGTTACAATGTTTTCTAAGACATTTGCTAACCTTTTAAATCATAATGTATTTATAACAGATTCAATAGATGTATTATCTAAAATTACATCAAACGAAGTTTATAAGAAACTAATTCATGATACTTCTGTTAATTTAACTAAGGGTGAATCTATTTCAGCATCATTTAAAGATCACTGGGCTTTTCCTTATATAGCATACCAAATGATATTAACTGGTGAAAAAACTGGTAGGTTAGGACAAATGATGGAAAAAGTATCACAGTATTATCAAGAACAACATAGGACTTTAGTTAACCGTTTAAAGACTTTAATTGAGCCTATATTAATAGTTGGTCTTGCTGTTATAGTTGGTGGTATACTTCTTGCAATAGTAGTTCCAATGTTCTCATTATATGATCAAGTATCATCATAGGAGGTTATAATTTGACTTTAGAAGTTTTAATAGGAACCATAATATTTATATTTGGACTAGTATTTGGTTCCTTTTATAATGTAGTAGGGTATAGACTACCTAACAATATGTCTTTAATATATCCTAATTCACACTGTCCAAAATGTAATCATGAACTTAAGTTTTATGAATTAGTTCCTGTTTTGTCTTATATATTTTTAGGTGGTAGATGTAAAAAATGTAAAGATAAAATATCTATAAAATATCCTATATTTGAACTTTTAACAGGTATATTGTTTTTATTATCATACATAGTATTTGGTTTAAATATAAAGTTTTTTATAGCAATAACATTTATATCAGTTTTAATAGTTATAACAATTAGTGATATAGAAAGCTTTATAATTCCAGATGAGGTTTTAATAACTGGGGTAATACTAATTATAATAGAATTAATTATTAAAATGCGTTTAGAAAATCTAAATGTATTAGAAGGACTTATTTATCCAGTATTAAATGGTATTGCATCATTTACATTATTATATTTATTTAAATTATTTGGAGATAAAGTATTTAAAAAAGAAAGTTTAGGTGGGGGAGATATTAAATTATTGTTTGTTATAGGTTTAGTATTAGGTTTTGATATGTCTATAGCATCAGTTTTTTTAGCTTCATTTATAGCACTACCATTATCTATTGTAAGCTTAATAAAAAATGATAATAATATAATACCATTTGGACCATACTTATCACTTGCAAGCGTTATAATACTTCTTTTGGAATTAAATATAGATAAAATACTTATGTTTATATAAAGTTCTATTTTTAAAATAGAGCTTTTTAAATTGTAACTCTAGTAACTGTTTTTAAAAAATAAAAAATGCCCAATTTTTTACTAGGGCATTTCTTTTTATATATCTAACATTTCTGCATCAGAATTATTTCTTATATTACTAGGTGTTTGTTGCATATTTATATTATTATTAATCTGATTATTTAAAGTAGGAGTATTTCCTATGGCTGCATTATTATTTGTTGCTATATTAATATTAGGTACTGTATTAGTATTTGCTGCTATATTAGTAGTTCCATTATTATTTGCATTAGATGCCTTTATTTCTCCTTCTAGTACTATTTTTGTTGAAGAATCATCTAAATCTACAATTCTAAGTATTTCTTCTATAGTAGTAACATTTTGAAGTACTTTAGCTAAACCATCTTGAAGAAGAGTTTTAGTATCACCTGTATAAACAAGTTTTCTTAATTCTTCTTTAGGTACTTCATTTGCTATAGCATCTCTTATTTCTTGATTAATAACTAATACCTCATGTATAGCGATACGACCTTTATAACCACCAACACATTCAGGACATCCTTCAGCGTAAGCAAGTTCATTTATATCTATACCTAAATTAGCTTTAATTAGCTTTTTTTCATATTCAATAGCAGGTCTTTTTTTCATACAATGTGGACAAATTCTTCTAGCTAATTTTTGTGATACTATACCATTTAATGAACTAGCTAAAAGATAAGTTTCAACTTCCATATCAGTTAAACGTTCAATTGTATTTAATGCATTATTAGTATGAAGTGTAGATAGTACTAAGTGACCAGTAATAGATGCTCTAACTGCTATTTTAGCTGTTTCATCATCTCTTATTTCTCCGATCATTATTATATCAGGGTCTTGTCTTAAAATAGAACGAAGTACGTTAGCAAACGTAAGACCAATTTCACTATTAACTTGTATTTGGTTAATACCATCAATACCCATTTCAACTGGATCTTCAACGGTAACTAGATTAACTTCAGGAGTGTTAAGTAACTGTAAAAGAGAGTATACAGTAGTAGATTTACCAGAACCAGTAGCACCAGTTACTAATATAATTCCATTTGGTTCTTTAATTAAATCTTTCATTTTTCTTAAATTATCAGGAGAAAATCCTAAACTTTCAAGACCTTTAAGTGAAGCTGTATAATCAAGTATACGAATAACTATTTTTTCTCCTTCATTAGTAGGAAGAGAAGATACACGCATATCTAAATTTATATCACGAATAGTAGTTTTAATAGCACCATCTTGAGGAAGTCTAGACTCTGTAATATCCATACCAGATATTATTTTTAATCTAGCTACTAGATTTTTTCTTATGTTTTCTGGAATAATTGCATAATCTATTAAAATACCATCTATTCTAAATCTAACCTTTATATGATCTTCATATGGATCAAAGTGTATATCACTAGCACCAGATTCAGCAGCACTATATAATATTTCAGTAACTACATCTGTTATTGGTAATTTAGTAAAATCTATTTGTTTTAACATAAATACCTCCCCTTATTATTCCTTTATACTTTTATAAAAATAAAATCATTATTATTCTTATCTTTACTCTAGATTTTATTATAATAATATTATATAATATATTTTAGAAGATATCAAGTATTTGAAAGGGTGATAACTAGTGAAAAAGAATAATAAAGGTTTTTTCTTAGCAGAAACAATAGTAGTATTAGCTCTTGTTACAACAGTAGTAGTCTTTGTATCTGCAAACGTACCTAATCTTTATAAAAATTATAAATTACAAATAGAAAGTTATGATAGAACAGAAGATATATATTTACTTAAGGCTATATATGAAGCTAATGAAGAAAAAATAAAGAAAGCTACAGAAAGTGATTGTTCCGGCACTGAAATAGGAGCTAAAATTTATAATAATGGAGAGTTGCCATCTTCAGGTGGAGATAGCACTGGTGCTGGATATTATTTTGAGAATGATGATTTGAAACTACCAAACGACTATAAATTCGACAGTAAATTTTATCTTACTAGTTATTTAGTTACACCTTCTGTATCTGGAGATTATAACTTTAACAAATATTTAAAAAGAGTGAGGAAGACATCTAACTTTCAAACTGATTATAGATTAATTGGAAAACTAGTAAATGGTGGTAAAATTACTTATGCATCAATAAGGATTGATAATCCAAATCCTAATAGAAGATGTAATCTTGGAGGCTAATTATGAAGAAATTAAATAAAAAAGGTGTTACATTAATAGAATTAATAGTTAGTTTTGCGATAGTTAGTGTTGCTATGATATATTTTTATCAAACTATAGTTGATTTACATAGAATGTATAAAAATTCAAATAAAGCAACTGATGAATTTGTAAATAAAGATTATGCTTTAAGAGTACTTGATGCCTGGGCTACTAAATCAGGTAATAATTTAGACAATATTAAATCTACTGCAAGCGTTCAAACTAAAATTTGTGAAAAATACAGTATGTTTTGTGCTGATACTAAAACAGATGTAGATAGTACTAATATTGATTTTAAAAAAGTTACATTAAAAGATGAAGATGAAAAAATTGAAGTTATATACTATAAGTATAATAAATCTTTAATTACTGAACAACTTGAATATTTAGGTGCATTAGTAGATGGTAATATCACGGATGTGTCAAAATTTGACAGTATAAAAGATAAAACTGATGTTTTGGAAGTTACTGTTGACTCAGACACCAAAAAAATAAATTATATTATTAAAGATAGTGTTGGTAATGAAAAATACAGTATAACAAATAAAGATACAATAAATGAAATAATAAAAAATAATGTGAAAGATAAACAAGAAACAAACATAAATACAGAAGTTCAAAAGTTAATGGGTCAAAATTATAACATTATAGAAAGCATTGAAATTGTTAAAGAAGATAGCGATGAATCAAAAAAAGAATATGCAAGAGTATATAATGTAGTAGATTCCTCAGGTAACGTGATAGCTAAAAATATTTATCAGATAGAAATAGTAGTAAATTTAGAGAATATGAATACTGAAGAGCTTAATAAAGAGCACATAATAAATGGAGTTAATGTGAAATCTATTAAATTTAATAAAGAAGGTTTATACAAATTAAAATATTTAGTTTCAGCAGAGGATAAAAAATGTATGATTAGGTTAGATAGTACTACAAGCATACATTTTAATAAAGATAAGATTATTCAATTAGATGGATTAACTATAAGTGATGTAAGCCGTGAAATAGAAGATAAAAATGTATATATAACACTTAATAAAATAAAATTAGAACAAACATCTGAGCTAAATTATATGTCTTTTGGTGGAAAATGTACAATTAAACTAGTAGAAGCCTACAAATATAAATAATTGATTTTTAGGATAGCAAACCTTTTGCTGTCCTTTTGTTATGAAGAAATAAAATAAAATTTATATGTCTAGACTTGATGTTAAACATAATTTATTGTAAACTAGTATTGTTTATACTTGTTAGAGTAGTTAGAAGAAGTGGGTGATTAAAGTGCATGATAAATTGAAATTACTACTTAGTAAAATTAATTTGCCTGATAATTATTATGAAGCATTTAATAACGGAAAAATACTTAAATTAAGGTTAGATAATGCAAGACGTAATGGTACATTTGTTGTTGAATTAGATAATATATTACCTAGTAATATACTATTGTTTGTTAATGAAAATATTAAAAATGGGTTTCCTGATATGGATTCTATGAAAATAGAGTTTGTTATTAAAAATATTAATTATAATGACTCAGTTAATTTTTATAAAGAAGCTATAGATAGTAGTACTTTAGCTAAACCTATGAAAGAGTTATTTATAGAAAAGAAAGTTTTATATGATGATAATTATTTAGTTATTGAAATAGATAATGTTGCAGAAAAGAGTATATTAGAAAATCATTTAGATAGTATTATTTCTTATTATAAAAAATTAGGATTTAATGATATTAAGATTAAGACTTTTATTAATAAAGAAAATTCTTTAAAGGTAAAAAAAGAGTTAGAAGATGAAATAAAAAATGAAACTATTACACCTATTAAAAAAGAAGAAAGTAATATACTTTATGGGGATGAAATAAAAGCTAGTACTATTACTAGTATTAAAGATATTATTGCAGAAGATGGTAATGTAACTGTTGAAGCTTTTGTATTTGGAGTAGAAGAGTTTGAGTCTAGTAAAAGTAATTTTAAGATATTAACTTTTAAAATTAGTGATAAGACTGATAGTATTTTTGCTAAACTTTTTACTAAGGAAGCTGATGTATTTAAAAAATTATCTAAGTCTATGAAGTCTGGATGGTTTAGAATAAATGGTTATGTTAAGCAAGATATATATTCTCATGATTTAGTTTTAAATATAAGACATGTTAATAAAATAGCATCGAAAGATGTAAAAGTAGTGGATGATGCCGAAATAAAAAGAGTAGAACTTCATGCTCATACTATGATGAGTCAAATGGATGGAGTAACTAAACTTGATCTTGGTAAACATACTTGTGAACTTGTATCGCGTGCAATTGATATGGGATACCGTGGTGTTGCTATAACTGACCATAATGGATGTCAAGCATTTCCTATAGCATATTCTATTATCAAAGCTCATAATAAAAAAATAGAAGATAAATCTAAACATTTTAAAGGACTTTATGGTACAGAGCTTACTTTAGTTGATGATACTGTAAATATTGTTATAAGACCTACTAATAAAAAATTACTTGAAGAAACTTATGTTGTTTTTGATACTGAGACAACTGGTTTTAATGCTGCAACTAATGATCAAATGATTGAAATTGGTGCTGTAAAACTTAAAAAAGGGGAAATTATAGATTCATTTGATGAGTTAATTGATCCTAAAAGACATATTCCAGAAAAGATTACCAATTTAACTTGTATTACTGATGCCATGGTAGCAGGTCATGATACAGAAGATGTAGTAACTAAAAAGTTTTTAGAATGGATAGGAGATGCTACTTTAGTTGCACATAATGCTAAGTTTGATATATCATTTTTAGAAATGGCTATGAAAAAATATAACTTAGGCACATTAACTAATACGGTAGTTGATACATTAGAGTTATCAAGAGTATTAGATCAAGGTTATGCAAGACATGGACTTTCTGCATTAGTTAAAAGATACAATGTACCATGGGAAGAAGATGCTCACCATAGAGCAGATTATGATGCTAAAGGAACAGCACTTGTTTTTGCTAAAATGCTAGATAAATTAGATTCTCAAAACTATGAAATAATAAGTGATTTAGAAAGACTAATACCTAAAGATGAAATTCATAAGTTTGGTAGAACTTATCATTTTAATGCAATAGCTAAAAATAAAACTGGTCTTAAAAACTTATTTAAGATAATATCACTTGCTAATACAGTTTACTTATATAAAACTCCTAGAATATTAAGAAGTAAATTAGAAGAGTTAAGAGAGGGTTTATTAATTGGTAGTGGTTGTTATGAATCAGAAGTATTTACGTTAGCTAGAAGTAAAGAAGGGGAAGAGTTAAATAACATAATTAATTTTTATGATTATGTAGAAGTACAACCTCCAGAAGTTTATTCTCATCTATTACAAATGAGTGATTTTAAAGATGAAGAAGAACTTAAAAATCATATTAGAAAAGTAATTGAAGAAACTAAAGCAGCTGGTAAATTAATTGTTGCAACAGGTGATGTACATCATTTCTTAAGAGAAGATAAAATATATAGACAAATTATTGTTAATCAAAAAGTACCTGGTGGTGGAAGACATCCTTTAGCAAGAGAAGCAATAAAAGAAATTCCATCACAACATTTTAGAACTACAAATGAAATGTTAAGTGATTTTGACTTTTTAGGAAAAGAACTTGCTAATGAAATAGTTGTTACTAATACTAATAAATTTCTTGATTTAGTTGATGAATTAGAAGTTATTATAGATACTGGTGGTGTACCTTTTTCTCCTAGAATTAAAAGTGATGATGGCCTATCTTACCTAGATTGCCCACGTGTTGTAACAGACTTAGTATATGAAAAAGCAGCTTCTTGGTATGGAAAACCTCTTCCACATAATATAGAAGAGAGAATTGCAATAGAGTTATATGGTAATATTGTATATACTGCTTGTAGTTATAAAATAAAAGAAGAAAAGCCTGATATAGATGATGATACTTTAACTAATGAAACATTTGATATGATGCATGAGGTAATAGTAAATGGTTTTGATTCTGTTAAAAGTTTATTAAAAGAATATTTAACTAAAACTTGGGATAGTAAGGAAGAATTAACTGAAGAATTATTAGAAAAAAAGATGAAAAATGAATTAGGTGGTGTTATAGGAGCAGGGTTTGATCCTATATATCTAATTGCTCAAAGGTTAGTTAAACACTCTAATGATGATGGCTATTTAGTTGGTTCTCGTGGTTCTGTAGGTTCATCATTTGTTGCTACAATGATGGGTATAACAGAAGTTAATCCACTTCCAGCTCATTATAGATGTTTAAATTGCAAGCATAGTATATTTGATTTTGACGATGGTACTCCTTTAGGTAAACAGTATTCAACAGGATTTGACCTTCCTGATAAATTATGTCCTTGTTGTGGACAGAAGTTATATAAAGATGGACAAGATATGCCGTTTGCAACATTCCTTGGATTTAATGCTGATAAAGTTCCTGATATAGATCTTAACTTTAGTGATTTAAACCAAGCTTCTGCTCATGCTTATACCAAAGTATTATTTGGAGCTGATAACGTATATAGAGCAGGAACAATTGGTACTGTTGCAGAAAAAACAGCTTATGGATTTGTCAAAGGATATTTAGAAGATAAAGGGATAAATAAAAGGGGAGCTGAAGTAGAACGTTTGGCACTTGGTTGTACTGGAGTTAAAAGAACAACAGGACAGCATCCTGGTGGTATTGTTGTTATTCCAGATTATAAAGAAGTATTTGATTTTACACCATTCCAATATCCAGCAGAAGATGCTAAAAGTGCATGGAGAACAACACACTTTGATTATCACTCTATAGAAGAGTGCGTACTTAAGCTTGATATATTAGGACACTCTGATCCAACTCAGCTTAGAATGATACAAGATTTAACACATACTGATATTACTAAAGTACCATTAGATGATAAAGATACTATGAGTATTTTTACATCTACTAAGGCACTTGGTGTTACAAATGAACAAATAATGAATAAAACAGGTACTTTAGGTATTCCAGAATTTGGTACTAATTTTACTATTGGAATGGTTTATGAAACAAAACCTACAACCTTTGCCGAATTAATTAAAATATCAGGTTTATCTCATGGTACTGATGTTTGGCTTGGTAATGCTCAAGAGTTAATTAAAAATAATATAGTACCATTTAAAGATGTTATAGGGTGTCGTGATGATATAATGGTATATTTAATGTATCATGGTGTAAAGCCTATTAAAGCATTTAAAATAATGGAGTTTGTTCGTAAAGGAAAAGCTTCTAAAGATCCAGAAACATGGAAAGAACACAAGCAAACTATGATTGATGCTAATATACCAGATTGGTTTATTGATTCTTGTGGTAAGATTAAGTACATGTTCCCAAAAGCTCATGCTGCTGCATATGTTATATCGGCATTTAGAATAGCATGGTATAAGGTTCATATGCCTGTATACTTTTATGCTTCATGGCTTACTTCTAAGGCAACTGATGTTGATGTAGATGCTATGATAAAAGGTTATGAAGCTATTAAAAGTAAAATTATAGATATACAAAATAAAGGTTTTGATGCAACTAATAAAGAGATGGGACAATTAGAAAGTCTTAAAGTATGCTTAGAAGCTTGTGCAAGAAAAATTAACTTCTTACCAATAGATTTATATAAAAGCGAGGCAACTATTTGGAAAGTAAAAGATGATAATAATGTATATCCTCCATTTTCTTCAATAGATGGATTAGGTGATACAGTAGCTCTTAAAATAGTTGAAGAAAGAAAAAAAGGAGAGTTTATTAGTATAGAAGATTTACAAGTAAGAGCTAAAATATCTGCTACGTTAATTGATAAGATGCGTATGATGGGTATTTTAGATAATATGCCAGAGTCTAGTCAGTTATCACTTTTTTAAGAAAGAGGAACTATATGAAAATAATAAGTGGAAAATATAAAGGAAAAGTACTAAAAGGATTTGATATTAATGGTACTAGACCTACAATGGATAGAGTAAAAGAATCAGTATTTGCAATGATACAAGATTATATAAGGGATAGTATAGTATTAGACTTATATTCTGGAAGTGGTAATTTAGCTATTGAATCTATTAGTAATAATTGTAAATATGCATACTTAGTAGATATAAATAAAAAAGCTATTAATATTATCAATGATAATATTAATAGCCTTAAAATAGATAATTGTAAAATGATAAATGATAGTGCTATAAGTTCTTTAAATAATTTTATAAATAATAATATATCATTTGATATTATCTTTTTAGATCCACCATATAATACTGATGAAATAGATAAAACATTAACTATAATAAATAGTAATATATGCTTATTAAATGATAATGCAATTATAATATGTGAAACTACTATAAATATAGACTATACTAAATATAATAATTTAACTATATATAAACAAAGAAAATATGGACAAAAAAATGTTACTATATTAAAGAATGTAAATTAAAAGATAATAATAATTGAATAATTAATAATTAAATGTTATTATTATAATACAAGGAGTGTTTTTATGAAGAGAAAAAGTAATGGATTTACACTGATAGAATTATTAGCAGTAATAGTAATACTTGGTATTATAATAACAATTGTAGTAACAAATGTAGTTAAATATATTGGAAAAGCAAGAGAAGGTGCATTTAAAGATACTTATTCTAAAGTACTTAGAGATGTAAAAAATAAAATAGCTTTAAAGAATTTAGGAGATACTACAGAAGAAGTGGAGTGTAGAGATTATTCAGAATGTGCTAGTTTATATGATGTATCAACAAATGATGTAAATCTTATAGTAACTAAAGTAAATGAAAATTACATAGTTAATATGGAAGGAAAAGGTAGCTATGCTGGTATATCAATGGAAGAATCTACTTGTCCTAAGAATTCATATTGTAGTACAAATTCTATCTCCTCAAATATTTCATCAAATGGAGAAGAAAAAGAAACTAATATAGGAAGTTTACTAGTTTTAAATGTAAAGAATAAAAATCCTATAAATTGTAGTAGTGGTGAAGCTTGTAGTAAGTATGGAGAAAAAATTACAGAAATAATATCTAGTACTGGTGGATATGCGGTAACTCAAGAGAGTGAAATAATAATATATGATAAAAATGGAAATATATTAACTACTACTGATCAAGCCAAAGCTCAAAAGTATAAGAATTTGATAAGTTTGACTAGAGGTGCAGATAATGATAAAGTTTATAATGATAATACACGTATTACATGTGATAATGAAAATGCTTATTATAAAAGAAGCTCGAAATATAATAACATTGATGAAGTTTATTTATATAATGAGAAATTGATTAATTCCGAATATAAATATTTATATTATCTTAACGAAGATAAAACTAAAAAAACACGATTGTTTATATTTAAATGTGCTGGAAAATTTTCAAATACTCATAGTAATTATAAAGAATGGACTAGCTAGAAAAACATAAATTAATAAACAGCATTTTAGTAATGTTGTTTTTTTGTACTTTCTTTTCTTAATTCTATTTTTTAAGCAACTATCTTAAGGATAAAAAGTGTTTAAAAAATAAAAGAAAGAAGGAAAAAATTATGAAAAAAAATAAAAAAGGTTTTACTTTAATTGAATTACTAGCTGTTATTGTTATACTTGGTATTATTATTACTATCGTTGTAAGTAACGTTGTTAAGTATATTAATAAAGCAAGAAAGGGTTCTTATGTTGATGCATACAAGGTTTTAGTAAAAGATATGCAAACACAATTAATGGCTAATGAGATGGACAATGGAACAGCTAGTTTAGCGATATGTAATGATAATAGTACGGTTTCTGAAATTAAAAAACGTGTAAATAAAAATGATTATAAGGGTTCTTATAAAGAAGAAACTTTAAAAATGCAAGTAGAAGCATGGAAAACTGGTGAAAAATTAAATGGGTACACTGTTACTATTAATCCGGGAAGTAATTTTAGTTCTGTAACTAGTATTACATGTCCTGTTGTTAGTTCTTCGGGTGTTAAAAGTGCTTGTGCTGGAGCTGAAATTAGAATACACTTAGCATTAGATGGTACTATAACAAGTGGAAGATAATTAAAAAAATACTATAATGAAGATCAATATTTCATTATAGTATTTTTATTTGTGTTTCTTATTCAGAATCTTTTAATTCTCCTTCTGGACTCATATACAAAATTACTGTGCCTTTAGCTATAGGACTACCATTACCACATTTCGCATGATTAGGACAATATTTTCCACTAATGTCTAAATCTTTAAAACTATTTGTACCTTTTATTGTAATTACATGATTACTTTTACCAGTTTGAACAGCAGCAATTATTATATCCATGTTTGATGAATCATAATCATAGATTCCTTTGCATGCAGTAGCTGTAGTACATGTTGTTACAGTTCCATCGCCTCCTTCAACTGCTTCTGACATAAGGGAATTTTGAACATTTTTAACAAATACACCAACTGCATCTTTATAAGAACCCTGCCTAGCTTGTTTAACATACTTAACAACATTACTTACAACAATAGTAATAATAATACCAAGTATAACAATAACAGCTAGTAATTCAATTAAAGTAAAACCTTTTTTATTTTTTTTCATATTTTTTTCCTTCTTTCTTTTATTTTTTAAACACTTTTTATCCTTAAGATAGTTACTTAAATTTTATATAATAGCTTCCTAGAAAGGAGCAAATACTATATGTTAATAATTAAAAGAATAAAATATAAAGATTATTTATATGAATGGTTAATTAATAAAAAAAGTTTTATTAAAGAATCAACTTATGCAAATTATTCTAATATTGTATTTAGTTATATAACACCTAAACTTGGTAATTATTATATAAGTGAATTAAATAATAAAATAATACAAGATTATATATTATATCTACATAATACTAAAGGATTAGCGATTAAAACAATAAAGGATATAATTATGATAGTAAAAGAAAGTATAAAGTGTGCTATTAATAATAATATAATTAAAAATTTTGATTTAAAATTTAACTATCCTAAAAGTAATAATATTAATCATATGTATGTATTAACAAAAAGAGAACAAAATATATTAATGGAATATGTATTAAATAACATTAATAATAAAAGTATAGGTATTTTAATATCATTACTTTTAGGTATTAGAATTGGAGAATTATGTGCATTAAAGTGGGAAGATATAGACTTTAAAAAGAAAATATTACATGTTAATAAAACTTTACAAAGAATATATATAAAAGACATAGATAAAAATTTATCTAAGGTTATTGTATCTCTTCCTAAAACTAACAGCTCTAATAGGGATATTCCAATAAATAAAGAATTATTAGATATACTTAAAACATTAAAAACTAATAAAGAAGATTATATATTAACTGGAAATAATAAAAATACGGAACCTAGAGTATATAGAAGTTATTTTAATACAGTTTTAAAAAAGAATAGTATAAAACGTATTAAGTTTCATTCACTTAGACATACGTTTGCAACTAATTGTATATCTCTTGGAATAGATTATAAAACTGTAAGTGAACTATTAGGACATTCTAACATAAATATCACTTTAAATTTATATGTACATCCAAGATTATCTCAAAAGAAAAAATGTATAGAAAAAATATATAAAAATGTTATTAAATAACGTAAAATTTACGTAAAATATATAATAAAAATTCAAACTAATTGACAATGAAATTTATTGATGATATTATTAAATCAGAATATAAAGGAGGCGAGATTTGAAGTATAAGTTTTGTTTAATTAAGACAAAATAAATTAAATGGTTAACACACATATATCTTTAAGTAACTATCTTAAGGATAAAAAGTGTTTAAAAAATAAAAGAAAGAAGGAAAAAATTATGAAAAAAAATAAAAAAGGTTTTACTTTAATTGAATTACTAGCTGTTATTGTTATACTTGGTATTATTATTACCATTGTTGTAAGTAATGTTGTTAAGTATATAAGTCAATCAAAACAAGGTGCCTTTAAAGATGCAGTTGGTGTATTTATAAAGAATACACAAACCCAAGTACTGGCTTCTGATATAAGTGGTATAGGTAGTATGACAACATGTACTAAAAATTCTGAGTGTAAAAGTAAATATCAGTATGATACAGCGAATATGGATATAACAGTAAGTCAAAATACTGGTAAAAACTATAAAATAGTTATAACAGGAATAGGTGGTTTTAATAATGTTGATATGGCTGAAACAGATAAATATGGTAATAAAAAATATTGTCCAAAAGAAGCTGCCGAGTGTACTAAGAATGGTGTAATCACTTTATATATGAATAGCGACGCTGAAATAAAAGAAGCTGAATAATAAAAATACTATAATGAAGATCAATATTTCATTATAGTATTTTTTTTAATTATCTTCCACTTGTTATAGTACCATCTAATGCTAAGTGTATTTTAATTTCAGCCCCAGAACAAGCATCTTCAACAGGACATGTAATACTAGTTACAGAACTAAAATTACTTCCTGGATTAATAGTAACAGTGTACCCATTTAATTTTTCACCGGTTTTCCATTCTTCTACTTGCATTTTTAAAGTTTCTTCTTTATAAGAACCCTTATAATCATCTTCAACTACACATTTTTTAGTTGCCTCATTATCATTACATGTCACTAAACTAGCTGTTCCATTGTCCATCTCATTAGCCATTAATTGTGTTTGCATATCTTTTACTAAAACCTTGTATGCATCAACATAAGAACCCTTTCTTGCTTTATTAATATACTTAACAACGTTACTTACAACGATAGTAATAATAATACCAAGTATAACAATAACAGCTAGTAATTCAATTAAAGTAAAACCTTTTTTATTTTTTTTCATAATTTTTTCCTTCTTTCTTTTATTTTTTAAACACTTTTTATCCTTAAGATAGTTGCTTAAAAAATAAGAATGAATGTTATTTTTAGAGTTGTTTTACTTTCTTTTTCTTATTTATTACTGTATAATTAGATAGTAGGAAATGGAGGCGAGATATATGTTATTAATTGGTTCTCATGTATCTTTTAAAAAAGATGATCAATTGCTAGGTAGTTTAAAGGAAGCTTTAAGTTATGGATCTAATTGCTTTATGTTTTATACTGGGGCTCCTCAAAATACTAGTAGGTGTAATATAGATGATTCATTAACTAAGAAAGCTATTAAGTTAATGGAAGAAAATAATATTGATATTAATAATTTAGTAGTTCATGCTCCTTATATTATTAACCTTGCTAATAATGAAAAAGAGCAAAATTATTTATTTGCTATCAATTTCTTAAAAGAGGAAATTAAAAGGGTAGAACATCTTGGTGTTAAAAGGCTTGTTTTACATCCAGGGAGCTTTGTTAAACTTGATTTGGTAACTGGTATTAATAATGTTATTAATGCTTTAAATGAGGTAATAGATGCTAATACAAACGTAAATATATGTTTAGAGACTATGGCAGGTAAGGGTAGCGAGATATGTTTTAAATTAGAGCATATTAAGAAAATAATTGATGGGGTTAAATATAATGATAAATTAATGGTATGTTTAGATACTTGTCATTTAAATGATGCAGGTTATGATATGAGTAATTTTGATTCGTTTTTAGATGATTTTGATAAGTTAATTGGGATTAATAAAATAGGTTGTGTTCATGTTAATGATTCTAAAAATATTATTTATTCTAAAAAAGATAGGCATGAAAATATAGGTTTTGGTACTATTGGTTTTGATTCATTAATTAATATTATATATAATAAAAAATTAGAAGATGTTCCTAAAATATTAGAAACACCTTATATAAGTTTGGAAGATAATACAAAGGTAAGAAGTTTGGCACCTTATAAATTTGAAATTGAAATGATTAAGAATAGAGAGTTTAATCCTAATTTATATAGTGATGTAAGAAGTTATTATAAAAAAAATAGTTAGTTTACTTTGAATGTTTAATTTAGTATAATTGTAAAAGGTGATATATATGTTTGAAAGTTTAACGGAAAAATTAGAAAATGCTGTTAGTAAGTTAAAAGGATATGGAACAATTACAGAGGATAATATCAGTGATGTTATAAGGGAAGTTAGGCTTGCTTTATTAGAAGCTGATGTTAATTACAAAGTTGTTAAAGAGTTTACTAATAAAGTAAAAGAAAAGGCTTTGGGCGAAGAGGTTAAAAAGTCTTTAAAACCTGGTGATGTGTTTTTAAAAATATTAAAAGATGAATTATTAGAATTACTAGGGAATAAAGAATCATCTATTGATTTATCTAGTAATCCTAGTATTATAATGTTAGTTGGTCTTCAAGGATCAGGTAAAACTACAACTATAGGAAAATTAGGTAATTTACTTAGAAAGAAAAATGCCAAAAAACCTATATTTATAGCAGCAGATGTATATAGACCAGCTGCAATTGATCAGTTAAAACAATTAGGACGTGAACTTAATATTGAGGTTTATGATGAGGGTCAAAATAACGCAGTTGATGTTGTTTGTAATGGTGTTAATTATGCTAAAGAAAAAGGGTATGATTTAATTTTAGTAGATACTGCGGGACGTTTGCACGTTGATGATACTTTAATGAATGAATTAAAGGAAATAGAGGAAAAAGTAAAACCAAATGAGGTAATATTAGTAATTGATGCTATGATAGGTCAAGATGCAATAAACGTAATTAATGGTTTTAATGATTCTCTTAAACTAACTGGTACAATTTTAACTAAAATGGATGGTGATACTAAGGGTGGTGTTGCTTTATCTGTTAAGCATTTAACTGGTGTACCAATTAAATTTATTGGTGTATCTGAAAAATTAGATGGTCTTGATTATTTTGATCCAGAACGTATGGTATCTAGAATACTTGGTAATGGAGATATTATGTCTATAATAGAGAAGGCTGAAGCTGTTATTGATGAAAAAGAAGCTATGACTACAGCGAAGAAGATTCAGTCTGGTAAAATGGATTTAGAAGACTTCTTGTCTCAATTAAAGCAAATAAGAAAGCTTGGACCATTAGAAAACTTAATTAAACTTCTTCCAGGAGCTAGAAAGCTTGGACTTAATAATATTAGTATAGATCCAAAAGAGTTTGCTAAGTTAGAAGCTATAATATCTTCTATGACATTAAAAGAAAGAAAAAATCCTGATATTATAAAAGCATCTAGAAAACAGAGAATTGCAAATGGAAGTGGTACATCTGTTCAAGAAGTTAATAAATTACTAAACCAATTTGAACAAATGAAAAAGATGATGAAGATGATGAAAAATGGTAGTTTTAAGATGCCGTTTTAATAAATAAATCAATTTACCTAGCAATAACCTATTCAAACATTTAAAAAACTCATACTATAAAGTAGGTAAGGGGGATTTTAAATGTTTTTTAACAAAAAATGTTGCTGTAATCAGCAAAATAATTGGCAAGAAAATTCTTGCGGATGTGATTCAATAATAGAACAACCTATAGAAAAATGTATTGAAAGAAATATATGTCATAAAGTAGAACATGTATGCCCAATACATACTAGAATAATTAATAATCATATATATGAACATACATATAGACCAGAATATACTTGTTCAGAAGAAAATACTGTAACAAATATTGATCCTGGTTGTTCTGGATTTAATTTTTAAGAAGTATTAACTTCTTATGGAAGCTATTATCTGTTGATGATGGTTTCTTTTTTTCTAAAAATATATTAATTTTGATATTTTTATGATATAATTATTTTGTTACAAAAAGGAGATAAATGAAATGAACTTATTAGATAAAGCTTATGACATATTAAAAGAAAAGATAGTTGAATCTAGTTGTTATAATGATTATATATATCGTATTATGAATGATGAGGTAATTGGTAAAAAGTTTGACGAAGTAACATCATATGAAAAAGATGGAAAAGTCTCGTCATTTGCATCTAGTGCTGTAAAAAACGTGGATTTTATAAATGAATTTTCTAAGATATATGGTTTAGATAAAGAATTTTGTAGTATAATATTAAAGGCATTTGATAGTAATACTATTACTGAAAAAATTATTAATACTAAATTTATCGAAACTTTATATGGTAATCCAAATAAGGAAGATTTAACAAACATTGATGCTTTGTTTACTATTTATGAGAGTGTTTTTGGACTTAATTGTTTAACTTTGTTCATTTTAGATGATAAAGCTCTTGATGATAGATTTAGAAGTGTATTTAATACGTTTGATAAATCTTTAGAATATAATTTTTTAAATATTATAAACAAGGTATATGAGGAAACAAAGGACTTAAAAAATTATGATGATATAAAAGATGTATTTGCAAATTATGCTGATGACATTATGCCATTTGCATTACCTGGATTAATTAAACAGATAGATGAGCAGGCTAATAAAAATTGCAATTTTAGTAATACTGATAATTTAAGAGATAGAGTTGTACAGTTGATTGGCCTAAATGTAAAGAAAAAAATGTAAAGTTTTGTATAATGTATTGATATATGTTTTTAATTAGTTATATAATAAAAGTGGGAGTGTGATACGTATGATTTATCCATCTATTGATAAGATTTTAACAAAGGTTGGTTCTAAGTATATGTTGGTTCATATTGCATCTAGAAGAGCAAAGGAAATGAATGAAACGAATTATTACCAAATGAAAGAATCAGAGTACAAATGTGAAAAGAACATTGGAAGAGCATTAGAAGAAATAATGAAAGACTTAATACAAATTGAACAGTAATTGTAATTAAGTTTTTTCTTTTTATTTACATTCGAACAAACGTATTGTATAATATTTATGGAGGTTACATGAAGATACTTAAATTTAAAAAAATATCAAATGATAAATATAAGTTGTACTTAGATAATAATGAGGAAGTTATTTTGTATGAAGATGTGATAATAAAAAATAACTTATTATTAAAAAAAGAAATTGATGCTAAAGGTTTATGTAAGATTTCTAATGAAAATATATATATGGAAGCTTTAACTAAAGCTATTAATTATATTTCTATTAGAATGAGAAGTAAAAAAGAAATAGAAGATTATTTAAAAAAGAATAATGTAGATGAAAAAAGCATTGATAAGATTATCATGACACTTATGAAAAAGGGATATATAAATGATGTTTCTTTTACTAAATCTTATATAAATGATCAATTGCTATTAACTAATTATGGACCTTATAAAATAAAAAATAATTTAATTAAACTTGGTATTACAACTGATATAATTGATGATGAAATAAATAAAATAGATAAGAATATAATAAAAGACAGAATAAAAAAAATAATAGAAAAACAATTAAAGATAAAAAAGGGTAGTAGTAATATGATTAAGATTAAGTTACTTAATTATATGAGTAATTTAGGTTATGATAAGTCTGATATATTGGTGGTACTTTCTTCTTTTTATATTAAAACTGATAAAAACATTTTGGAAAAAGAATATAGTAAATTATATAACAAGTATTCTAAAAAGTATGATAAAGAGAAACTTGAGTATTTTATTATTCAAAAATTGTATAGCAAAGGGTATACAAAAGAGGAGATTTTGAGCATCAAAAAAAGTGCATAAAACGCACCTTTAGTTAATCTTTTCTAACATCTAGTATAACAGGTAAGATAATAGGTCTTCTGCCTGTTTTTTCATATACAAATGTTAATATATCACTGATTAGAGCACCTTTTAATTCATTATAGTTAACTTGTTTTTTTGTTAATTCTTTGTTTACTGTAATTGTTGCAACGTGTTCTATTTCATTTAATAGAGCTTCGTTTTCATTAACTAAAATAAATCCTCTTGTAGTAATATTTATTTTACCAAGTAATATGTGTTTAGACATATCTATATTACATATAGCTACTAGTATTCCATCATTAGCCATTATTTTTCTATCTCTAATTACAATGTTTTTAACATCACCAATACGGTTACCATCAACGTATATATCATCTGCACCGATGTTTCCTATGCGTTTTGCACCTTTTTTATTAAGTAAAATAGCATCACCATTACCAAGTAAGAAAGTTTTTTCTTTAGGTATATCACAGTTAATAGCTAAATCTTGATGTTTTTTAAGCATTCTATACTCACCATGTATTGGCATAAAGTATTCTGGTTTAAATAATCTAATCATTAATTTTAATTCTTCTTGGTTAGCATGACCAGATGTATGTATTTCATTTTCTGGATTATTTACAAAAACTTCAACCCCTTGTAAATATAATTGATTAATTGTTTTAGCAACAGAAGCATTATTACCTGGTATTGGGTTAGATGAAAATATAACCGTATCATTTGGTCTTAATTTAATCTGTTTATGAGTGCCATTAGCTATTCTAGATAGTGCAGCAAGTGGCTCTCCTTGTGACCCTGTACAAAGTAAGCATATTTCTTCTGGTTTTAAAGTATTAGCAACTTCTGGTGAAACAAATATTTTATCATCTTTAATGTATCCACCTTCAATAGATATTTCTATATTATTTTCCATACTTCTACCAAATAATGCTATTTTTCTATTATTCTTTTTACATGTTTCAACAATGTGTTTAAGTCTGTATATATTAGATGCAAATGTTGCAAGTATTATTCTTCCTTTTTTCTTTTCAAATATTTCTTGCAATTCTTCTTCTACTTTTGATTCACTCATTGAAAAACCAGGTGATAGAGCATTAGTTGATTCGCTCATTAAAAGTTTAACTCCGCTTTTACCAACCTCGGCCATTTTATGTATATTTGACATAGGACCAATTGGAGTTAAATCAAATTTAAAGTCTCCTGTTTCGATTATTTTACCGTTAGGTGTTGTAATAATTATTCCATGTGAATCTGGAATAGAGTGAGTTGTTGCAAAAAATTCTACCGTAAAATGCTTATATTTTACTTTTGTTTTTTCATCATATACTTTTAAGTTATCATAGCTGATATTTTTATCTTGTAATTTTCTTTTAATTAAACCACAAGCTTGGTTTGGAGCATATATTACTGGTATGTTAACGCTTTGAAGTAAGTATGAGATACCACCTATATGATCTTCGTGTCCATGAGTTATAAAAAGTGCCTTTATTTTATCTTCATTTTTCTTTAAAAAGGTAAAATCAGGTATAACGTAATCTATACCCATAAGTTCATCTTTAGGAAACATTACACCAGCATCTACTATAATTAACTCATCTTCATGCATGAAAGCATACATATTTTTACCGACTTCTCCTAAACCTCCTAGTGCAACCACCAAAGTATCAGCATGATTCGTATCAAAAATTTTCATTATTAAATTTAAACTCCTTTCATAAATTATTAACAAAAAAGAATTAACTATAAGATTATACTATTTTTTTAATAGTTTGTCCATTGCCTTATTAACTAATCTTTGCATACTATGTAAAATTATAGTATAATAGCTAATAGGGTGATATTAATGGGAATATTTGATAAGATTAAAAATGTGTTTAAAAAAGAAGATAAATCCGTTGAAACATATGATAAGGGTTTATCTAAAACAAGAAAAAGTTTTGTTAATAAACTTGCTAATTTATCTAAAGAATATAATGAGATAAACGATAATTATTTTGAAGAATTAGAAGAATTACTTATTAATGCTGATATAGGTGTTAATACCGTAATGAACTTTATGGATAAACTTCAAAAAAGAGTGTTAAAAGAAAAAATAACTGATCCTAATATGTTAACAGAAATAATAGTAGATGAATTATTTATAATATATGTTAATGAAGATATCTTAATTAATAAGATTAATTATAATGATAATGGTCCAACTGTTCTTTTATTTGTTGGTGTAAATGGAGTTGGCAAAACAACTACGATAGCAAAACTAGCTTCTAAATTTAAAGATGAAGGAAAAAAAGTTTTGTTAGTTGCAGCAGATACTTTTAGAGCAGGAGCTAAAGAACAATTAATATCTTGGGCTAAACGTATAGATTGCAGCGTTGTAAGTGATGATAAAACTTATGATCCTGCAAGCGTTGTATATCAAGGACTTGAAAAGGCTGTAAATGATAAATATGATATGGTTTTAATTGATACTGCGGGACGTCTTCAAAATAAAGTTAATTTAATGAAAGAATTAGAAAAGATAAATAATGTTGCAAGTAAAATAATTCCTGATGCACCACATGAAACTTTTTTAGTAATAGATGCAACAACGGGACAAAATGGTATTAGTCAAGCTAAATCTTTTAAGGAAATAACTAATTTAACAGGAATTATTTTAACAAAGTTAGATGGTACTGCAAAAGGTGGTATAGTTTTAGCAATAAAAGAAGAAGTTGGTGTTCCAGTTAGATATATTGGATTAGGTGAGAAAAAAGAGGATTTGCAAGTGTTTGATATAGAAAAATATATATATGGTTTATTTAAGGATATGATGTAATATGGAAAGTAGACAAAGAATTATAATTTTATATGATTATTATGGGGAATTATTAAGTGATGATAATAAAAAATATTTTGAAGACTATTATTTTGATAATTTATCATTAGGTGAGATTGCTGAAAATAATTCTATTAGTAGAAATGCTATACATAAACATATAAAAAATGCTATAGAAAAATTAGAATTTTATGAAGAAAAACTTAAATTGTATGAAAAAGATAAGAAGATTGATGAATTAATAAAATGTATATCAAATGATGATGAGAAAGACATTGTAATTAAGTTTATAGAAAAGTATAAAATGATGTAAATTGTTGTAAAAAGTATATTAATAGAATAAATTTTATGATATAATATTATCGTAAGTTGAATAGAAAGGGTGTTATATATGGCAGAAGCAAAAAAAAATACTAGTTCAAAAACTAAAAAGGTAAAAAGTACCAATCCAGTTGGAAGACCAAGAAAGAAACACGGTGCAGAAACGCTTTTAAGCAATAAAGATTCATTCAAGTTAAAAAAAGATACTGTGTTTGATAGTGTTATTGATGCACTTATTTTATCTGTTATAATACTTGCAGAAGTATGTTTAATTGTTTATATGTTTGTTAATAAATAAAAAAGGGACTTGTTTAGTTCTTTTTTAAACAATTTTTAGGGGGTAATATGATTATAGATTTAACTAAGTTATTTAATAGTAATTTGTATAAAATAGATGTAAATGGTAAGATAGATGTAGATACATCACTTTTTAAGAATACTGATATCATTAGAATGTCTACGTTAGATGTTAGCGGGTTTATATCTTATGATGAAGAACTTCTTATGTTAAATGTTAATGTTAAGGGTGATATGACTCTTCCTTGTAGTCGTACTTTAAAGGAAGTTAAAGTACCTATTAATATAGATATTGAAGAAGAAATAGATGAAAATAATGAAAAAGTAGTAGAAATTGTGCAAAATAGGGTTGATATTTTTCCAATTATATGGCAATATATATTAATGGATATTCCTTTAAGAGTTCTTGCACCTGATGCACAAAATTCTATAAATGGTGGAGAAGGATGGCGTCTTATAGAAGAAGAGGACGATGAAAAGGAAGAAATTGATCCAAGGCTCATGGCTTTAAGTAAATTTAAAGAGTAAGGAAGGAGTGATACTATGTTAAAGTTAGATATACAATTATTTGCAGTTCCATTTAGAAAAGTAAGTAAGACTAGAAAAAGAATGCGTCGTACTCACTATAAAATAGAAGCAAATGGTACAGTTAAATGTCCAAAATGTGGTGAAGCTATAAGACCACATAGAGTATGCCCAAAATGTGGTAATTACAAAGGAAAAGAAGTAATAAAGAAAGAAGAAGCTTAATTAAGCTTTTTTTTATGCTATTATACGTGGTATACTTATTATAGGAGTTGGTTTATATGAAAAAGAAAAATAAGTCTATAACAAGTTTAATATTATTTATAGGTTTGTTAGTTTATTTATTTACTTCTAGTTCTTTTAGAACTTCTATTTCAAATGTAAAGGCAAATATTGATAATATATCTAATAAAAGAGATGAGACAAAAAAAGTAGTAAGTAATTCTGATACGTTAAAGGTTTACATAACTGATGTTGGACAAGCTGATTCTATATTAATTAGAGATGGTAATTATAATGCTTTAATTGATGCTGGTAATAACAGTGATGGAGAAAGATTAGTTAAATATTATAAAGAACTTGGAATAACGAATTTTAAGTATGTTTTTGCAAGCCACCCTCATGAAGATCATATAGGTGGTATGGATGATATAATTAATAATTTTGATATAGAAAACTTTTATATGCCTGATAAATTGTCTACAACAAATACTTTTGAAGATATGTTAGATGCACTAGAAAGAAAGAATTTAAAATATATTGTTCCAAAAGTAAATGACAAGTTATCATTAAATAATAGTAATATAGACGTTATTTATGTAGGTAGTGATGTAACTGATATAAATGATAGTTCTATAGTACTTAAGTTAAATTATTTTTCTAATTCATTTTTATTTACTGGTGATTTAGGTTCTAATAAAGAAAAGGAGATATTAAATAGTGGTGCTAATATAAAAGCTGATGTATTAAAAGTAGGTCATCATGGTTCTAGTTATAGTACTGCATCTTCATTTTTAGACAAGGTAAATCCGTCTTTTGCAGTGATTAGTGTTGGAAAGGACAATATTTATAAGCATCCAGCATCTTCTACCTTAGAAAAATTAAATAAAAGGGGAATAAAGGTTTATAGAACTGATTTAGATGGAACTATTTTATTTGAAAGTAATGGAAAGGATATAAGTGTAAGTACATTTGATACTTTAACTAATGGTTAATATTATGACATATACAGTTGATTTAATAGATAATGATATAATAAAACTTATAAATGATAAAGATGAAAGTATAGTATACATAAATAAAAATAGTCTTAACTTTGATGTAAAAGAAAATGATGTTCTATTATTTGATGGCATGGATTATGTTAAAGATGATAGTAAAAGAAAGGAAAAAATTGACAGAATTAGAAGAAAAATGGAAAGTCTTAAAAGTAAATAGGGCAATTTGTTGCATTTTGACTAAAATTTTAATATAATTGTTATGTTAAAGAAGGTGCTATGGTATGGATTATGAATATGTAATTAAAAGAATGGAAAAATATGCTGATGAAAAAGGTATTCCTATAATGGAAGAAGAGGGTATTAATTTTTTAACTGAGTTTATTAGATTAAATAAAGTTAAGAACATTCTTGAAATTGGTAGTGCAATTGGTTATTCTGCAATAAGAATGGCACTAGTTGACAAAGACATTACCGTAACTACCATAGAAAGGGATAAAGATAGATACATAGAAGCTGTTAAAAACATTAAAAATTTAGAATTAGATGATAGAATAACGCTTATACTTACTGATGCTTTTGATTTTAAAGTTAAAGAAAAGTTTGATCTTATATTTATCGATGCTGCTAAAAGTCAGTATTTAAAATTCTTTAATAAATTTTCACCTAATCTTACTAAGAAAGGTTATATAATTACTGATAATATTAAATTTCATGGGTTAACATTTTCAGATAAGACTAAGTTATCTAGAAATTTAAGAGGACTTATTACTAAATTAGAAACATATATTTCTTTTTTAGAAAATAATAAAGACTTTAAAACAAGGTTTTTTGATATAGGAGATGGCATTGCTATATCAACTAGAAAGGATAGAAATGAATAAAAAAATAATACTTAAAATAAATGATCCTAATAATATGCAATACCCAGTTAATGGGTTTATTTTAGGTATAGATGATTTTTCAGTTGGTTTTAATAAGACAGTAGATGTTAGTAGTATAAAAAAAATAAGGAAAGAATATATTGATAAAGAAATTTTTGTAAGTTTAAATAGAGTTGTTTTTAATCATGAATTAGAAACTTACAAAAGTATTTTAAAAGAGTTAGATAATATAGGATTAGATGGAATAATAGCTGGTGATGTATCTATATTAACTTATAATCTTAAAACTAATATAATATTAGATCAGATGCATTTAAATAATAGTTATTTATCTATTAATCATTATTATAATAATGGTTGCTATGGTGCGTATTTAACTGATGATATAACTTTATCTGAAATAAATGAAATAAAGAAAAATACTAAGGCTAAATTGTTTAAATTGGTATTTGGTTATAGTATATTATCTTTATCTAAAAGAAAGTTAGTTAGTAATTATAAAGAGTTTTTTAATAAAAATTATGATAGTAGTTCTTATTTTATTTGTGAAAATAATTCTAGTAATTATTACCCTATAGTAGAAAATAATTTTGGTACTATTATACTTTCTAGTAAGCCAATTAACTTACTTAGTATAATAGATACACTTGATGTAGATTATATGGTTATAGATGATTATAAAATTAATAAAGATATTAGTTATGTTATAGAAGCTTTTGTAAAGCAAGATAAATCTCTTAATAAAAAAATAGATGATGATTTTTTGTGTGATAGAGGTTTTATTGATAAAGAAACAATATATAAGGTGAAATATGATGAATAATGGTAGAAAAAAAGTAGAATTACTTGCACCAGCTGGAAGCTTAGAAAAGCTTAGATGGGCTATTTTATATGGTGCAGATGCAGTATATATTGGAGGATTAAATTATAGTTTAAGGGCTAATGCTAAGAATTTTTCTTTAGATGAAATAAAAGAGGGAGTATCTTTTGCTCATGAAAATAATTGTAAGGTATATGTAACTATTAATATAGTATTTCATAATGAAGATACTAAAGATTTATTATCTTACTTAAAACAGTTAGAGAAAATAGAAGTTGATGCAATAATAATTAGTGATCCTTTAGTAATAGATTTAGTTAAAAAGAATAATATTAAATTAGCACTTCACTTAAGTACTCAAGCTTCAGTACTTAATAAAGATGCTCTTAAGTATTATGAAAAATTAGGGGTAGAAAGAATTGTTTTGGCAAGAGAGTGTTCTAAAGCTGATATAGAAGATATAATTAAAAATACTAATATGGAAATAGAATGTTTTATGCATGGTGCTATGTGTACTAATATATCTGGTAGATGTGTTTTATCTAATTATTTTACTAATCGTGATGCTAATAGAGGTGGATGCTGTCAGGTATGTAGATTTAACTTTAATTTATATGATAAAGATAAGAATAAATTATCGGTAGAAGATAACTTTTCTATAGCACCTAAAGATTTGTCTTTAGTAGAATATTTAAGTGATATGATAGATATTGGTGTTAAGTCTTTTAAGTTGGAAGGTAGAATGCGTTCTATATATTATATTGCAACTGTAGTTAGTACTTATAGAAGATTAATTGATATGTATTTATCTGGTAAAATAGATGATAAGTATGTAAAAAAAGCAATAAAAATCTTATATAGATGTTGTAATAGAAGTGTTGCACCTCAGTTTTATGAAAAAGAAGCAGGTAAAAATGAACAGTATTATATTGGAAGACAAGAAGATTCTAATCAAGACTTTTTAGGTGTTGTTATATGGTATGATAAATATTTAAAACAAGCTGTTATAGAGCAAAGAAACTTTTTTAAAGTTGGAGATAAGGTTACGATTTTTGGTCACAATATAGAAGATTATTCATTTAATATTAATGAAATACTTGATGAAAATGGTGTATTAATTGATGCTGCAAGGCATCCAAGAGAATTTGTTAGAATAAATTGTGAAAGACCAGTTCCTATGAATTCAATTATGCGTGTCAACTTTTTAGATTGACAAAACTAAATTTTTGTAGTATTATTATAACCAGTTCAATTTACGAGGTGATTTAATATGAAAAAAGATCTTAAAGAAATATATTTAACTAGTGAAGGTTTTTTAAAGTTAGAGGAAGAATTAAATGAAGCTAAAACAGTTAAACGTCCTCAAATAATTAAAGACCTTAAAGAAGCTAGAGCACAAGGCGATTTATCTGAAAATGCTGAATATTCAGCTGCAAGAGATGCACAAGGTAAATTAGAAGCTAGAATAAAAGAAATAGAATATACTTTAGAGCATGCAACTATTATAGAAAATAATAATGATGGTAAGGTAAAAGTTGGTTCTGTTGTTACTATTTTATATGATGATGAGGAGGAAGAAGAATATTCTATAGTAGGGACTAATGAAGCAGATCCTTTTGAAAATAAAATTTCTAATGAATCTCCTATAGCAGTAGCGGTAATGGGAAGAAAAGAAGGGGATACTGTTTTAGTAGAAAGCCCTAATGGAAGTTTTTCTGTTAAGATAGTTAAGGTAGCATAACTTTTTGCTATCTTTTTAAATACACATCTATATTAAATTAATACTTGTAAAAGAACTTTAAATAAGTTATAATACTAATGTTTTAGGAGGAATTAATAATGGAAGAAAAGAAAGCTAAAAACATCCATGAAGTAACTGTTACAATAGATGGTGATGAATGGAAAAAGAAATTAGATGAAACATTTAAGAAAGTAATTAAAACTGTTAAAATTGATGGCTTTAGACCTGGTAAAGCTCCAAGAGATGTTTATGAGAAAAAATATGGTAAGCAAGCTTTAGTTGTAGAAGCTGTTGATTCTTACATGAATGAAGCTTATAAAAAGGCACTAGATGATTTTAAAGGAGATATAAATGAAATTATTATGCAACCTTCTGTTAGTTTAGATAAAGCAGATACAGATGGTGTAACTTATAAGTTTATATTTACTACTAAACCAGAGATTAAGTTTAACAAATATACTGATTTAAAAGTTAAAAAACCAAGTGTTAAGGTAACTGATAAAGACGTTGAAGAAGAAATAGAAAAGTTAAAGAAAGAATATGCTGATTTATCTGTAAAAGACGGAAAAATAGAAAAAGGTGATACAGCTGTTATCGACTTTGAAGGTTTTGATGGAGATAAAGCTTTTGAAGGTGGTAAGGGTGAAAATTACTCTCTTGAAATAGGCAGTAATTCATTTATACCAGGTTTTGAAGATGCACTAATTGGTCTTAAAGCCGGTGATAAAAAGGATGTAAAAGTTACATTCCCTAAAGATTATCATGCTGAAGAATTAAAGGGTAAACCTGTTACATTTAAAGTTTTAGTTCATGAAGTTAAAACTAAAGTATATCCAGAATTAAATGAAGAGTTCTTTAAAGATTTAGGATTAGATGATGTAAAAACATTAGATGATTTAAAAAAGACTATTAAAGATACTATGACTAGTAGCAAAGAATTTGAAGCAGAAAATAAATATGTTGATGATTTATTTGAAGCACTTCTTAAAGAAACTAGTGTTGAAGTTCCTCATGAATTAGTTCATGAAGAAATAGATAGAATGATAAAACAATATGAAGAAAGATTAAAGATGCAAGGTGTTACATTAGACCAATTCTTTAAGTTTACTAATTCAAATATTGAAGCTTTAGAAGCTCAAATGCATGAAGAAGCAGAAAAAAGAGTTAAATTGCGTTTTGCAATCGATGAAATAATTAAATTAGAAAAGATTAGCGTAACTGATGAAGAAGCAGAAAAAGATGCTATAGAAAAGGCTAAAAAACATAATATGGATAAAGATGAATATGTTAAAGCTTTTGGTGGATTAGATATGCTTAAATATGATTTAATGGTTAGTAAGGTAATTGAGATAATCAAGAAATAACATCATTTTGATGTTTTTTTCTTGCATTTTTTCTTATTCAATGGTAGCATATAAACCTAATAGAGGTGTCTTATGAAAAATAACTGGTTAAAGATAATTAATTTTGATAATAGTTTTAATTATTCATATGATAATTTAGCTATTGTACTTGATTTTTTCTTTAGAGATTTCATCTTTGTAGGATATGATAAAGATAATATTGTTGTAAGAAATATTTATTCTAATAAAGAATTTTTAGTAAAAAGAAATAATGATTTAAGAATTAAAGCTTCATTTAAAGATGCTGATGGTAAAAGAATAATAAATAGAAATCTTAAATTATATAGATATAATTATAAAGATATATCATTTAATCAAATGGGATTACAATTATTTTATAAAGATTCTGATAAGCTTAAACTTGATAAAACAACAATAAATTTAACCAAAAATAGAATGTGTTTGTGGGATTTACAAGTTGCTACTTTAGATCAAATAAAAAGAAAATCATCTTTGTCTGTCCATTCAGATATGTTTATTGATTATGATATAAATGCTAAATATAGATATCCTGATTTATCTTTCGGTTTAAATATATTTAGAAATAATAAAAATACAATTAAAAGCGAAGGATATTATAATGATGGAACTACATGTTTTGATGGATATAAAGTTATTAATAATACCATTCCTATAACAGAGTTAGCTATTAGTGGTATGAATAATTTATATGAACATAAAAAGCATTTATTAGAGAGGAAAAGTGTTAATAAAACAAATAAAATTGGCTTTGTATAAACTACTTTTTTAAATGTAAAAATTTTCCAAAAATTACTTAAATTAAATTTCTTAAATTTCTTGACTTTTAAGATACATAGTTTATAATAAAAGATAAATTTTGTTAATTGCATATGGAGGTTTTTTATGAATAAAACAGATTTACCAGTAATACTATTAAGAGGAATTGTTGTGCTTCCTTACGCAGAGTTAAAAATAGATTTAATGGATGAACTTGATACAAAGATAATAGAACTTGCAAATGAAAATCATGATGGTTTAGTTATACTAATATCACCTAGAGATTTTTCAGATGAAAGTGTTCAAATAGATAAATTACCAAGACTTGGAGTAGTTGGAAAAGTAACCAAAAAAACTGTTTTGCCTAATGGTTGTATAAGAGTTACCATAGAAGGAATTAAAAGGGCTAAAATAGATTCTTATATGCAATATAAAGGAGTAGATGATGTATTTGCATGCAAAGTATCTAGTCCAACTAAATATGCAATAGATAAAAGTGATGAAGAAATATTAGTTAGAAAATTAAAAAGAGAATTAGAAAACTATATTAATAAAGTTCCTTATGCATCAAATAGTATATTATCTAGTATTGTAAATATTGACGGAGTAAGTAAATTAGCAGATGTTATTGCAAATTATATGCCATCTACTTTTGAAAGAAAACATGAATTTTTAGAAACTATTAATCCTCATACTAGGGTTATGATGTGTTTAGAAGATATACAAAAAGAATTAGATGTATTTGAAATAGAAAAATCAATAGATAAAAAACTTAAAACAGAACTTGATAAAAATCAAAAAGAATTTATTTTAAGAGAGAAAATAAGATTAATTAAAGAAGAATTAGGAGATGTTTCTTCTAAAGATGATGATGCAGAAGAAATAAGAAATAAAATTGCTAAATTAAAGGCTCCAAGTAACATTATAGAAAAGTTAAATAAAGAATTGAAAAAATATGAGTCAACTCCATCAGCTTCTCCTGAAGTTGGTATAATCAGAAATTACATTGATGTTTTACTTAGTCTTCCTTGGAATAAATATACAAAAGATAATACTAACTTAAATGAAGTTAAGGAAAAATTAGATGAAAGTCATTATGGATTAGAGGATATAAAAGAAAGAATTATAGAATACTTAGCTGTTAAGAAAAGAAGTGTATCTAATAAATCTCCTATTATCTGTTTAGTAGGTCCTCCAGGTGTTGGTAAAACATCACTTGCATCTTCTATTGCAAATGCGATTAATAGAAAATTTGTTAAAATATCAGTAGGTGGAGTAAATGATCCAGCTGAAATAATAGGACACAGAAGAACTTATATGGGAGCTAATCCAGGTAGAATTATTAATGCACTTAAAAAGTGTGGTTCTAATAATCCTGTATTCTTAATAGATGAAGTAGATAAGATGACAAAGGATATTAAAGGTGATCCTGCAAGTAGTTTGCTTGAAGTATTAGACCCACAGCAAAATAATAAGTTCTATGATAACTATGTTGAAGAAGCATATGACTTATCTAAAATTATGTTTATATTAACAGCAAATTATGAAGAACAAATTCCATCAGAGTTAAGAGATAGATTAGAAATCATTAATTTATCTAGTTATACTGAATATGAAAAGTTATTTATTGCAAAAGAACATTTAATTAAACTTTGCTTGCAAGATTATAAGTTAACTTCTGATAATATTAAATTTAGTAATGAAATAATATTAAAAATAATTAGAAATTATACTAAAGAAGCAGGCGTAAGAGAATTAGATAGAGTAATTAATAAGATAATTAGAAGATATGTTAAAGATATGTTAAGTAAGAACTTAGATACTATAAATACTAAAGTAACTGATAAAAAGTTAGAAGAGTATTTAGGAAAGATAAAGTATGAAGATAGTAGTATTTTAGATACTCCATCTTATGGTGTTGTAAATGGACTTGCTTATACTAAGTTTGGTGGTGAAGTGCTTCCAATAGAAGTTGTAACATATGAATCTAAAGAAAAATTTATTGCAACTGGTAATTTAGGTGATGTTATGATGGAAAGTACAAAAATAGCACTTGGTCATATAAAAAGTCATGCTAAAGATTATAAAGTGGATTTAGAAGCTTTAGATAAGGTTTGTATACATATAAATGCACTTGATGCTGCTGTACCTAAAGATGGCCCATCAGCAGGATGTGCTCTTGTAACTGCAATTATAAGTTCTGTAACAAAAAGATGTGTAGATAAGACCTATGCTATGACAGGAGAAATATCATTAACTGGTAAGGTTCTTCCTATAGGAGGATTAAAAGAAAAGTCTATAGGAGCTTATAGATCTGGTGTTAAAACTATATTTATACCAAAGAAAAATGAACATGACGTATCAGACATACCAAAAGAAGTAAGAGATAATATAAATATTATACTAGTTGATGATTATAAAGAAATATATGATGTAATATTTAAAAAAAGTAAGAAAAGCTAACATTTTCTCACTTTTTTTTCATATATATATAACTAGAAAGGATGGTATGTATGAAACAAATAATACCTTTTGTTAAAGATATTAACTTAAATTCTAATATATTTGAAATCACCTCAATAGCACTTGAACATAATTTAAAAATGGAAAATAATGATTCTATAGTAGGAGTATTTACAGTAAGTGGTAAATATAAAATAAATGAAATAAGTCTTAATGAAGAATCTTTTGAAAACAATATTAATTTTGATATAACACTTGATGATAAATATGATGCATCTAAAGTAAAAATAGATATAGATGATTTTTATTATGAAATAGTTGATGATGTATATCTTAGGGTACATATTGATGTATTAGTAGATAATTTAGTTTATGTTAAAAAGCCTTTACTTGAAGAGAAAAAGGAAGAAAAAGTAAATATAGAAGATGTTATACCTAGTATAAAAAAAATAGATGAAAGAAGTTCATCTACAAATAATATAGAAGAAGAGGTGATTGATATTAAAGAAGATGTTAAAGATATAGATAATGAAAAAACTGAAGAAAGAGATGAAAACTTTAATAAAGAAGAAATAGTTAATAATATTAGTTCTAGTTTTTTATCAGAAGAAAACTCTTTTGCAACATATAAAGTTCATATTGTAAGAGAAAGTGAGACTATAGATACTATTATAGAAAAATATAATACTACTAAAGAAGAATTGGAAAAATATAATAGTTTAGATAATATAATATTGGGTTCTAAAATAATAGTACCAGTAAGTAATGAATAATTGTTTGATTAAAGAAGTAGTAAGAAATTATTCTAGGGGTATTAAAAAGTGTAAATTATATTCCTCATCTGTTATATATACCGATGATAATGATAAAAAATTTGTAGCTAAAGAAAATAGTAACAATATATTAGAAATTTATAATTATTTAAATTCTAGGGGGTTTAATTATTTACCTAAATTAGTTTATCTAAATGATAAGGGATATATTTATGAATATGAAGAAAATACTAATATGCCTGATGAACAAAGAATAAGTGATTTAATTAAGATGGATGCATTACTTCATAATAAAACAGTGTATTATAAAGATACATCTTTAGATGAGATAAAAGAGATGTATGAAAAGTTAAATGAACAAATAAATGATACATTTACATATTATGATAAATTGTTAAATGAAATTGAACAAAACGTATATATGTCTCCATCTTTTTATATGTTAGCAAGAAACTCATCTAGTATATTTTCATGTCTTAATTTTTGTCATAATTCTTTAGAAAAATGGTATGAAATAATGAGTAAAAAAAGAAAAAAAAGAGTAGTTCTTCTTCATAATAATTTGGATGTAGATCATATATTAAGATCTGATGATAATGTATTAATAAGTTGGAATAAATCATATAGAGATATACCAATATATGATTTCATTAAATTATATAAAGAAAATTATAGCAAATACGATTTTAATGAGTTATATAAAGAGTATAATAAAAAATTTCCATTATTAGAAGAAGAAAAAATGCTTCTTTTTATACTCCTTTTTATACCTGATAAAATAAAGTTTAATACTAAAGAGCTATTATCTACTATAGATGTAGGTAAGTTATGTAATTATTTATATATAACAGATAATTTATTTATGGAAAATGAGGCAAAATATTCCAAAGAACAAGATAAGAATATCAATAAATAAAAGAAATACCTGAAATCTTGCACATAGTATTAATGTTAATATAGCTTGATAAAATGTTATAAAGCAAAAAGCAATAACTAATATTAAATACTTGGCAAGTTTACCTCCAAATAAATTGTTAAAACGCATATTAATCACCTTTACAGTATTTTATGTAAAAGTTTATTATGTGTGTCGAACTATGTCGTACGATTTTTAAAATTGTGAAAATAGTAAAATAACATGCAGAAAATAAAATTCTGCATTTTTTTGTTGTACAAAAATTAATAAATCTGCTATAGCAAAAATTAATAATTTGTAAATAAAGGCATGCAGAAAATATCATTTGCATTAAAAATTAAATTAGTATATAGTGCATAACTGGAAAGGACTGATATATATGAATGAAATAAAGATGTGTACAAGTAAAATGTTTGAAGATATTAAGCATGTGGATGAAAGTGGTAATGAATACTGGTTAGCCCGTGAACTACAAAAAACATTAGAATATAAAGAATGGAGAAAATTTTCTGGTGTAATAGATAAAGCAAAGAAATCTTGCTTTAATAGTAATGTTAATTTGTATGACCATTTTGTCTGTATCGACAAAATGGTAGAAATAGGTTCAGGTGCAAAAAGAAAACAAGACGATTATAAACTATCTAGGTATGCATGTTATTTAATAGCACAAAACGGAGATTCAAGAAAAAAAGTAATAGCACTAGCACAAACATATTTTGCAATTCAAACAAGAAAGCAAGAGTTAAGTGAGATAGAATATAACAAATTATCAGAAGATGAGAAAAGATTTTATCAAAGGAATTTAACAAGAAAAGGCAATTATTCATTAAATATTGCAGCAAAAAATGCAGGGGTTAAAAACTTTGATAAATTTCATAACTTTGGTTATAAAGGATTATATGGAGGAGAAAGTGCAGATGATATTGCAAAAAGAAAAAAGTTAAGATATAGAGAAGAAATATTAGATAATATGGGAAGTGATGAACTAATTATAAATTTATTTAGAATATCACAAACAGGACAAAAATTAAAAAATGAAAATATAAAAATAGAAAAAGAAGCTAATAAAGCTCATTATGAAGTTGGAAGTGAAATTAGAAGTACCATCAAAAGGTTAGGTGGTACAATGCCTGAAAAATTACCAACACCTAAGAAAAGTCTAAAAGAATTAGAAAAAGATAAATTTGAAAAACTAGAAAGGAAAAATAAAATATGCAAGAGGCAAAAATAATACCAATGATATATGATAAGGCATTTAAAAGTATTCTAACAAGTAAG
>CAKPCU010000005.1 GCA_934148015.1 uncultured Bacilli bacterium
ATGGACTAAAGATGGTCGTAAATATAAATATTATTGGAATGAAAAAGATAAAAACGGAAAATGGAAAAAAAGTTTTTATAAAGCATATAAAACTAAATTAGATGCGATGAATGCTGAAAGAGAGTTTTTAAATAGTAAGGTTGAATTTGGTGGAGATATGGATATGACATTTGGTACACTAACCGACCAATATATCGAATCTCAAAAAAATAAAGTTCGAAGAAGAACAATGGAAACATATTTAAAAAGAAGAAGATATTTTGCTGATTTTGAAAATGTTAAATTAAAAGATATGGATGGAAATCTATATCATAAATTCCAACAAGATTTATGGAATAAACCTATTAAGTGTTCTACTAGAAATGATGTTCAAAAATTTCTTAAGATTATTCTTAATTGGGGAATGAAAATGTATGATATTAATTTAATGCGTTTTTATAAAAAAATAGAGTTCTTTAAAGACCCTAATGAAATGAAAGTAGAAAAAGATGTTTACACTTTTGAAGAATTCCAAAAATATATAACAGGAACTACTAGTTTAAATGATAAAACAATGTTTGAAATGTTATATTATTGTGGATTACGTCGTGGTGAAGCAAGAGGTCTTCAATGGTCTGATATTGATTGGAATAATAAGTTAGTATCTATTACTAAACAAGCTAATAGTGTTAAGGATAGTCAAAAATATTATGAATTAACTCCACCTAAAACATCTAAAAGTATCAGAACCTTACCTCTTACTGATGTCTTATATAATGATTTAGTAGATTTATACAATGAAAAAAAGAAGTACTATGGCTTCAATGACAAATGGTTTATCTTTGGTGAACACGATCCATTAACTTTCGGTATGATGTCTAGAATTAATGGTAGGATTGCTAAAAATGCAGATATCCGAAGAATTCCACTACGCTCTTTTAGACATAGTTGTGCTTCTTTACTAATAAATACTGGTCAACCTGTAACAACTGTATCAAAATATTTAGGACATGCTAGTACTAAAGAAACATTAGATACCTATGCTCATATGTTTCCTAATAATCTAACTGATGTAAAAAATACTATGGATAATTTAAATCTAAGTATTTAAATAAATTCAAATAAAAAAAATATTTAGTATCTAAAAACTAATATTTGGTATCTAGTATGGTATCTAGATAAATCAAAAATAGTTAAAATCCCTTATAAACAAAAGTATTTCCCTCTTTCGAGGGGAATTCAGGGGAAATATTTTTTAGCACTTAAATCATTTTACAATCTAATTCTTACATCCACTTAAAAATATGTCTTTTTCTTTCTTTATAAACAAATAATTTATTAGTTATATAGTTATACATAAACATAATTAGAGATGCTAATACTTTAGCAGTCATATTACCTATATTAAATTCTTTAATTAATAAAAACAATATAAATGAATCTAATGGAAAACCAATTGCTCTTATAATTACAAATGATATAGTTTGCTCTAACCTATCTTTTCTTCTAATTGGTTTATAATTAAATACTTTTCTATTCCAAAAGAATAATACTGTAAATGAAATTGCATAAGATAAAAAGTTTGCTAACAAATAATTACCCTTAGTTATTAAATTAACTAAATAAAACACTAAGTACAAAATGCACGTACAAACAAATGATACAAAGCAATACTTAATAAATATTTCATTCTTACAATAAAACTTTTCTAACTTGCTCTTTCTTTTAAATAACCCTTTATTTTTCTTTTTAAACATATTTTTAATACTTCCTTCAAACCAAAGATAATTATATCATAAATTTGCCAAAAATAAAATGATAGCACATAAACTATGCTACCATCCTACTTTTCATCTTAGTTAATGCCTTTTTTTCTAATCTTGATACATATACTTGATTTACGCCCATTAAAGAAGCTACTTCACTTTGTGTTAAATTATTATAATATCTATTAATAACTAATTTTTTCTCTTCATCAGATAAATAAGAAAAAGCCTCTTTTAAATCAAGCATCATATCATTATCAATCATCTCTTTTTTAGCTGTAACATCTAATAAAGTCATCTCTTTATCTTTAGAGTTTATTTCTTCATCTAAACTTCTAACGCTTTTATTAGATAACATATCAAGAATTTCTATTACTTTAGCCTCACTAATTTCTAAAATAGATGCTATATCACCTACAGTTGGATAATATCCTCTTACTTCGTAGTGTTTTTGAATATATTCATTAATCTTTCTACCAAGCCTTATCATATCTTTACTTAATTTAAGTGCTTTATTTTTCCTTACAAAATCACTTATTTCACCTAGAATAAAACTATATGCATAAGTAGAAAACTTACTACCAAGTGATGGATCGTACGTTTTTAAAGCTTTTATAATAGCTTTTGTACCTTCCTGATACAAATCTTCAATATCAGCATAATCCTTATACTTCTTACAAATAGAATATATCAAATTACTATTTTCTTTAATTATTTTATTCATTTCATGCGAATTAACTATCATCTATATCACAACCCTTTCAAATACATTTAGTTCGTTTTCTAAATTAACTAATGATTTAAGTTCTTTTATCTCACCACCAAATAAAAAGAATTGTCCATCTGTTTTATTTATTATCCTTCTTAATTTTCTAATTTCTTTTATCCCATTTTGTGATATATCTTCTAAATTATTAACATTTAATACAACGTATTTTATCCCTGTCTTTATAATCACCTCCTTAACTTCATTATCAAATATTTTAATGGCATCATCATCAAATATTCCATATAATCTAACAAATAATATGCCACGCCTAAACTCCATTAATGCTTTAAGCAATTTAATTCCTCCTAGCATTTATATTTAATCACTTTTGTATGCAAAAAAAAAGAGCTTCGACAATAGCTTACAAAAAGAAAACTATTATTTCTTATCTCTTAAAAAAGTTACTAAATCATTTGCATCTTTACCATTAAATACTATATCATAAATAAGACATATAAAAGGTGCATTTATGTTTTTCTTCTTTATTAAATCATATACTGATTTTAAAGTATAAACTCCTTCTACAGTATTGTTATCTAAATACTCTTTTAATTCTTTTGTAGATTTACCTTGACCTATCATTTTACCAAAACTATAGTTTCTACTACTTTCTGATGAACATGTAAGAAGTATATCACCAATTCCTGCAAATGATAAAATAGTTTTTTCATTGCCCTTTAATTTTCTAATTAATATTCTAACATCATTTATGCTTTCTGTTAAAAACATAGCTTTAGTAGATTCTATTATATTCATACCACTTAATATACCAGATGCAACTGCTATTACATTTTTCATAGTACCACATAATTCTACCCCAATAAAATCTTTAGTAGGTCTAATTTTTAATATGTCACTTTCTAAAGATTTAATAACATCATCTTTTGTATATCTATTAGTTGCAGCAAGAGATAAACCTATCAAACCATTACTAGCCATATCTTTAGCAAAGGAAGGCCCTGATATAGTACATACCTTTTTAGTTTTAAGTACATCTTTTACTATATTACTAGCAAATAAATTACTTTCTCTATCAATTCCTTTAGATGCAATTACAATATGTTTATCTTTAATATAAGGTTTTATTTCTAAACAAACACTTTTTAAATACTTTGTTGCAACAGCTAAAACAACTATATTACTACCATCAAGTGCCTTTTCTATGTTGGTTGTATATAAAATATTACTTGGCATCTTAACGTTTTTTAAAGCTTTCTCATTCATTTTTGTTTTTGTTAAAATATCTATTTCTTCTTTAACTATAGACCAAATAATTATCTTATTTTTATTATAATTAAATCTTAGAGCAAGTGCTAGGGCATAAGAGCCAGCACCTAATATTGTTATATTCACAACCATCACCATCCTAACATAATAATTATATCATAATTTACACTTAAAAATGTAATTATATGAAATAATTTATTTATAGTGTATAATACTTAAGAAGAGGTTTTTATGAAAAGAAAAAAAGTATTATCGACTATATATTCTATAATTATTACTATGTTCATAATTATAGGAACTAATTTTATTTTAACTGGCAATTTTAAACCGATTACAATGCACCCTATTTTGTTTTTAATATCATCAGGGTTACTATATAAGATAATTAATGAAATAACAATTCATCTATATGATAAGTTAGATGAAAAAAAGATGCAGAATTTAGATACAAAGAAAAGTAAATTTAATACTTTACTTAAAGAAAAGCCATTTATTTTTTCACTTATATTTATATTACTTTGCTGGCTTATATATTTAATAGCATTCTATCCTGGAATATTATCACCAGATCCTAGCTATCAAATATTA
Source organism: uncultured Bacilli bacterium (assembly GCA_934148015.1). Lineage (GTDB taxonomy): Bacteria > Bacillota_I > Bacilli_A > RF39 > UBA660 > Aphodocola. The sequence goes on from CAKPCU010000005.1 coordinate 4,330, forward strand.
CAGTATTTTGGCATAGATAATAAGTATTCTTACTACTCTATATTAATAGATAAAAGTGTTATTTTAACCAATCATCATCCTGTTATTCATACTATTCTTTTAGGTTCTTGTATAAAGATAGGTATTAAATTATTTAATAGTTTTAACACAGGACTATTTATATATACATTAATTCAAACATTTATATTAGCAGCTACCTTATCATATACAATAAAATTTATGAAAGAAATAAACGTAAATGAAAAGTATAGAAAACTATGTCTATTTATATATGCATTAGTTCCAGTATTTCCTCTTTATGCACTTTCACCTGTTAAAGATGTTATATTTGGATGTTTAATAATATTATATGTTATATCACTTTATAAGTTTATAAAAAATAAATGTAGTATGAATGTTAAAGACATAGTAAGAGAAATTATACTTATCATATTAATTATGTTATTTAGAAATAACGGATTTCATGTTGTTTTATTATCATTTCCATTTTTATTTTTAACTAGTAAGAAAAACTTAAAAAAATACTTATTAATCTTTTTAGTAGTTATATCATTTTATTTTTCATATAATAAAGTTATATTGCCACACTTTAAAATAACAAATGGTAGTGTAAGAGAAATGTTAAGTGTACCATTTCAGCAAACAGCAAGATATGTAAAAGAACACAAAAATGAAGTAACTAAATCTGAAAAAAAAGCAATTGATAAAATACTTGATTATGATACTATTGATAAAAGATATAATCCTAAATTAGCAGATCCAGTAAAAAATAAATTTAATAGATATTATACTAATAATGATTTAAAAAACTATTTTAAAGTATGGTTTATAGAGTTAAAGAAGCATCCTATAACATATATAGAAGCTACTATAAATAATACTTATGGATATTTTTATCCTGTTGAGACAAATTGGTATGTATATATTATACCTAAAAAAATTGTAAATGATTTTGGATTTAACTATAGTTTTAATAGTTTATACATTTTAAGATATGTACTAAGTGCTATAGCATTAGTATTTCCATATATACCATTTATTGGACTTTTTGTTAATATTGGTTTTAATACTTGGATTTTATTATTTATGTTATCTTATCTTTTATATAAGAAAAATTATAAAAGTATTATATATATACTCCCATCCTTAATACTATTATTGGTATGTTTTGTATCACCTGCTAATACATATTTTAGATATGCTCTTCCAAATATATTTTTAATGCCTACACTATTTTCTATGTTTATTAAAGAAAAAAGATAAATGTTCTTCTATAATGAGTAATTTATCTTTTTTAATGAATTAGTATTAAAACTTACCTTCTTTGTAATTCCTGCACCATTATTTGGTTTATAATGAGAATATACTAAGTCTATAGAAAATAAGAAAACTAATATAACACATAAAATCAATTTCAAATTAGGCGATATATTACTATACAAATTATCTATTAATGGAGCAAAAATATAAGTAAAAGCACAGCCTCCAAGTCCAAATACTATTAATCCTTCAAGGCATACTCTTCCGTTTATATTAAATACATAACTGCTATAATCCCACCATTTCATATGTTTAAAAGTTTCTAAATACCAACCTGTAAAGTATTCTACAAAGCCACATAAAATAAATGCTAAGGCAAACGTTAATATAGGATTATTTCTAAATGGTTTTAATAATATAAGTACAAAAAGACCACCAAAACCATATATAGGAAGCCAAGGGCCAAACATAGTTCCTTTATTAATAAACTTTCCATAATTAACTAAGCCAATAGTAACTTCCCATATCCAACCAACAAAAGCAAATGTAAAAAATAATAATATTAAACTAGTAATGCTATAATCTCTATTATAATTTAAAGAATCTATTTTAGTATAAGATGAAAATCTATTTTTTATTTCTTCTTCTGGGTAAACATCATATGTAGCTTTACCATCTAACAAATTATCATTTAAAAGATTTATATTATAAAGGCTCTTATCTTTAGATATTTTTCTTATATTCATATAAAACGCTGAATATATAGCTTCTCTATAGGCATCAAAATAAAATACATTACTTAATTTAAATGTTAGAATACTAAGTATATGCCATGGTATAAAGGTAAACTGTAGCAAAAATAATTTCCATTTATAACCCATCATCATCTCTTTTGATAACTTAATAGCATCCTTTGTTTTAATATTCGGATTTTCTGCTAATATATATGGAACTAAAAAGTAAGAATAATACTTAATAACACCACCAATAATAGTTAGTCCCCATAAAAATAAATATATATTTTTAACTAGCACGCTAAAAGATGTATGAAGTATTTTTTTTATTTTATAAGTAAATACTAACTTTTCAGCCCGAGTATTTTCATAATTTACCTTTTCTATAAAATATCTAGATTTCCCTACCATAATTGGATATTTTATAAATATTAAATAAGTAATATGTATTATAAGTAATAAAGCTAAAATAGATATAATTTTATAATTTCTTTTAAAAATAATTTTATTAACAGAATTTAAAAATCCTAAGAAAAATGACTTTGAAGATGTAAACTCATTTATTATAAGTGATGATATATCTTTTTCCTTTTTTCTAACAATTTCTTCTTTTTTATTAATATCTTTTGCACTATCTATTACAATTTCATTTATTAATTTAGAATTAGATTTATTTCCTTTTTCAAGCTCTTTTATTGTATAAGAATTCTTATTACTATCATTTATAGAAGATATATAAGAATATCCTCCATTTATAATTAGTAAAGAAACAAATACAACTATTATATTTCTAAAATAGTGTTTTTTAACCATTTTTCTTGCTTTAGCTTTAATACTTTTAAACTTCATAAATACTTCTTACTCCTTTTAATACCCTTTATGTATATGATCAAATAGCATTTTCATAAATAACCATACTGATAATATAATAATTAATACTATTATTATAATTCTAAGCGTTTCATTTTGTTCGCTGCTAAGAGATAATATCAAACTTGCATCTATTATACCAATTATAAGTTCATGCAGCAACTTTTCTATTTTATCTACTGCATTATTAGATGCAGACATTTCAAATTTTATTTTATTATCACCATTATTAATTGTTTTAAAAAATGTTAAAACTTCATTTGGTATATTTATTAAACTCTTAGTATTTTTAATGGCACTGCTTCCCATTTCTAATATTTTACTTTTATCTATTATTTTTTCATTATTAGATTTTATATGATTAACAAGTACACTAGTTAAACTAAGATTAGGATTTAAACTTGAAAGAGTTGCTTCTATTATAATTATTCCCCTAATTAACATAGTTACATCTTTATCTAAAATTAAGTTATTTTCTTTAAGCATCAAAAACATATCTGATACAAATTTTGTAATATCTATTTCATTTAGATTTGAAGAAGCTGATGAAGTTAGAATAGTTGATATATCTTTTTTTAATTTAAACATATCAACATCGCCTGTTTTTTCGCACATAAGTGTAAGAATTTTAGATACTTCATAATAATCTTCTTCTATTATTTTCATGATGCAATCGTTAAGTAACTTCTTATTTTTTTCCTTTAGCGTTCCCATCATACCAAGATCAATATATGTAATAGCATTTTTTCTAATCATAATATTATCTGGATGTGGATCTGCATGAAAAAATCCATCATTAAGAGCTTGTTTTATATAATTATCACTTAAAATATAGCTAATTCTTTCTAAGTCATAATCTTCTTTTTTAAGAAGCTCTATATTATCTAATAATATACCATCTACATATTCCATAACTAAAACTTTATTAGTTGAAATATTACTATATACTTTAGGAGATGAAATATTATTATCATTCATATTCAACTTTTTAAATTTAATTAAGTGATCCTTTTCTATATTAAAATTACTTTCTTCATATGCAACTTCTAATATTTCATCAAGTACTTTATTAAGATCAATTATTTTTATTAATTTATTTAAGTGAAGAGTCTTAATAGCTTTTTTCATTAAAGAAACATCAATACTCATTTGTTCATATACGTTTTTCTTACATACTTTTATTACTACTTTTTCTCCATTTTTTAAAGTTGCTTTATGTACCTGTGCAATAGAGCCAGCACCTAAAAGTTCATCTATACTTTCAAATACTTCATCTTTATTTTTATATTCTAAATCTAAAATAGAATTTATTTCTTCTTTACTTATTTGTTTTACGTTACTTCTTAATTTAGATAAAGCTTCTATATAATTTTTTGGAATTATATCTATCCTAGTAGATAGTATTTGTCCTATCTTTATAAACGTTGGTCCAAGTTCTTCTATAATACTGCATAATTTATCTGGAGTTATACCCTTTTTTAAATCATACTTTAATAATATTTTTACTATTTCTTCAAGTCTTTCAGTCTCTCGTTTTTTATTCATTTATTTCACCTTCTTATTCTATAAAAATTATACCATAATAAATTAAATAAAACAAAAAAAAATAATAGACACTAAAACCAAATTAATGTCTATTTATATTTATACATAAATTTATGTACTTCAAGTATATTTTTAGAAGAATCATATATCATAGTAAATATTTGATAATCTCCTGAATTTACTGGAAGCTTGTTATATTCATCTAAAGTTTTATTATAAATAGAATAATATACTTTACTAGATGATTTTTGAATTATATTTACTGGAATAAAAATTTTTAAATTTGACTTTAATTCACTATCTAAAACCCAATTATCACTTTTTTTAACACTATTATAAAAATCTTTAGTATCATCTTTTTTATACGTTGCAACATAAAGTGTATACTTACTAATTTCACTATTTGATGAATTTAAATCAACTATTTGTAAATCACCTTTCTTTGGTAAATTATCACTAATTATATTTTTATACTTATATAAAATATTGTAGCTAGAAGCACTACTTGGAAACATTAACCAAAAAGAACCATATATTAATAATAATATACCAATTATGTACCCTGAAATAATGTTTTTTTTAACTTTAAGTCCATTTTTCTTATATTTATAACCTAAAAATATTGATAATATAGGTACTGGAAGACATAACCAAAATGCCCATGATGTAGATGTAAAATCAATCTTATTATAACTTAATATAGAACTTGTTATAAGACCAAAGAATATACTTGCTAAAGTAAGTATAAATAGCACATTCATTATTATTTTTGTGTTTTTATTTTCTTTTTCAGCCATTAATTACCTCCAACTATTTTTTTAAGTATTTATATATTTTAAGTACTTTCAAATTTAAAGCCTCATCATTCTTATCATATAGTGTATTATTAATAACAGATACCATATGATAAAAAGCATCTTTATAACAAAAAATAACATAATTACCACTATCTAATTTTAAATCTTTAATTAAAATATCAGTATAATCATTTATAATTTCAAAGCAATTATTAAACAAATATGTTTCGAATACTTCTATATCATGATAATCATCTTTTTTCAACTTAATAGATAAACCTATTAAATCACTTTTAATATCATTATAATTTCTATTTAATGCACTACTAATTGCCCTTACTATACAGCCTGATTTTTCATCAAAAGGATTATAGTATTCATATTCCATCTAAAAAGCTCCTATCCATATAATAATTAAGATGCATCTTTTCGTATAGACAGAAAGGAGAAATGATGCACCTTAATTACATATTACCATAGAATTGAAACAAACTAAAGAGAAAAAAAGAAAATTTTTTGATATAATACATAGTAGGAGGAAAATGATGAAGATTATTAATTTGTTATTAGATGAAAATACAGAATATCTAGAAGAGTATGCAACTATTTGTAAATTAACTTGGGGTAAAAAGCTTAATAATAAAGATTTAAAAGAATACGTAAAAAATAAAGTAAAGAGTATCTTAAATGAAGATAAAGCAATATCTGTTTTAGGATTAACTTATGATAATAAACTAATTGGCTTTATTTCGCTTTTTAAAAGTGATGGAGATAAAATGTTAGAATTAACTCCATGGTATGCTACTATGTACGTAAAAGAAGAATATAGAGGTAATAACTACTCTAAAATACTTAATGACTCCATTTTAAAAGAAGCTAAAAGTTTAGGTTATAATAGAGTTTATTTAAAAACTACTTTAAAAAACTATTACGAAAAATTTGGTGCTAAATATATTAAAAATCTAACTGATGATGAAAAACTATACTATATTGATTTATAAATAAGAATAAGAGAAGACTTTCAAAATCCAAGTCTTCTCTTAAAAAATTATTTTTTCTCTAATATTTTTACTATATTATCAACGTTTTTCTTAAACATAATAGTATCTACTATATTTGATATTGAATATAAAGTAATTAAAATACCTAAAGATAAAGTAAGAGCTATAGTACCTATATCTGGATTAATTATAATTATTAATCCACAAACTATAGAAATAGCAGAACAAATAAAGATATATAACCAACTACTATATTCATACTTTTTAAGTAATATAGATAATCTTAAATCCATAGTAGACTTTGTAACCATAATTATACCTGCTACTATAGGAAATAAAGTCTTTACTAAGTCGGGTTTTAATAATAAGACTACCCCAAGAAGTAATTCTATAATTCCTAAAGTTAAAAAGTTAGAAAAAAATAAATTTAATTCTTTTTGAGCAATAAAATATATACCATTAATTATTAATGCAAATGATAATATATAAGTTATTGTTTTAAAAGATACTTCTGGAAATATAATAAATGTAAGTCCTATAAGTAACATTAAAATTGATATAACAATTGAAGAATATAAAAATTTATTTAATCTCTTTAGCATAACCTAAAAATCTCCTTTCTATTATAATTTTATCACTTTAAATAATTTAAGTAAATAATGTATATTATAAGTATGTCTAATTTGTTGTATCTTCATACGGTAAGTCTTTAAAAACTATATTTTCTATGTTAATAAGTTCTTCTTCATCAAATGTAAGTTTAAATACTTCTGGCGAATTAATTTTCTTATCAAAAATAATTTTATTATTAAAACTATATTTTAATATATGAGAGCCGTTTTCCTCTCTTATTTCTTCTAATTTGCACCAGTTTAATAGTAAGAATGTTATTGCATAACCATGCGTAAATACTGCTACTTTCTTTCCTTTATCATTAGATAAAATCTCATCTAACACTTTCATCATTCTATCTCTTACCATTTTTTGACTTTTACCATTTATAGTCTTATAATTTTCATCTAAGTATTGTCTTTCAAACCAGTCCTTAACCGAGTCATCGTTTGGAATACCAACTCTTCTTTCATCTAATCTATCATCAATATTTACTTTTAAATTTTGCCTTGCTAGCAAATACTTTGCAGCTAAAAGTGTTCTAACGCAGTTACTTGCATATACTTTATCTATGTTTTGAAGTTATTCTTGCTTACTTAATATATCAGCTATTTTTTCACCACTAACACTTAGTATAATCTTTTCATTTTTTATAAGTTTATCTTGATTAGTATTATAACTATCAATAAGTTTACTACTAAATCTAACTGAATGTCTAATTAAATAAATTGTTGTTATCATATTTTTTTCTCTTCTATAATTTTATAATATCACTTATTATAAAATCTACTAAAAATAAAATACTTGGTACTACACTTACTAATTTAAAAATCTCATTGGATAATTTCTTCTTAACTTTGTATATGGTTGGTAATACTAGTTTCATTAAAATAATTCCAGATAAACCAAAAAACAAAACTGATCTTAAGCATATAAACCCACCTATATTACCAAAATTTAACATTTCAGCATTATAATCCCATAGTCTAACATTACTTACTTTAAATAGTATATAACCCGTTATAAATTCTAATAGGCCACATAACAAAGCACTTATGATAAACACATAAAATGTATTTTCTTTATGTTTATTAGTTCCTAAATAAATTAAAAGTCCACCAAAAGCATATATTGGTATCCAAGGTCCAAAAGTTGTACCTCTTTTAATAAAATATCCAAGTTCTATTCTATAAAATATAGTTTCATAAATAAAACCAAATATACCACTAATTACCATTACTAATATAAGAACTAATATTAAATCTTTATTATTATTTTTAACTCTTTTCATTACTTCCTCTTTTACTACAAATAATTATTAATAACTATATCTTTTACCATCAATTACTATATTACTACACTCAAATTCAAATACATAAGTCTTATTATCTTTTAAATTAAATTTATAATACCTAGTATCATCTAAACAAGATATATTACTTTCTTCTTTTATAGATATATTATAAATTTTATTATATATAGACTTAATCTTTTTCTTATCTTTAATAGTTATATTACTTTGACCTGCTTCATTTAACGTAGTCTTTTCTATACTTATTATATCTTCTACTTTTACTTTTTTAAATTCATCTAAACTTTTTATTTGCAATTTATCTTTACTATTGCATCCTAAAAGAATAAAACAAACAAATATAATTAATATTCTTCTCATACATTACCTCTTCTATTCTATAATTAATTATATCATACATAGTTATCATATTTATATAGAATACTTCCACCATCTTTATACATTTCTGCTTTAATTTTTCCATAATCAATCATTTACATGAAATTATTTTAAATCTAAAGCATTTTTAGGGCATTCCTTAATACAATTACAACAAAGTATACATTCAGTACCATTCTTTCTTTTTCTTGAATCATCTAACATATCTACATTCATTGGGCAATTTCTTATACATTTATGACAATTAATACATTTACTATGATTACACTCAACTCTTAAATATGAAAAGTAACTAGATGGCTTTAGAAAAACAGTTACAGGACATATATATTTACAAAATGCTCTATTATCTTTAAATATAAATGATAATAATATTCCTAAAGTATAATATACTATATTTCCTATAATAAAAGACCAAAACATTATATTTTCTAAATTATCTACTTTAAATATAAATAAAGCTGATACAAATGTTAATGATAACAAGAATACAATATATCTAATCCATCCGAGTTTTTTTCTATCATTTTTAGGAATTTTATATGGCAATAAGTCAAGAACCATTCCAGTCCAACAAGCATAACCACACCACCCTCTACCAAAAAATAATGGTCCTGCAATTTTTGCCACAAAATAATGTATTGTTGCAGCTTCAAATACTCCTAAAAATAAATAATACCAAAACCCTTCAATTTGCATATTCTCTCTACTTATAATACCTAAATACACAAGCATATATAAACCAACTGCCAGCTGGACAAAGTTTCTTGCATATTTAACTTTATGTAACATTAAATACATTCCGGTTAATATACAAATTCCTATATAATTAAAATTTAACAAATAAAATAAATTTTTTGTTAAAACAAATAACGATATTGCAACAGTTTCAAATATTAACATTGTTATTAACATAATTTTATTTTCTTTAATCCATTTAATCATAATTTCTTACTCCTAACATCTTAAAATAAACTTTATATATTCTAATCCTTAAAACATTTCACTAGTAATGGCTTAATTAATTCGTAAATGAAAATTGCCATAAAGTTTATTATAAATACTACTAATATTAAACTAATATCTATTGATGTTATACTTATTAATTTTCCAACTGGTGTAATAAACATTATAAGTTCGATTAACAGTATCAATAATAGTCCGTAGTTCATTGCTTTATTAGAAAATAATCCTTGTTTAACAACTGACCCTTTTAAATTTCTACAAGATATAGAATAAACTATTTCCTGAACTACCATTGAAAGAAGTGCTAAAGACATAGCTATTTCTTGTCCATACATTTTTAAACTAATAAAGTAAGTAAGAACTACAAATATAGTTTCAATTATAGCTGAAGATGCAATACAAGATTTTATAAATGGCGTAAATAATGGTTTATTAATACCTCTTGGCTTTTTATCCATTATGCCATCTTCACTCCTTTCAAAAGATAAACATATACTAGGAATAGAATCTGTTACTAAATCAATAAATAAAATATAAATTGGTAATAAAATTGTTGTTTTAGTAAGTAGTCCTATTATAATAGTAAATATTTCAGCAAAATTACTTGATAATGAAAATACTATATTATTTCTAATATTATTATATATTCTTCTTCCTTCTTCAACTGCGACAACTATTGTTGAAAAAGAATCATCCATTAAGACTATATCTGATGCTGACTTTGTAACATCAGTTCCAGTAATACCCATCCCAACACCAACATTGGCATCTTTAATAGCAGGTGCATCATTTACCCCATCTCCTGTCATTGCTACTATTTTCCCACTATTTTGAAGAGCAAAAACAATTCTTTCTTTATGAGATGGATTAACTCTCGCATACACAGAATACTTTTTAACAATACTTTTTAGTTCTTTATCATTATATTTATCAAGTTCACTTCCAAGTATTGCTTCATCATCATTACTTATGATTTCAACATCTTTAGCAATTGCAGTTGCTGTATCTATAGAGTCACCTGTAATCATTATTGGTCTAATACCAGCATTTTTACATAGTTCAACACTTTTTTTAACACTTTCCCTAGGTGGATCAATCATTCCTAAAATACCAGCGAAAGATAAACTATTTTCCTCTTTTTCTAATTCTTTAATATCTTTTGGTATATAGTCTAATTTTTTATAAGCGAATCCTAAAGTTCTCAAAGCATTTTTAGAAAGATTTTTAACTTTATCTAAAACTTCTTGTTTTTCAGCTTTGGATAGATTTACTTTTTTAATTAAAGAGTCCATACTACCTTTGCATAAAATATATATATCATTATCAATTCTATTTAAAGTAGTAAACATTTTTCTATCACTATCAAAAGGTATATCTAATATTCTCTCACACTTTTTTCTCAATTTAAGAGAATCAATTTTTTTATTATATAGATAATCATATAAACAAGTTTCTGTTGGATCACCTACATATTTATCTTCATAAATAAGACCATCATTACAAAGAGCACATATAAAATTAAGCATCTTTTCATTTATTACATATCCATCTTTAACAGTCATTTTATTTTGAGTTATAGTACCAGTCTTATCAGAACAAATAATATCTATTGCACCTAATGTTTCTACTGCTTGCATTTGTTTTACTACTGTTTTCTTTTTTGCTAAATTAGATATTCCAACGGATAATGTTATTGTAATTACAGTTGGTAGTCCTTCAGGAATAGCAGCTACTGCAAGTGATGAGCATAACATTATAATTTCAAGCAACGTATATTTATTAATTAAAGCTAAAATAAATATAAAGATTAAAATGATAAATACTATAAGTGTTATTTTTTTAGATAGTTCTTTTATCTTTAATTGTAATGGAGTTTCTATTCTATCAATTTCGTTTAATGATAATGCAATTTTACCTAATTCAGTATTTTTTCCAGTATTTATAACTATACCCATGCATTTTCCATTAGTAATGTTTGTCCCTAAAAAGAGCATGTTTTTTTGTTCTTGAATAATTAAATTTTCTTTTAAAACATCTGAACTTTTTTGAACTGGAACACTTTCTCCAGTTAATGCTGATTCATCTACTTTTAGGTTTTCACACAAAAGTATTCTAATATCAGCAGAAACAGTTTCTCCAGATTCTAAATATATTATATCTCCTGGAACTAATTCTTTGGTATTTATTACTATTATTTTGTCATCTCTTTTAACTTTACAAGTACTAGTTTCATATTTTTTTAAGTCTTTTAATATTAAAGCAGCCTTTTCTTCTTGTATAAATGAAGCAAAAGCATTTATAAAAACTACAAAAAGAATAACAATAGTATCAGTGTATTCATGAGAATAAAAATACCCATAAAAATACAAAAGCAATGCAACTACTAATAATATAATTATCATAGTATCATTAAATTGTTTTAAAAATCTTAAAATCCAAGGTGTTTTCTTTTTATTTAGAATAATATTTTGTCCATAATCATTTAATCTTTTCTTTGCTTCTTTAGCATTTAATCCACGGATATTACTATTTAAAGTTTTAAATATCTCTTCTTCACTTTTAGAATACATTTTTATCTCATCTCCATTTTACTGTTTTTTAACCAATTAACATCTCTAAATCTCAAATATTTTTTGTATGCCACAAATATTCCACCAGCCCAAGCAAGTAGAGAAAATACTGCAAGTATATAATCTTTACTAGTTATAGCTATAAAATCCCAATAAACAAGAAATCCAAAATAATATATAAAGAATGATATTATATTTATTTTACTAAATACTTTAGCATATTTTTCTTTCTTAAATATCAAACCAGTTTTTAATTTTCTCATAAAATACCGCACTTTTATTTACTTTTTTAAAATTTTTTTGAATAATAATATCGCTTTTGCAGAATTAGTTATAGACATTGTTACTAATTCATATCCAGCTTCCAGCATCTCATTAGATTTTTCTTCTACTTTTTTTGCCATGGTATCTGCCTTTGGAGAATACTCTATAACAACAGTTTTATACATTTTTCTACACCTCTTAGTTATGTTAAATTAATCATATTTATCTTAATATTTCTGCATATAATTATAACACAAATCTTCCTATATCACAAAAAAAGAAACTACTATGAAGTTTCTCCTATATATTACCAGTTATTATACTCTTTAATGACCTTCTATATATTTCTATTATACTTGCCTTTTTAATATCATTTTTTACAGTTAATTCAACCTTACTAACTACTTTATTTCCATCTTTTAATTTTAAAATTCCAACTCTCTGTCCTTTTTTTATAGGAAGCTTAATTTTATCTAGTTTAATTTCATAATTTAAAGCTTCTTTTTCTTCTCCTCTTTTAATTAATACACTAGCATCTTTCTTTGGAACTATTTTTACATTTTGATTTTTAGCTTTCGTTATTTTTTTATTTGATATAACATCACCTTTTTTCACCTCTACTTGCATTTCATATGAATTATATCCATAATCTAAAAGAGTCATCATATTACTATTTCTAGTTTTACTATCACTTGCACCCATTATTGTACCTATTAATCTCATTCTATTTTTATTTGCTGTTGCAGTAAGGCAGTATCCTGCTTCTTTTGTATAACCTGTTTTTAGTCCATCTGCTCCTTCATAAGTTTTTATAAGTTTATTTGTATTAACAAGCCAAAACTTATTATCTGTATTTTGTCTTAAATAATCTTCATAAATAGTAGTAAATTCAAATATCTTTTCATGCTTAACTAATTCTCTTGCCATAAATGCCATATCATATGCAGATGAATAATGATTAGCTTCATCAAGTCCTGTTGCATTTTTAAAATTCGTATCTTTAAGTCCAAGTTCTTTAGCTTTTTGATTCATTTTTTCTACAAACTTATCTTCAGTTCCAGCTATTCTTTCTGCAAATACAACAGTTGCATCATTAGCAGATCCTATTGCAACTCCTTTAAACAAGTCTTTAACACTCATTTTTTCATTGGCTTGTAAAAAGATTTGACTACCACCCATAGAAGATGCATTAGATGATGTAGTTAAAGTCTCATTCCACTTCAAGTTGCCTTTTTCTATTTCTTCCATAATAAGTATCATACTCATTATCTTAGTCATAGAAGCTGGAGCATATCTTTCATGAACATTTTTTTCATATATTATCTTACCAGTAGTTGCTTCAATTAATATTGCACTTTTACCATCACTTAATAAATTATCATCTGTGCCTTTACTTTCTTTTTTAGTTACATCTTCTTTTGTAGTTTTGGTATTAGTAGTAGTTTCATTTGTTTTATCACTTATGTTACTATCTATTTGAGCTGAAACTTTAATAAACGGAATAAATAACATAATACATATAATAAAAAAACATATTTTTTTCATATCACACCTCTAATAAAAAATATGTCTTTTTAAGTAAAATATACATTATTAATTTTTATTTTATAACTCCATATATAAGTGGTAACTCTTCTTCTTTTACACTAGTTATTATAAAACAATTTCTAACTTCATCTTCGCTTATCTTTTTATCATCATAATAAATAGTAGCTAGTAAATCATTCTTATTTATATAGTCTCCCATATGTTTGTTTATTTTAATTCCAACTTTATAATTTATCTTATCTTCTTTATTTTGTCTTCCACTTCCCATTGAAGAACACAAAATAGCTAGTTTAGTTTCATCAATATCATTTAAATATCCACTTGTATTAGAATATACTTTAAAAGTTTTATCTGATACTTCTATTTTATTAATATCTCCGCCTTGATATTTTATAAACTCTTTAAATTTCTCAAGTGCCTTTTTACTTTCTAGTGCTTCTATAGCTTCTTTTAGGGCATCATCCAAACTAATATTCTTACCCATACTAATCATATATGCTGATATTGTTAAGCAAAGCTTGGTTAGTTTTTCATTACCTACTCCTTCTAAAACTTCTATAGCTTCTTTAACTTCAAGAGCATTACCTATAGTGCATCCTAAAGGCTCATCCATATTTGTAATTAAAGCAACTGTTTCTTTGTTATATTTTTTTCCAATAGAAACCATTAATTTTGCAAGTTCTACTGAATCTTTTAAATCTGTTATAAGTGCACCAGAGCCCGTTTTAACATCCAAAACAATTTTATCTGCACCAGCTGCTATTTTCTTACTCATTATACTAGATGCTATAAGTGGTATTGATCTTGTTGTTCCAGTAACATCTCTTAATGCATATATTTTTTTATCAGCTGGAACTAAGTCTTTTGTCTGCATTGCATCTACTATTCCTATATCTTGTACTTGTTTTATAAACTCTTCTTCTGTTAAGTTAGAATTAAACCCACTAATAGAATCAAGTTTGTCAATGGTGCCTCCTGTATGTCCAAGTCCCTTACCAGATAATTTAGCTACTTTAACCGATGCTGATGCTACTATTGGAGCAACTATCAAAGTAGTTTTATCTCCAACTCCACCAGTTGAATGCTTATCTACTTTTATTCCATCTATAGAAGATAAATTAAGTGTATCCCCACTATTAACCATTGCCTTAGTCATATAATATGTTTCATCATCATTCATGCCATTTATACATATAGCCATTAATAAGGCTGAAGCTTGTGCATCACTTATTATACCAAGAGTATAGCCATTAATAAAATAATCTATTTCTTCTTCAGTTAGTACTTCATTATTTTTTTTCTTTTCTATAATAGATATTATGTTCATATTTATCACCCCTATTATTATATATTTATTATAGCATAAATGTACAAAAGATGATAAAGTTAATTAAATAAACTTGTATTCTCTTTCTAATATTTTATTATCAGTAACATATTTCATAATAAATTTATTTGTTTCTTTTACAAAAAGACATACAATGTTTTTGATTATCGATTAGGAAGTCATAATTTTTTCCTGTCTTTAAAATGAACTTAATTACATTAGGATTTTTATTTCCATTCTCATCTATTTCACCAACTATAATTTTATCAATTAAATTCTTAAAACAATCTTCATTAAATTCTTCAAGTCTTGGTGTAGTATTTATTACTTCTTCTATTTTATTTAATCTTTTGATTTGTTTATCTTTGTTAATAATTTCACTTTTATAAGTATTTAGTTTTTCACTCACTTCATCAACTTACTTAATAATTCTTTTTCTTTCTTAACATAAGTATCATTATCTATTATCTTATCTAGTTTCATATCTACTAGACTTGATAATCTATCGTTAAGTTTTATTTTTTCATTTTCAAGTCTTTTAATATCTTTTTCAAATCCTGTTTCTTCGGTCATTTTTTTAATTGCTGATAATAAGTTAATGTTATTTGTTGTTCTTTCTTCATTTAATTTGTTATATAACTCTACAAACATTTCTTGTAATAGACTTTCTCTAACAAATTTAGAATCTTCACAATCATATCTTTCTTGTGCTCGTCTTTGACATGCCCAATAAGGAGTTCTTGTACCATCTTGTTTAGCTCTACCCATTTTTCTTGTAAATATTGTCCCACAATAACCACAAACTATTTTACTACTAAAAGGATACCTTAAACTATATTTACTATAATCAGTAGGTTTCCCATCTTTCACAGGTCTTTTTCGTTTGTTAGTTATGCTAATACTTCTCTTGTAATAATAGGTTTATGATGATTTTTAACTAGATAAATATCTTTTTCACCTTTATTAACTTTTGTTTTATGTGTAATTGGATTTTCTACATAATACTTTTGTAATCTTAAATCACCAACGTATTTATAATTGTTAATTACATTTCTAACAGTTGTGTGTGTCCATTTTCTACCTTTTAAAGTTAATATATTTCTCTTATTTAACTCTTTAGCAATTATATGAACACCTTTACCATTAATATACCAATCAAACATTAATCTAACATTTTTGGATTGTTCTTCATTTTCGTGAATTATGTGTGGTTCCATGTTTTTACCTCTTTTCATAGCTATTTTAGAACATTAATTAATAAAAGATGAAATGTCGATTTGATTACCATTAATTAAAAATATATAATTTTTGTTTAAATACCTAGCTACTTTATAAGGAATAGTAATTGCTTTAGGCCAATCATTTAAAATTTTTAAATCAAATTGATCAACAGTTGTATACTTTACAATTAGTTCTTTGTCTGAAATTTCAATTTCAACCTTTATAATTTTTTGTATTTCTTTATTCATTTTATCTTGTATACTAGAATTTATTGTTCTATGATATGTTACATCTAACTTATCTGCTAAGACTAAAGCTAATCCTATTAATGATTTAATTTCATTACCTTTAGAGTGATCTATAATTGCCTGCTTAATCATTTCTTTTTCTTTTATTGTAATATCATTTTCATTAATATAATTCATAAATATTTTAGCACTTTCTAATGCGTGATCTACTTTATCTCCTTTTACCAATCCTATATCATGTAAAAGTGCAGCAGTCATTCCTAAATCAATAGTCCTTTCATCAGCACCTAATTGTGATAAAATTATATTTACATATTCTGCAACCCTCTTGTAATGACCTAGTCCATGTTCCCAATCCCATTTGCCATCAGTTATAAATCTAATATTTTCAATTTTATTTACCGTTTCATAATACTCTTTATTTGTTAATAGCTTTTTATATAAACTGCTATATTCAGCATTTTTAACTTTTATAATACAATTCCATAGTCTATCATCATCTTTTATTATTACTATTTTATTTAATTTAATTAATCTTTCAACAAGGTAAAGAATTATAGTATCAGAAATATGTAAATTAGACATTATATGTCCAACCAATTCAGCACTTTTTGCTCCACCTAATTCATTTAATTTATTTAATAAAGTGTCATTAAAATAATCATAAGGTACTAATTTAACATTTCCATGTTCCATAATTCGCATATCTGATTTTTGTGTTTTAATTTTGTTCCATAAATTAGACAATTCAATTATTTCTTCATTTGTTAATTTATGCTCTTTTTCTGTTAATTCCTCAAGTTCGTGTTCTCTAAGCATTGCAGGTGATAAGAATTTTTTGTTTTGTTCATCTGAATATATAACATATAAACTACAATCTTTTCCTTTTACATAATTTGATATGTATGTTAATAAAATATATGAATCTGAATCTTGATGACTGCACCAAACTCTTATTTTATTTTTTCTCTTAATTGAATTATCTAATTTATTCATTTCTTCACTAAAATCATAAACTATTTCTTCTTTATAAATATATTTTGGAAGAATAATTTTAGATTGATTTATGCAAGATAAATCAGCTATTGAAAAAACTGTATTAAATTTAATTATTTCATTTTTCCCCAATTGACTTTTAGACATAGTATAATTTGTTGAATCCCCAAAAATAATTTCAGTTAAATTTTCCATAAGTATTTCCTCTTTTTATTCTATATTATATCAAAAATTTTAATGTTATTGAATTGATTTTTACAAACTTATATCAAAATCATCTTTATCAATTTCATCGTCGTATTCTTCATAGTTATCATAATCTTGCTCATATTCATCTTCATATAAAGATGTCTTGATAGTTGTATATTGATCTGGTACATTTGCATATTCAAATAGTTCATCTTCTCTTGGTGTACCTTTTGCAATATCTTTTACATCCAACATTTTAAAATCTTTATTATCATAATATTGTTTAACTTCTTCTTCAGCATAATCCTTAATATATTCAGCACCAATTTGTAATAGTTTTCTAAAGAATTGTTTTATTGCTTTTATTATTCGTTGTATCTTATCATTTAATTTGTTATTTTCTTTTTCAAGTTGATTATTCTTATATTCTAACACATGGACTTCTCGCTTGATATTTTTATTCTGATTCTCAAGAACTTTATAACCACTTGTATAACTATTAATTTCATTAAATATTTCTTTTATTTTAGGTTGTAGATCTATAACTTTTTTAGATTCTTTGACTATTTTATTCATAGTATCAAAAGTATCTTTATTAACTATAACATGATTTTTGTTAAATGGTATATTTTTAGTAGTTTTCATTTTCTCATCAAATTCATTAAGTGCTTTATCAAGTCTATTATTCCTAACATTTAAATTTTCTTCTAATTTTCTATTTATCTTTTTATAATCTTTAATTTTAATATGTTTTCTATCACTACCTTTAATGCCTCTTTCTAAATCATAACCTTTATCAGTTAATCTTTTATGATATTTATCTTGTAATTCTGACAAATGCATTTTATCTCTAATATATTGTTTTTTAGAAATAGTATATCTTTCTATATTAGTCCTTTTATCAAACTATTTAACTAGTGGAATTACTACACAATGAATATGTGGTGTTTTTTCATCTAAATGGACAGTTGCATGTAAAACTTGTCTTTTTGTATAACCTAAATCTTTATAAACAAATTCCATACAAGTATCAGCCCAATCTTTTATGTCATCTCTTGCCATATCTTTAAAGAATTCATTAGTAGCAGTAAATAATAATTCATCAGCAACAACATTTTGTGATTTATCTAACATATGCTTGAAAGTCTTTTTTCTATCTTCTCGCTCGGTTTTCATTCTTTCTTCGTGTTCTTTTCTATAATCTTTAACAACATTATAACCCCCCTTAACATATTTATCTGATAAGGGGACAAGTTCTATATTATCTTTACTTCTTTCTATATCTATATCTGGATTAGAATTATAAGCTTTTTCTCTCTTTTATTGTGTGATTCAATTTGTGCTAAATCATTTATAGTCATTATTGGTTCACTTCTAAATATTGCATAGTTTAAATTCATTTATATCTACCTCTCTTTCTTTTAATAACAAAAAAAGCCCATACATTTCTGTATGGAACTTTTTTGACGACTTAGAGCTTCAAAAGTTTTCTAAGTACCAATCAATATTATTATATACTTTTTTAATTCTATTTATTCTTATAAAATCCCATTAGGTATAAAATAATATCTATATTTACCGATTTAATTTTACTTTCTAATTTGCTTAATTCAATATCTATTAATTTTTCGAATTCCAAACCTTTTTCTTCATCTAATAAAACTTGCATAGATTTCATAATCATATATAAATTTGTTGAATTATCTTTATTTATATAGTTCTTATCAATATCTTTAAACGTTAATAAGAATTTACTATGAAATGAAAATAATCTATCGTTATGAGCACATATATTTCTAATCATTGTCATATTCTTCATGATTTGTTTTAGTAATTTATCAGATATTTTAAATTCTTTACTTATCATTTGTCTATCTGATTGTTTAACATGGCATATAATCTACTTAATTCGCCAAGAGTTAATATTTTTGTTAATACAAATGGGGAAACAAATCCATACTCATCAATATAATGAGTCAGTGCTTCATGTTTTCCATTTTGCTTTTATATTTCTTCTTTTATTTTTTCTATTGACTCCACGATAATAGAACTATTAACACTATTATCAAAGTTATCTACTATTAAATAATTTTCTATACCATACTTTTCTGATATAGTTTCTGCTAATAAGGATTTAATAATAGTTTCAATTTCAAGAATATATTTTAAAAATATTGATCTAATATTTTTATCAAACTCATATAAAAAATATATTTCATCAAAGGATACATTCTTTTTATAATTTTTATCAGAAGTTTTAAAAACATCTTTATAACTATTTATGACTGAATAATAAGAATATTCTTTAATTTTATCTAGTGCATCTTCTTTATTAAATACTGATACACCTTTTAATATTAAATATTCAACTAATTCATTTGGACTTTTATATTGCTTCAAGATTATCACTTCCTTAAAATAAAACGACTCAGGGCTTCAAAAGTTTCCTGAGTACCAATCGATATGAATATACCATATTTACTACCAATAATCAATACTTTGGGATTAATTTCTTTAATATGGTATGTCAGCTAATCTTTATTTTATATTTGACTTCATTTTGATAAAATACTTATTTGAATTTGAGAACACTTTATTATTTTTAAATAACTGATAAAACTAATAAAAATTCATCTCTGTCATTTAATAATTTACTTTCTAAATCTGTAATAGTTAAGTGATATTTATAAAGTTTTCCTTTTAAACAAAGCAAATCTGTTGTTTTAACAAATGATTTCTTTTTGTTAAAGATTGTTTATTCTTTTTACATATGATAATTCCCATTGTAGGATTTTGATCCATCTTTTTTAAATTGTTATCAATGTAATTCATATATACTGAAATTTGACCTATATGTTCTTTTTTTAGTTCAGTTACTTTTAACTCTAGTACTACATATCTATTATCATTTATATTAAATAAGAGCATATCTATATAGTTATATCTACTGTCTATCTTTATTGGGTATTCATTTCCAACATATGTAAAACCATCACCTAACTCTTTTAAAAAGTTATCTAAATCTTCCAATATCAGTTCTTTTAAAGTCTTCTCTGTTATTTCATCAGTGTTATATTTATTTTTGATTAGTATAGGATTCTTTATAAAATCATAACAAGACGTTTCTTTATTTTCTATTAATTTGTGCTTTGCCTCTTCATCTAACCTTTCATATTCTTTATTCTTTATTTTCTCACGAAGTTTCCTTACAGATAAATTTTGTTCTTCTGCTATTTTTATATAATATTTCATCATATCTCCATCTAACCATATTATTTCACAATAATGCGAATATGATAATTTATCCGACATTGTCGGACATTTTGAAAATACGTTAAAAAATTTCCTAAAATATCTTAATCTAGTTGGAGTATAACCTCTGCCTAATTCCTTGGTTAACCTAATAGAATACTTTTTTATTATACTTTCTCCGTAACTTTTATCAGCTTCACTAAGTAGTTTACCTACCATGTAATATGTATTTAAATCACTTCTATTTTTTGAGTAGTCTTTTACTCTTTTATATACTTCATTATTTATTAATTCTCTTTTTATCTCTTCATAATAATTCATATCCCACCTATATCAAAGAAAAACAGATTATTTTTCTTTATCTGTTTCTCTATTTTTTCTATTGCTAGATAAAAACGTTACTTTTTCTGCAATAAATTCAGTTACTTGTCTTGTTTTTTCATCTTCAGTTTCATATTTTCTAGTCTGAATTCTTCCCTTAACACCTAATAAATCTCCTTTGCTGCAATACTCGCTAGTTGACTCAGCAACATTATTCCATAATATACAATCTATAAAATCCGTATCATATTCTCCATCAGGATTTTTATAGCTTCTAGGTACAGCTAGAGTTATATTTGCAACATTTTTTCCTGTTTCAGTTTTCTTTAGTTCTGGATCTTTAACTAATCTTCCTATAACTATTAACTGATTTAGCATGTTTTTTCCTCCTTTCTGTGAGTAAATTTACAACAAATAAAAACCATTATCAAAACTCAGATTTTTAAAATCATATAGTTAATATGAAGAAAAAATTAATTTTTTGCTATACAAAAAAAGAAATTCTGAATACTTTTAGTACTCAAAATTTCAAAATCTGTAATTTGTTCGATTTTTTCCGACAATTTATTTATAACTTGCAAACAGGCATTTTATTTTTTAATAGATTATTTAATTCTACTGCATATTCTAATGGTAATTCCTCAGTAAATGCTTCTAAAAATCCTATTATTAATAACTCTGTTGCTTTATCAATATCTATACCTCTTGTCATAAGATAAAATAAATTTTCTGGATTTATCTTACTAACAGTTGCTTCATGTTCTATTGAACTAGAATTATTTTTACATATATTAGCTGGGAACGTATCACTTTTTGATTTTTCATCTAATATCATAGTATCGCATTTTACACTTGCAAACGATTTTTTTGCTGAATCCGTAATCTTAACTAGTCCTCTATATGACGCATTTCCACCATTTCTTGCAATTGATTTTGATAATATATTACTCTTTGTATGTTTACCTAAATGTATCATTTTAGCACCTGTATCTTGAACTTGCATTTTATCTGCTACTGCAATTGTTGTACAACTTCCTTTAGAGTAATCTCCTTTTAAAACGCAGCAAGGATACTTCATAGTAACTTTAGAACCTATATTACCATCTACCCATTCCATAACGCCATAATCATCTACTATTGCTCTTTTAGTAACTAAATTATATACATTATTAGACCAGTTTTGAATGGTTGTATAACGACATTTTGCGTTTTTACCAACAAATATTTCAACACAAGCAGCATGAAGACTATCATTAGAATAGACAGGAGCAGTACATCCTTCTATATAATGAAGTTCACTATCATCATCAACTATAATTAAAGTTCTTTCAAATTGCCCCATATCCTTAGAATTAATTCTAAAATAACTTTGAAGAGGTCTATCAAGTTTTGTATGAGGAGGTACATAAATGAAAGTTCCTCCAGACCAAACCGATCCATTTAAAGCAGCAAACTTATTATCATCATTACTTACTAATTTACCAAAATATTTTTTAAATATATCAGGATACTTTTTTAAAGCTGTATCTGTATCTAAAAATATTACGTTTTTATCCTCTACTTCTTTTAACATGTTACGATATAAAGCTTCACTTTCATACTGAACATGTATCCCGCCTAGATATTTTTCTTCTGCATCAGAAAGACCTATATCATCAAATGTTTTTCTAATGTCTTTATCAACATCATCCCAGTTGTTAGCAACAACTTTATCAAGTGATTTATAATAAATTATATCATCAAAATTAAGTTTTATTTTAGGTCCGAAACTAGGCATTTCAAAGTTCTTAAATTTTTTAAAGGAATCAAGACGGTAATTAAGCATCCATTCTGGTTCATTTTTATGCTTTGAAATAAGTCTAATTTTTTCTTCATCTATTCCCTTATTTAACTTACTCATCAAGACTCCTCCTTAATTATTTTTTTAATATATTGTATTTTTCTTTTATAGCCTCATCATCACTAAAATTAAAATATAATTCATGTTTTGCTATTCTATTAAGCATTTCTTCTTTAGTACAAGGCTCTTTAATACCAAGCATAGTAACTGGTAATGCTCCTAAAACAAATAATTTATCACTATGTTCTCCAAGCTCATATTCTGCTTCTGTAATAGAATTAAAATATGGATAAGTATCACCTTCATATACCGTATCTAAAAATATAGCTAAATTATCGGCATTCATTCCTTTTGTACCTAATATATAGGATTCATGTGTACATCTTAAATTCATATTAGGAGTTTTATTTCTTAACACATCATCATCTGTAAACTTAACTCGGTTTGCAAAAGTCATTTCATTTGGATTAATTAAATCTTTATTTTTATTTTTCTTTCTCATTTTATATACTTCCTTTACTACTTAATAATATTTTTTTTAACCCCTCATATGGCAATAATGCACATTTCTTTCTATTTGCTTGTTTATGTATTTCATCAAATGCTAAAGCTTCTTCTAATATACTATCATCATAAGGCTTTTCTTCTATCATATTTTCATAATTTTCTATTATTTTTAAAACATCATCTATACTCTTACCTATTATAAGTTTCATCATTATAGATGATGCTGATGTAGATATTGCACAAGCTTCTCCATCAAAATACGCATCTTTTATAATATTATCTTCTATTAATACCATAAAATCTAAATTATCAATGCAAGATGAACTATTCATATTAACCCTTTTATATCTCTTATCATCAACAGTCTTCTTATTAACTGGATTACTATAATTTTCAAGTATAATACTTTTTCTTAAATTCTCATCCATATTCTCCTCCTATAATGAATCATATAATATATTATCATTATCTAGTGCTTCTATAAGCCTATCTACATCATCATAAGTATTATATACATATAAACTAGCTCTACAAGTATTTTTAACACCTATTACTTCTGATAATATTTTAGCACAATGGTTACCAACTCTAATACATATATTTTTTTTATTTAAATATGCTGCAACATCTTGTGCAAATACACCTTCTACATTAAATGTTACTATTCCATTTTCTATATCTTTATTATAAATGGTTATGTTTTTAAGTTTAGATAATTTATCTACTAGGTACTTTTTAAGATTAATTTCATGCTCTTCAATTTTTTCTATTCCAATAGAATTAATATAACTAATAGCACTACCAAATCCTATTATACCAGCTATATTTATAGTACCAGCTTCTAATTTTTCAGGTAATTCTTTATATGTTACATTTTTATTACTATCAAAAAATGCGTTCATACCACCACCTAATAATACTGGCTTAATTTTATCTAATAATTCTTCTTTTCCGTATAAAACTCCAACTCCAGTAGGTCCCATCATCTTATGAGCTGAAAATGCTAAAAAATCAATGTCTAAATCTTGTACATCTATTTTTTTATGAGGAACACTTTGAGCTCCATCTATAACAACTAATATATTATTTTCATGAGCTAATTTTATAATTTCCTTAATAGGTCTTACATCACCAAATACATTAGTTACATGAGCAAGTGATATTACCTTGGTATTTTTTGTAATTGCTTTTTTTACATTTTCTAATAATACTGTTAAATCAGGTCCTAAATCAATGTAATTAATATTAAACCCTATTTTATCTGATAGATTAAACCAAGGAAGAATTAAAGATGCATGTTCTGCTTTTGTTGTTAAAACTTCATCATCTTTAGTTAAATAGTCTCCAAAAAAGCCTTTTATAGCTATATTTAAACTTTCTGTTGTACCACTTGTAAAAATTATTTCACTACTTTTTTTTGCATTAATAAAGTCTTTTACTTTTTCTCTTACCTTTTTTATTTTATCATCTACTTTTAAACCTATATCATAGTCACCTCTACTAGAATTTGCACAGTAGTTTTCATAATAATTACTTACCTCTTTTATTACACTATATGGTTTAAATGTTGTAGCACAATTATCTAAATATGTAATATCTTGTTTTAACATTGGAAAATCGTTTCTTACATCCATTTATATCACCTCCAATCTATATTAAATTTTTCTTTTAAAGATTCCTTTTCATAATCATCTATATCCATTACCCCAATTAAAAATCCTTCTAACAACAACTTATATACATCACTTTTTTTAATACCTTTACTTTGTAAATAAAATACTTCTTCTTCATTAAACTTGCCTATAAAAGCAGCATGAGCACCTTCTGTATCATAGTTATCAATTAATAAAACTGGATTAATAATGTTATTATTTGTATTATTAAGAGATATTATTTTACTATCTTGTTTTAATATACATCCACTATATTTTTTTGATACCTTAGATATAACATTAAAATTTATACTACCATTATCTTTACTAACTCCAAAATTATATACATAACTTTTCGTATTATTAGCTTTATGAAAAACATTTATGTCCGCCACAGTATTTTCTTTAGCTATAACAGAATTATACATAGTAAATACCGAAAGTTTATCATAAAGGTAAGCTTCAATTTTATTTTCTGTAGTTTCATTTGTAATTAGATTAAATACCATATTAGATGAGTATAAATTAAATTTAACATTAAGACTTTTTTTATCACTAATTATTGCTAATATATTAACTTTGCTATCATATACGTTAATTATATAATTATTAAGTGCTGAATTAATAAATATATTAGTATCACTTTTTATATCAATTATAAAAGTATTATCATTTACTTTATATTCTAGTTCATCTACTAATATCCTATTCACTTATTTCACCTTCCGATAATTCACTTGACACTACTTTATCAAAATTAAATCCATTATCTTCAATCTCTTTAGCTAGATAATAAGATCCTGTTTTAACTATCTTACCATTATTTATAACATGAACATAATCTGGTTTTATATATTTTAAAATATGAGTATAATGAGTTATTATTAATAATGATACATCTTTATTTTCTTTTATATAATTATTTATATTTAAACAAAGTGTTTTTAAAGAATCAACATCAACACCAGAATCTATTTCATCTAACATAATAAGTTTAGGTTTTAACATAAGCATTTGAAGTATTTCATTTTTCTTCTTTTCTCCGCCTGAAAAACCTTTATTAACACTTCTATGAATCATCTCGTCTGGCATTTTTAAGTTTTTAGCATTTTTTTCTATTTCTTTAATAAATGAGTATAAGTTAATATTTTCTTGTTTAATATTTGATAGCGATGTTCTAATAAAATCTGAGTTTGCAACACCATTTATCTCTGGTGGATTTTGCATTGCAAGAAAAATACCTAACCTTGCTCTTTCATCAGTAGATAATTTTAAAATACTTTTATCATTAAAAAGAATATCTCCAGATATAACCTTATAATTTGGCTCATTCATAATAGCTTTAGTTAGTGTTGATTTTCCAACTCCATTAGGTCCCATTATTACATGAATGCTGCCCTTTTCTACATCTAAATTAAATTTATCTAATACTTTTTTATTTTCCACTTTAACAGTTAAATCTTTTATAGTTAACATATAAAATCAACTCCTATATATAATTTTAACACGTTTTTATAAATTTTAGTATAAATACATGATTTTATTTATATAAATTAATAATTAAATGATATAATTAGTTTAAGAGGTGATATAATGGACTGTATTTTTTGCAAAATTGTAGAAGGTAAAATACCAAGTTTAAAAATTTATGAAGATGATGTTATACTAGCTTTTTTAGATATTAATCCAGATAGCAATGGACATACATTAATTATTCCAAAAAAGCATTATAAAGATATTAATGATATTGATGAAAAAACTTTATGCCACATATATAGTAAGGCTAAGGATATAATGAAGTTACTTGAAGAAAAGTTAAATGCTGATGGTTTTTCATTACTTCAAAATAATGGTAGTGTTCAAGAAGTAAAGCATTACCACTTACATATTAAGCCATATTATAATAATAAACCATCTATTAAGTTAGTTAAAGATAGTTTTCTAATAGAAGATGCAAATGAAATATATAAAAAAATTAAGGAATCATAAAAAAGTGATTCTTTTAATTTACCCCTAAGTATTCTTCAAGACATAAACCACTTTTTTTTACCTTTAGTGCTGTCTCATACCCTAAGTATCTTACATGCCAAGGTTCATAAATATAACCTGTAATATTTTCTTTACCCTTAGGGTATCTAATTATAAAACCATATATATATGCATTTTCTTCTAACCATTTAGCCTCATTTGTATCTGCAAAAGAAGATAAAGTATAACCTAAATCAAAAGCTAAACCAGTTTGATGTTCTGAGTGCCCTGGTTTTGCTGAGTATGTGTTAGCAATTTGTTCTCCATCTATATTTTTATATTTATTAAATAACTCTTCTTGCATACTATAAGATCTATAACCCGATACTATAGGTAAATTAAGTCCTAGTAAAAAAGCATCCTTTTGCATAAGAAGAACATTTTTATATGCTTCTTTATTTACTTTAGGATCATAATCTTTAGGAAGACCATACTTTTTATTAACTAGTAATATATCATTTACATACGTAATACCATCTACCATAAAAACCTTCTTTTGAGCGTTAGGCACTTTTTTTTGATGTAAACCAGTAATTGAAAATACAAATATAATAACTAATGCTAATACTATTTTAGTTAAAATTGATTTAATCATAAAATACACCTCTAACATAATATATTTTATATATCAAGAAAAAAGAAGCAAATAAATGCCTCTTTTAACATATAAATGAACCAACAATTATAGCAAGTAAGATATATAAAACTATTAATAGTAAATATCCACTTCCACCTCTTGATTTACATGTGTTTCCACAAGGATTAGCACAAGAGCTAGTTGTATTTGATGAACAGCATGCCATAGTTTATAAACCTCCTTTTCTTATATTAAACGTAAGCACCTATGATAATTACTAATAAAATGAATAATACTAATATGATTCCAGCACCAGATACGTAATTATTTCCCATAATACATTCCTCCTTTTTGTCTTTTCAAAGTATTTTATGGTATTTTTAATAAAAGTGTGAGTATCTTTATTAAAAAAGTTGTTTTTTAACATATAATTTGTTATGATATATAGGTAAAATGAATGGAGGAAATATTTAACATGGCAGAAAAAAAGAAAAATAATAAAAAAGAAGTTAAAAAAAGTAATACAATAAAAACTTCTAACAGTGTTAAAGAAAGTGCAAAAAAAGATGCACAAGTTAGCTTAAAAACTAAAAAAATAAAAAAAGAAAAGAAGTTTAAGACTTGGTTTAACAACTTATCAATTAATACAATAATGGTATTTGGTATATGTGTTATATGTATATTATTAATTGTTTTAATTTGTGTTGCTACTAAAGAAACAAAAACTACTAAGGGTGATGATATTGTTGTAAAAATTGATGGTAAAACTATTACTGCAGATGAATTATATAAAAATCTTAAGGATACAAGTGGTATGAAAACTGCTATAGATCTTATAGATGAATACATATTAAATAAGGAATATAAAACTACAGATGATATGAAAAAGACTGCAGAAACAACTATTAGCAATTACAAAAGTAATTACAAAGATAACTATAAATCATTTTTGGAATACAATGGTATTAAAGATGACGCTGAATTAAAAGAGTTATTAATTAAAAATAGTAAAATAACTAAAGCTACAGAAGATTATATTAAAGATAATCTATCTAAAAAAGAAATGAATGATTATTATGAAGATAGTATATATGGTGATATAGAAGCTAAACATATATTAATTTCTACTGAAACTAGTGATAGTGCAACTGATGAAGAAAAAGAAACTAAAGATAAAGAAGCTAAGGCTAAAGCTGAAGAAATAATTAAAAAACTTAAAGATGGAGCAAAATTTGAAGATTTAGCTAAAGAATATTCTGATGATACTTCTACTAAAGAAAAAGGTGGAGATTTAGGATATTTCAATACTGGTGCTATGGTTCAAGAATTTGAAGATGCTGCATATAAATTAAAGGTTGATGAATATACTACTGAACCTGTTAAGACAACATATGGATACCATATTATTATGAAAACAGCTGAAAAAGAAAAACCATCATTTAAGAAAGCAAAAGATACAATTATAGAAAAATTAGTTAAAAAGAAAAAAGATGAAGATGAAAATATTAGTACAAAAGCTATTAACGCTTTAAGAGAAAAATATCACATTAACATCAAAGATAAATCAATTAAGAAAAGTTATAAAACTTACTTACATGATTCAACAACAACAACTACTACTACTACAACATCACAAAATAGTTAGTAACAAAAAAAGTAACCAATTAGAAAGATTGCTTAAAAATTATTCAAAGATTACTGCAAACTATATCAGTAGTCTTTTTATTTTGGTATGATGAGTGTGTAAGAAATTCTGTGTAAATGGAATCTAACCACGATATTTTGAAACCTTAATTGGTTTCTTTTTTCTTTGTTATTTTTTTCCATAATAAAATCTTTCCATTTCTTTTATTTTATCATGGAAAGATTTTCTATTTACACAAATTTATTTACAGACTCGATTTTTATTTATAAGTTCATTAAAAAAAGTACTATTCTTCAGTACTTTCTTTTTCTTTCTTATCATCTTTAATGTGTTCTTTTACCAAGACTTCTTTTCTAGATAAATTAAGTTTTCCATTTTTATATCCAGTTGCTTTAACTAGTATATCATCACCTTCAGAAACAACATCAGATGTTTTTGCAACTCTCTTATCAGATAATTGTGAAATATGAACAAGTCCTTCACATCCATCCCATAATTCAACAAAACATCCTAATTCATCTATTACCTTTACAACACGTCCAGTATAAATTTTTCCTATTTCTACTTCTTTTACTACATTTTTAATCATATCAGCAGTCTTATCAATAATTTCTTTATTAGTATGGTAAATAATTACTCTTCCATCTTCTTCAATATCAACTTTAACAGCATTCATATCAGTTACAGTTTCAACTCCTGATGCCTCAAGTATTATCTTAGTAATCATTTCACCACCCTTACCAATAACATCCTTTATCTTAGCTGGATCAATAGTAAATGTAAGTGTTTTTGGTGCATACTTACTAACTTCACTTCTAGGTTCTTTTATTTGTTTAGTAATAACTTTTAAAATTTCCATTCTAGCTTTACGAGCTTGTTCTAATGCTTCTTTTAATATTTCTTTAGTTATTCCACTTATTTTAATATCCATTTGAAGTGCACAAATACCTTTTTTTGTACCTGCTACTTTAAAGTCCATATCTCCTAAATGATCTTCCATACCTTGTATATCAGTTAATATTGTATAATCATCACCATCTGTAATAAGTCCCATTGCAATACCTGCAACTGGTGCTTTAATTGGTACACCTGCAGCCATTAGTGCCATACAACCAGCACAAATAGATGCTTGTGATGAAGAACCATTTGATTCTAATATTTCAGATACAACACGTACAGTATATGGAAATTCTTCTTCACTTGGCATAACTTGAGCAAGTGCTCTTTCTCCTAATGCACCATGTCCTATTTCCCTTCTTCCGGGTGCACCATAGCGACCAGTTTCACCTACAGAAAATTGTGGGAAGTTATAATGAAGCATAAATCTTTTTTGGTCTTCTGGAGATAATCCATCTATTATTTGATGTTCTCCTAAAGCTCCGAGTGTTACAACTGATAAACTTTGTGTTTCACCACGTGTAAATAATGCTGAGCCATGAGTTCTTGGAAGTAAATCAATATCAGTTGAAAGTGGTCTTATTTCAGTCATCTTTCTACCATCAGCACGTTTCTTTTCCTTAACTACTATTTTTCTAAATACTTCATATTCAACTTCTGATAAACATAATTTAACTTTAGTTAATAATTCATTTAATTCATCTTTATCCAAATCACTATTTTCATATTCAAATTTAGCTACCACATCTTCTTTAACTTTATCAATCGCAGCATATTTTTCTAATTTATCTTTAATACGCATAGCTGTATCAAGAGGTTCTTTAGCAAGTAAAGTAATTTCTTCTCTAAGTTCATCAGTAATTTCAAGAACTTCATATTCCATCTTTTCTTTACCAATTTCTTTAATTATTTTTTCTTCAAATTTAACTAATTCTTTAACTGCATCATGTCCAAACATCAAAGCATCTAACATATCTTCTTCACTAACTTCTTTTGCACCAGCTTCTACCATGTTAATAGCTACTTCTGTACCTGCAACTGTTAAATCTATGTCACTGTTTTCTTGTTGTTCAATAGTAGGATTTATTACAAACTCTCCATTTACTCTTCCTACTTTAACACCAGCAATTGGACCATTAAATGGTACAGAACTAATTGATGTTGCTAAACTAGATGCAAACATAGCCGTTAATTCTGGTGAATTGTCTGGATCAACAGATAAAACAGTATTTACTATTTGCACTTCATTTCTAAAATTATCTGGGAATAATGGTCTCATAGGTCTATCAATCATTCTTGCAGCAAGTGTTGCAGCTTCTGTTGGTCTACCTTCCCTTTTTATAAATCCACCAGGTATTTTACCTACTGAATATAGTTTTTCTTGATATAGTACCATTAAAGGAAAGAAATCAGATAAAACATTTGCAGTTTTACTAACGCATACAGTAGATAATATTACAGTATCACCATACCTAACTAAAACAGCACCATCAGCTTGCTTAGCTACTTGTCCTACTTCAACAGTTAAATTTCTTCCTCTAAAATTCATTTCAAATATTCTTTTTGCTTCCATAATTACATCTCCTTATTATATAAAAAGACACCCAAAAAAGAGTGCCTACTTTTTAATTATTATTTTCTTAATCCTAAGCTCTTAATTAATTCACGATATCTATTAATATCAGTCTTCTTTAAATAGTTAAGTAAGTTACGTCTCTTACCAACCTTTATTAATAAACCTCTTTTTGAATGAAAATCATGAATGTTTTCCTTTAAGTGAGCTGTTAAGATGTTAATTTCTTCTGTTAATACAGCAATTTGTACTTCTGGAGAACCAGTATCTCCTTCATGTGTTGCATACTTTTCAATAATTGCTTTTTTTACATCTTTCTTTAACATATTCTTTTTCCTCCTTATAAAATTCGCCTAGTTCCGCGTAAGTGGTCGGAATAATCCTACTACCCAGAATTAGGTAACACATATACTATACTCTTTTTTTAAAATTAATGCAAGTTATAATTAACTATTTTTACACTAAATAAACATTTTATATGGTTTTAGTTTGTTATGATCTTTATCATATTTTTTATATATTGCAATTACTTTATTATTATATTTAAAAACAATTTTATTGGCATTATATGTATTATCTATTATTGCTCCATTTTTAATTTTTTTATATAGCACTTCATCTATAGTAACTGTATTATAATTTTTTAATACTTCCTCTATACTTATTAATTTATATTCTTTATTTTCTATGTTATCTAATATATATGAATTATCTAATGAAAACATTCCCTGCTTTGTTCTTATTAAATCTTCCATACTACCAATTACATTTAATTTATCATTTATATCTTTAATCAAACTTCTTATGTACGTACCTTTAGATACTCTAACCCTAAATTTATAATTATCTTTATTAAAATCAAGTAATTCTATATCATGAATTGTAACATTTTTTTTAGGCAAGGTAACATCTATATTGCATCTAGCATATTCGTATAATTTCTTGCCATTTATTTTAACTGCAGAATATATAGGTACTTCTTGTTCATATGTTCCTATAAAAGAATTTAATGTTTTTATTAATTCTTCTTTTTTTAACTCTGTGTTTTGCCTTTTTAATACCTTTCCTGTAGTATCTAAAGTATCAGTTAAAACGCCTAGTTTAACTGTTGCTATATACTCTTTATCATAACTAGTTAGTTCCTCTACTAATTTAGTAGCATTTCCAATACATAAAACTAAAGTACCACTTGCTATGGGATCAAGTGTACCAGTGTGTCCTACTTTTTTAGTATTTAATATTTTACATACTTTATTTACAACATCACGGCTTGTTATACCTTTAGGTTTATTTACAACAATTATTCCATTCATAAAAACTCCTTTAAATATATAATAGCATAAATTATCTTAACAAACAAAAAGAATAGCATTTTTTAGCTACTCCTTATTATTTAATATAATTTAATTGATGTTTTTGATTTTTAACATCTTCATCATAATATTTAATAACATCATATAATTCACTTCTATCATATTCATAAACAGCATCTGAAACGT
Source organism: uncultured Bacilli bacterium (assembly GCA_934148015.1). Lineage (GTDB taxonomy): Bacteria > Bacillota_I > Bacilli_A > RF39 > UBA660 > Aphodocola. The sequence goes on from CAKPCU010000005.1 coordinate 37,959, forward strand.
GATTACGGTAATTTTTAACAATATCCAATTCATTTCTAATTGCACTTATTTCATCTTTTGATAATACTTCTTTAGTTTCTTCATTATTAGTTATATTAAGAAGAAATTGATTAGCTTTTTTGTATACTGAATTATAATCATCAGATATAGACATATCCTCTAAATATTGATTGAATATATTAAGGACACTTTCTCTATTAGATAAATTATATGATTTACTTATCTTTTTATCAATACCCTTTAGTAATTGTTTCTCAAATTTTTCTTTATTTTTATCTAGCTTAGCCACTTGTTTTTCAGTTAACTCACCGTGATACAATTTAGGTCTTAGCTTATTAATCTTGTCTCTATTTTTGAATAATCTAACTCCACTTACAACAGCTAAATCACCTATAGTATTTTTTACTTTATCTAATTTTATTTTAGCCTTTTCTTTTTTTTCTGGTGTTGCATTAGTTGCATTATCTAATTTTTCTTGTTTCTTAGCAAGTCTTTTGTTATTTATCTTTCTAACTAAACTTGTTCCTAAAAGTAAGGCAAATGGCTTACCTAAAGTTTCAGCTATATAATCACCTATACTATGTTTTTCAACATCTGTCTTATCAATTTTACTCTTAAGTTTATTTTCATATTGATTATTATAAAATTCAGTTATGTTATACACACTATTAGCGTACATACTAGCCGAAGCATCATCTAATTTTTGATATGCTGTACGTAATTTTACAACATCCACTTTATTTACTTTAGAATTGTTTTCTATATCAGAATTTATTTTATTAAGTATTTCAACAAATTCAGCCTTATTTGGACCTAGTTCTATATTACCTATTCTTTTAACTAGCTTATTTTTTTCATCGGAATCTGAAAGCTTCATAATAGCTTCTAATGCTTTTTCAATATCATTATGTTCTTTTGTTGTTTCAGCTTTTTCTACTAATTTAGTTGCAATTTCTAAATCTGTTAGATTTAAGTTAATATTGTTTATTCTGTCAATCAACTTAGTTTTTTCATCAGATTCTTCAAGTTTTTCTATAGCTTCTTTTGCTTTGTCAATGTCGTTGCTATCCTTTGTTGTTTCGGCTTTTTCTACTAATTTAGTTACTTTTTCTAAATCTACTTGTTCATAGGTATTTTCCTTAACTTTAGCCATATTTAAAGAATATTTCATTATTAAATTATAATATCCTTTTAATATATTATCATCTGTATAAACATTTGTTAAAATTTTACCATTGTATGATAACAACTTTTCATATTCGTTTTTCATGTTAGATAATATTTCAATTCCAACATATATTTCGTTTAAATCTTTTAGTAAAACCTGCTTTTCTTCAAGTTTTGCTACGGAAATTCTACTTAAAATTTCATTTTCTTTTAAATTTAACTCTTCTATATTAGCATTAATTAATTCTACAGAATTATTAATACTTTCTATAATCATAGATTTTACTTTTTTCTTCTTTTCATCAAATAATATAGTACTTTTTCTTTCTTCCTTTTGATTATATCTATCTTCATACATTGATATAGCTTTATTTAAAGTAACTAATTTTTCTGATATAATAGTTTGTTTTTTAGAATCTAATGTATTTAAATTTAGCTCTTCTATTAATTTAGCACGTTTTTCCTTTGCTAAATTTAAAATTTCTCTATTTGTATAATCAGAATTATATGATTCAGATAAATACTTAATCCATTCTTGATCTTCCTTAAATGCCAATTCAATAGTCTCAGATTCTACTGAACTTAATTGTTCATTTAGTTCAGTAAATATATCGCTTAGTTTAGTACTTAATTCTATGTTTTTCATCATTCAAATCTCCCCCTTTTGTTTGAATGCCCACTATAATAGCACAAAATTATACAAATGTCAACCACCAACACATTTTCTCATAAATTAAAAACAATCTCAGTTATTTGAAATTGTCATTTTAACTTATACTTAAATATTAGATATCCACCTATTGCAATAGCAACAAGAATAAACGAAAGTATAATTACACTTATTTTACCACTCTTATCATCTGATTCTTTATCAGTTACGTTATATATACTATCTAAATATTTCTCATAAGAATCACTTAAATAATGACGGTCACCATTTTTAAACGTAGAATCAAAGTAACTTTTAAAACTTATAGGAAGCTTATTTTTATTCTTATTATATATTTTTTCTATGTCTACAATGTTAGAGTTATCTGGAATTCTTAAATTGAACAGAATTTCTAAAGTTGTTACGGCAAAAGCATACAAATCAGATTTTTCAGATACAATTTTATTCTTAGGATCTTTGTATTTGTTAGCAACCATAGTATTAATAACATTATTTTTAACAACAAATGAATCGCAATCAATTAAAGTAATCTTTCCATTCTTATCAAAAAACATATTATCAAGGTTAAGATCACAAACATAAATATTTTTTTTGTGTAGACTTCTTACAACATCTTCTATTTCTTTTATTTTATCGATTTTTTCCTCGAAACTCAGCTCGTTTAGCTTACTATTTAAAGAATCACCCTCTGGTAAATAATCCATTATATAACCAACAAATATTCCATCATAATACACTAAATTTTTAGGCTTAACTAACTCTGGCAAATCCATTTTCTTTAATGACTTTAAGGTTTCTTCTCTATCTTTTATGAATGTAAATGAATTAGATGTAAACATTTTTAGTATTCTATTATCACTTGTTAAATATATATTTCCATCACGACCAGTAGTTATCTTTCTAACCAACTTAAGACTTTTATAATCTACATAATCAGATGGTATATCTCTAAATTTATCATTTAACTTTCTAGATGAAACAGCTGCTAAAACACTTATACTAAGAAGACTGCCTTCCTCATTTATCCCAACTTCATAAAATCCTATATTTTTATACAATTCTAATTTTTTTTCATCATGTTCATCAACTGATGCTATGACATTTCTAGATCCAACTTCACTCGCTACATATATTATGGATTCTACTAGCAAAGTTTCCATACCTTTATTCAGAAATTCATTCAAAATATACAAATCATTTATTTCTACTTGAGAGACATTGTTGTTATTTTTGAAAGAAAAGGTCGCATATCCAATTAACATATTATTTGTTTGTATAACTATTGTCATTTTATTTTTAAAATAATCAGGTATTATATAATCATCTAAATCAACCAAACACTCTTTTTTTAAGGTTTCACCAGAAAAAGTATTTACAATGTCTGCAAAAACATCAAAATCAGTTTCTAATATACCAAGATTAAGATTTTCTTTTTTTATTAAATTAATCATATGTATCACCCTTTATTATTTAGCTAATACAATTATACATTTTTTTTAAACTAATTTCTACAAAAAAAGAAAAAAAGATAAAATTTTCTACCTTTTTTTACTCATTATTTATTTTTTCTATAATTTTTTCTATTTTATTTCCATACTCTATTGATTCATCGTATATAAATCTTAAATCTGGTATCCTTCTTATTTCTAATTTTCTTTTAGCAAGTTCAGTTTTGATAAAGCCTTTTGCTGCGTTTAAATCATGTAAACATTTATCTTTTTTATTTATATCAAAAACAGTACAATATATTTGTGCAAGAGATAAATCAGTATCAACTTTAACACTAGTTAAAGTAACAAATTTTATATCTTCATCATAAACTTCATTTTGAAGTATATCACTTATTTCTTTTAATAATACATTTGCAATTCTTTGGGTCTTAATACTCATAATTACCTCTTAATTTCTACAAGACAATAAGCCTCTATTATATCCTTTTCTTTTATATCACCATAATTTTTCAAAGTAATACCACATTCAAATCCAGCCTTTACTTCCTTAGCTTGGTTCTTTTCTCTTTGTATTGAGTTTATTTCACCATCATATATAACAATGCCATCACGAATTACTCTCGCTTTAGAATCGGATTTAATAATACCATCTAAAACATAGCACCCAGCAATATTACCAGTCTTAGAAAATTTATAAATTTTTCTTATTTCTGCTGTTCCTAGTACTTTTTCTTCATATTCGGGATCAAGCATACCCTTCATAGCAGATTCCATTTCCTCAACTACTTTATAAATTATATTATGAAGTCTAACTGAAACACCATATTCTTTTGCTATATCAAGTATCTTACCAGATGGTCTTACATTAAATCCTATTATTATAGCGTTAGATGCATTAGCTAATACAACATCACTTTCAGTTATAGTTCCAACACCACTTCTAATAACATTTAACTTACATCCTTCAACGTTTATCTTAGCTAAAGTATTTTTAACAGCTTCTTCACTACCCTTTACATCAGCTTTTAATACTATGTTTACTTCTTTTAATCCTTCAGAAATTTTTCCAAATAAATCATCAAGAGTTAATGAATTAGTTTGCATATTTGATTTTAATTTAGCTGTCTGGCTTCTTTGTTCAGCAACTGCATGAGCTTGTTTTTCTGATTCAAATGCCATAAATTTATCACCTGCTGTTGGGACTCCTTGGATACCTGTAACACAAATTGGTGTAGATGGATATGCTTCTACTATTTCTTCTCCTAAATCATTTTTCATGGTTCTTATCTTTCCGAAGAATTCACCAATAACAACAGGATCTCCTAATCTTAAAGTACCATTTTGTACAAGTAAAGTAACTTCACTTCCAACATTTTTATCAAGTTTTGATTCAATTACAGTACCTAGTGCATAACGTTTTGGATTTGCTTTTAACTCTTGCATCTCTGCAATAAGAAGTAGGTTTTCTAATAACTTATCAATTCCTTTATGAGTTTTTGCTGAAATTGGAACAAATAGTGTATCTCCACCCCATGTATCAGGAGTTAAACCACGTTCACTCATTTCTCTCATTACTTTTTCTACATCAGCACCTGGTTTATCTATTTTATTTACTGCTACTATAATAGGAACATTAGCTGCCTTAGCATGGTCTATAGCTTCTTCTGTTTGTGGCATTACACCATCGTCTGCAGCAACTATAATTATTACGATATCGGTAATAGATGCCCCGCGAGCTCTCATTTCAGTAAAAGCAGCATGTCCTGGAGTATCTATAAACGTTATTTTTTTATCATTATAAGATACTTGATAAGCACCTATATGCTGAGTTATTCCACCAAATTCTCCATCTATAACATTACTTTTTCTTATAGCATCAAGAAGTGATGTTTTACCATGGTCAACATGTCCCATTATAGTTACAACTGGTGGACGTTCTTCTAAATCTTCTTCATTATCATTAATTTCAAACATTTCAAAATTAGAAATATCCATTGCTTCTGCTTTTTTTAATGTTTTATTATAATCCAAAGCTAAAACCGAAGCATCATCAAAACTTATCTTAGCATTCATATTAGCCATAACACCTAATGACATTAGCTTTTTAATTAGTTCAGTAACTGGTTTTTGTAATTCATCAGAAAGGTCCTTTAAACTCATACCTTCCTTATAAATAATAATATCAGATGATTTATCTTCATTAGATACTAGTTTTTCTTTATTTTTGTACATAGCCTTTTTTGCCATATTTAATTCTTTTTGTTTATTTTTCTTCTTTTTTGCTGTTTTTTCTTCTTTATAATCAGTATGTTTTTTATCAACTAAAGTATCAACTACTTCATCATAGTAATCATCTTCATCAAGTTTTCTTATTATTTCTTCATCAACTTCTACGTTTTCTTCTTCATCTTGTTCATTTTCAAATGCATTATCAAGAAGAACAATGGAATCATCATCCAACATATCATAGGTAGAACTTACGTTAATGTCTAATTTTTTACACATTTCAAGTACTTCTTCAGGTTTCTTACTAATATCTTGTGCATATTCTAAAACACTCATCATATTAAAACACCTCTTTCTTTTATTTATTATTTATCATTTACTATCTTACATAATTCATCATATATTTCTTGTGGAATTAAAGCTTCTAAATATCTCTCAAGTATTTTCCCACTGAAAGCTTTATTAATTACATCTATGTCTTTTTTTAAATAAGCACCACGCCCATTTTTCTTTCCTGTTAAATCAACACTTATGTTTCCTAAATTATCTCTTACTACCCTTATTAATTCACTTTTAGGATATTTTTCTTTAGTAACAACACAAGTACGCATAGGAATTTTTCTTTGTTTCATTTTCATCACCTATCTTTAAGATATAATGCTAGCTATACCAGGATTTTCTTCTTCAGCTTGTTTTCTTGTTTTAACATCAATTCTATAATGAGTTAAGCGAGCTGCAAGCTTAATATTTTGTCCTTTTTTACCGATTGCAAGTGACAAATTATCACCTTCTGCTATAGCTAAAGCTTCTTTTTTCTTTTCATCTAATACATATACAGATACATCTTTTGCAGGAGAAAGTGCGTTTTTAATAAACTCAACTGGATCTTTATCATATTTTACAACATCTATTTTTTCACCATTTAATTCTTGAGTTATATGATTAATTCTAGATCCTTTTTCACCAATACATGCACCAACAGCATCAATATTAGGATTTTCTGAATATACGGCTATCTTACTTCTTTGACCTGCTTCACGAGCAACGCTATAAAGAATAACAGTTCCATCGTTTAATTCTGGAATTTCTTTTTCTAATAACCTTTTAACAAATCCAAAGTGAGCTCTAGAAAGTAATACTAATGGACTTTTTCCGGTATTATCTATTTTAGTAACATATACTTTTACCGATGAGCCCATCTTAAGTTCTTCTCCCTTTATTAATTCACTTTTAGGCAAAATACCATGCATTCTACCTAGGTCAACATAATAATTTTGAGCATCTTCACGAGATAATATACCAACTAATAATTCTCCTTCTTTATCCTCAAACTCATTCATAATGCTATTTCTTTCAGCTTCTCTAACTTTTTGAATTAATATTTGCTTAGCTGCCATAGTTGCAACACGGCCAAAATCTTTTAGTTCTACTTCTTCTTCTAAAGTTTCACCTGGTTTAATATCTGGTACTATCTTTTTAGCATCTTCAAGTAAAATTTCTACTGATTCTTCATCTTCATCATCTTCACCATCAGTATACTCTTCAACAACTTTTTGATAAGAAAAGCCTTTAATTATACCCTTATTTTTATCTATTTCTATTCTTATGTTAGGTAACCCTGTTTCTTTTGTGTATGCTTTTTTAAGTGCTCCTTCCATTCCTTCAAAAACAACATCTTCACTAATTTGTTTTTCTTCACATATAGCTTTTAATGCTTTAATAAACTCTTTACTATTCATTTTATTTATCTCCTTTTTCTTTAGAACATACATCAAGAATGTATGCATCATCAAATTCATCTTCTAGCGTATCAATTAAGGGATTGATAGTTTCTGTTGCTAAAACACACGTATCAACATCTACGAAAGGTTCTTTATCTATTGTAATTCTTAAATAATACATACCACCTTCCTTAATATATTCAACATTATCAAGTTTAATATTTATTTTATTTAATTCTCCTTCTATTAAATTTCTTACCTTATTTTCCATATCTATCCTCCTTAATTATAAAGAGTAGGATTTAAAACCCTACTCTTCGTTGCTACAAGTATTATAACATAATATTATAGTATTTCAAGTTTTTTTATTAATTTATTTACACTTTTGTAGTTACAACTTCTTTTTATATACTTTTTTTGTTATAATTTAATGTAGAGGTGAACCAAATATGGATGACATAATAAGTAATATAGAAAATAAAATTAAGAAATGGTTTATAAAAAATAAAAAGTATTTATTAACATTTTTGCTTTATATATTATATCAAGGAAACTTTTTATTTTCCATTTTATCTTTATCTAACATACGATTATCATCATTATCAAGGAATGCTAAAATGGGGTTTCTTTTTGTTGATAGCTTAATTTATATTATAATTTTAATTTTCATGTATAAAAAAGATATAAAAAAAGGAATTAAAGAGTTTAAGAAAAATAAAGAAAAAAGCATTACAATAGCCCTTAAATGCTGGACATTTGGTTGCGTTATAATGTACGTTTCTTCTATAATAATATCACTTATCAATAAACAAAATATATCTAATAATGAACAAGCTGTAAGAGAAAGCATTAAAGCAGCACCTTTATATATGCTGTTTTCTTGTTCTATTGTAGCTCCATTATTTGAAGAACTAGTGTTTAGAAAATCACTTAAGGAACTTGTAAAAAATAAGTGGGTATTCATTATTTTAAGTGGAGTTATATTTGGAGGGTTACATGTAGTTGGAACATATAAAAATCCTATTGATATATTATATATTATTCCATATGGTTCAATGGGATGTGCATTTGCATACTTGCTTAGTAAAACAGATAATATTACATTACCAATTATGGTACATATGATTCATAATACTGTACTTGTTGTACATCAAATATGGAGGTAATTTAAATGGGCAACGAAAAAAAAGGTAAAAGCAAAAAAAAATTAAAACTTAAATTTAAAATAGTTTTAATTATAATATTTATTATATTGTATTCAATATTTATCGGAACAAACTTCATAATAACAAAGGAATTCAAAGTAAGCTCAAATAAAATAGATAAAAAGACACACGGATTAAAAATATTACATTTTTCAGATTTAAACTATGGTTCCTCATTGAATGTAAGAAAACTTAAAGAGCTAATAAAAAAAATCAATGATTGCAAACCAGATATTGTAATATTTTCTGGAGACTTAATTTATGATAATTATAAGATCACTGAAAATGAGGAAAAAGAGATAACACAATATTTAAAAGATATAAAATGTGAATTAGGAAAATATTATATAACTGGAGAAAGCGACAAAAAAGAATACATTTCTTTACTAAATGGTTCTGACTTTATTAACCTAGAAGATGGAGAACAACTAATATATAAATCAAAAAATACTCCAATACTACTCACTTCAAAAAACAAAGCGAAAACTTTCATGGACAACAACAAAGATTTTCAATACTATAAGATACTTGTTATACACAATCCTGATGATTTTGATGAAATGAAAAATTTAAATTTTGATTTAGTATTAGCTGGACACACACTAAATGGATCAATAAATATACCCAAACTTAAAAATATATTAATTGATTCGGAATACAAGAAATCATATTACAAAATAAATAATACCAGAATGTATATAAATCCTGGTATTGGCACAAAAAGAATAAAAGCAAGATTATTCAACCATCCAAAAATATACTTATTTAGACTTAATAGTTCTATCTAAGTATTTTTTATTGGAATGGTTATAACGCAAAGAGTTCCCCCATTCTTTCTTGGTTTATAAGTAATAGTTCCTCCATGCCTGTCAATTATTTCTTTAGACAAACAAACTCCTAAACCTGTTCCATTCTTTTTAGTTGTATAAAATGCCGTACCAATATTTTTGTACGTTTCTTTATCCATACCCATACCATCATCTTCAATAATAATTTTATAATTATAATTTTTTTTGTTTCCAACTAAAGTGACAGTACCAGTATCCATTATTGCTTCTTTTGCATTTTTTATAACATTTATTAGAACTTGTTTTAATCTGTTATAATCGGCGTTAATTATAACTTCTTCATCAGAAAATTTCTTAATAAATTTTATTTTATTATCAAATATTAAAGACACTTCATCACAAACATCATCAATTAACAATGTGATATCCATATCTCTCTTTTCTATTTTCATTTTTGAAATATTCGAAAAATCATTTAAAAGAAGTAAAGTTCTATCGATTTCTTGACTAATAATTCCTACATATCTACTTGATTTTTTTTCATTTTTAACATCAAACATGTCTAGATAACCTTTACATACTGCTAACGGATTTTTAATCTCATGAGTAATCTTAAATAAAGATTCATATAGTTTTTTTTCTTTTATTATGCTATCAAGAGATAAAAAAGCATTAATTAAATCTTCTGTTTTATTATATAAGTAGCAAACAATACGAAATAGTATGTATGAAAGAAGCAAATGTACTATTAATCTAGAAACCTTTATATAACTAAAAGAATTATATTCTGCAAACATAATAACAATAAGTATAATAAAACTAGTAATGAAAAATAATCTATCAATTTTAATTGTTAGATATTTCTTAGCAACCAAAACACCGAGAAGTATTATAATCAAAATATATTTATTAATATTGTAGCTATTAGTGAAAAAAATAAACATATAAATACTAATTAATAAATAACAGCCTTTTCTATCTTTATATAAGGACAAAAATAAAATAACAATAAAAAGATAAATGTTGTATTTGTTTAAAATACCAAATCTAGAAACTAAATAACAGCTTGTTATAGTCATTAGATCATAAAACAAGTAATTTTCTTCTTTTAATTTAGTTTTGCTGTATAACATATATAAAAAATAACACATTATCGGGAAAAAAAATAAAATAAAGTTTAAAGCCACAGATTTCATGTAATCGACTTCCTTTCAAAAAAATTGTACTATTTTTTTGTGTTATATTTTGTCGAATTATGTAACCATTTAAAAAAAATTGTATTATTTAAGAAAAAAATAACAAGTAGAAAATCAAAAATTTGTCTTATACATCTAAGTGTTAGCAATCAAATTTAAAAATATAGCAGGTATTAAAGATAATAAATAAAAGAGACTTCAAAGTGTCTCTTGTCTAATCTTCTTTTAATTCATCAATGTATTTCTTTAATTTTTTAGCATCATCTTTTAGAATTATTTTCATAGTATTATCTATTTCTACAATTCCTTTAGCCCCAAGTTTTATAATTCCATCTTTATCAACTTTAGAAGTATCTTTTAGTGTCACCTTAAATCTTGACATACTAACTTCCATATTAGTAATGTTTTTTATACCACCTAAATACTCTACTAATTTATTCGCTTCATATTTAAATCCTGGCTTGCTTGCCTTAATTACAACCAGTGCAATAAGTATTAAAACTACAACTATAATAATATATTTCATACAATCACCCTAAAAGAATTATATAACAACAATATAAAAATTGCAAGTTTTATCATAACTAGGGCTTTTAAAGTGGTACTATTTACTAAATTTTGAATAAGCTACTAATGAAAAAGATAGAAAGGGTGAATATTATGTGTGATAATTCTAATAATAAAAATTGTAATTGCATTGCTGAGATTTTAAAAGTTATAAATATTCTTCAAAGTGAAGTTTGTCCAGGAGACACTTGTCTTGAAACATGTACTAGAGCTTATTTTGGTCCGAATTCATCAGTAGATTTTAACACAAGACCTGTTACATTATACACTTGCAATGGTTCAGCAGTTGAAATTCCAATATCAAATAATCCTGGAGAACAAACCAGATCAAATATTTTCAGAGTTGAAAAAGTGGATGGTTGTTGTGCAACATTAAGAGTTTTAGTATATGATTCTGGAACATCTACTTATACATCTACAAATTCATTTTTCACAATAAACACAAATTGTTGCTGCAGTATTAAATGCTTAGCTGATACTTATGTAGAAGGAGTTTAAAAAGGCCACTTTAAGTGGTCTTTATCCTTTTATTTAATGTCTTTTATATCATCTATATATATTTTTTCACCTTCCAAGGTCATTAAATAATTTTTTTTAAATCCAACGACTTTTTTTTGCTTATTTTCACCATTTTTGTACATAATATTAACGTCAGCTTGATATACATAATCAGGTCTTTGAAATATATTTTCGATTTTGTTTAAAACTAAACTTGGGCCAATATCTAGAAAGTCATCTTTTTTATCATCTGATGCCCTATCCGCATGATAATAGAATTCATCTTGAACTTTAGATTTAATGCTATTAATTTTATTTTTATATATTTTCGGAAATTTATCCATACAACATCCTCCTACAAAAGATTATGTAAAAAAAATAAAAAAATACTATTTGGTGGTGAATATAATGAATTTAGCAAAAAATAAAAAAATGATATTTGTTATTTTGGTTTTTTATCTCATTATTAGTATGCTTAGTATATACAGCGTAAAGCAATCAAATTATAGTTATTTAACTAAGCAATTTATGTGGTATGTGGTTGGCTTTATAATAATTTTTTTGTCAAGAAAAATCAAATTTAAAGAGCTTATTAAATACTCTTTATTATTTTATGTGATTGGGAATGTATTATTGATATTTTTGCTTTTGTTTGGAACGGAAATAAATGGCTCAAAGTGCTGGTTTGTTATACCAAAATTAGGTTCATTTCAGCCAAGTGAATTTGTAAAAATAAATATAATACTTTTAAATGCTCAAATTCTATGTAGCTTTAAAAATGGTAAGGTTAAAACTTTTAAAGATAATTTAAAAATATTTTCTCTAATTTTTCTATTAACGCTAATTCCAGCTCTTTTAACATTTTTAGAACCTGATACAGGCGTTGTAATAATATATTTTTTCATATCTATGGTAATGTTATATACGTATGGAATTAAGAAAAGCATTTCTTTTGTATTGACATTATTATTTTTCATACTTTTAGGTTGTTTTTTGTATCTATATTTCAAGTATGAAAATACATTTATAAGTATATTTGGTACATCTTTTTTCTATAGGATGGATAGATTGCTAGATTGGTCTAATAACAATGGGATGCAGCTTTCTAATGCTATGATAGCTATAAGATCAGCCGGTCTTTTTGGATTTGGAATTAAAAATACACCAATATATATTCCAGAAGCACATACTGATTTTATATTTTCTGTCGTAGCAAGTAATACTGGATTAGTTGGTGCAATGATTCTTATAATTTTAATATTATTGTTTGATATTAATTTATTTATGATGGCAAGAAAAACGAATGATAAAAAATATAAGTTAATAATTATAGGATTTTTATCTATGATTATTTTTCAGCAAGTTCAAAATATTGGAATGAATATAGGACTACTTCCAATAACCGGAATAACTCTTCCTTTTATAAGTTATGGTGGTTCTTCACTATTAAGCTATATGATTGCAATAGCAATTATATTAAATTATGATTCAAGTCCCAAACAGGCCCATAGCTTGTGATAAAATGAAGGCGACATTCATGGAAAAAAAGAAGACCTTTGCGAAAGCAAAGGTCTTTTTTACTAATTTGGTGACGCGTATGGGATTTGAACCCATGAATGTCGCCGTGAAAGGGCGATGTGTTAAACCACTTCACCAACGCGCCAGTTTAAATACATAAAATGGTGGGCCTGAATGGACTTGAACCATCGACCTCACGCTTATCAGGCGTGCGCTCTAACCAGCTGAGCTACAAGCCCATTTCATAGTACTGGTAAAACTGACTATTTAATTCTACTATATATATTTTAAAAAATCAACATTTTTTTGATTTTTTTACAAAAAATATTTTTCACCTGCTTTTTAGAATTGATAATTTTACTTGAATCAGGTGGTTCGAACCAAAATGTATTTATACAAAAACCACTCTCTGCCGAGTGGCTTTATATTCTTCATGGTGGAGCTTAGGGGATTCGAACCCCTGACCTCCTCGGTGCAAGCGAGGCGCTCTAGCCAGCTGAGCTAAAGCCCCAGAAAAACATGCATTATTTCGAATGCATATTAATAATATCAAAAAGAAGCATAAAAATCAATACCTAATTTAATTTTTTTGCTATTTCGTGAATTTTCATTTGAAATTCCGTTTTTAAATAAAAAACTGCAATAAGTCTGAAAAGTGGAAATAACTCCGTGTTTTTGTCATGGAATAATTTATGGTTTAAACTTCAAAATTAAAAAACTTATTTCCGTTTTTATGTTTAAAACATGAAATAAGTCTAATAAATTAAATAAGTTTTTCTAAACCGGAATTTAGTCTAAAAATTTACGTTTTTTTGCTATTTTTCTAGTTGTTGTACTTCCTCACTTAAATTAGTTAATTTTTCTGATATTTTATTTTCCTCTGCCATCTCAAGTGCATACCAACCTTTTCTAAACATTAAATTAAAAATTTCTCTTTGAATTTTGCTTACATCCCCTAGCATTTCATAATAACTATCGTACAAACTCAAATTACTAGCTTCAGTAATAGAGACAGCATAATCCTTAACCATAGCTTTCTCAAAAGAAAGAATAGATGCAAGATAATCCTTATCATTCATTTCCTTTGTTTGTGGAACTTCAGTTTTCACATTTGAAATTTTATTATTCATATTTTTTCCTCCTATCTTAAAATATTTAAAACTTTATCTAAATTATTTTTGTGAACATTATAAGTTGTTTTTAGTAGTGAAATAATTTCTTCATCATTTACTTTATTCATAAAATCATTTATCAACTTACACGCATTGAAATTCCAATTAAAAATATCACACAAATAATCTAAATCTTTTCCAGTTATGATTAAAGGAACTTCATTATAATTTTGCATATTTTATCTCCTTTCTTTTCTATTATGGTCATATAAAAAGAAATATAAACAAAAATTATTATATAAAAAGAAAAAGATTTACCAAAAACAATAAATCTTTTTCTATAAACAATTAACCGCACTTTCTATAAGTATTTCAAGTTCCGTATCACTAACATTAATTTTCTTTTCAATCATCCATTCAAGAGCTTTGTCATGAGCTTTTTGCTTTTTTTCTTCACAAGACAAAGTTTTTCCAATTTGCTCAACATATTTTACTGTTTCTTCAACTATACTTTTCTTTGTTTTATCATTAATATATTTTTCAAAAATACTTTTGGCTTTTATTCCTAAATACCCTATAATAGCCGTTAAAACAGTCGTTAATATTTCAACCATATTATTACTAATAACATCTAAAATACCACTCAAACCATATTCCCCCAATTAATAAAGATGCATCTTCGTTAATATGTTATTCAAAAAAGGAATATATAGCAAGTGTTATAACCCATAAATTTTACATTATAATTAAACTTTTTATGAAATTTTTCATATTTCGACTTAATTTGTCAAAGCATAATTGTATTATAGCAAGACAAAAGGAGAAATTAAAATGTATGATATTGATATTAATGAATCTTTTAATGATTTAAAGAAGAAATTTGATAAAATTAAAAAGATGGGCTATATTAAAGGTAAAAATCAAAGAAATAAGGGAAACTCAGGACTCACTTTTGAAAATCTTATTGGTAAAGAAAATGATGAATTTCAAATTGCAGACTACAATGGAATTGAAATAAAGGTTAAAAATAATTTTCTAAGTGATTATAGATATTTAACTTTATTTAGTTTAGTTCCAAGTAATTGTTTTGGTTTAGAACTTAAAAGATTAAGAAGAGAATATGGAAAGCAAGATGTCAATTTTTCGGATGTAAATGTGCTTATGAAATCAGTTTTTGCTAATTTTAAAGTATATGATGAAAATAACAACTCTTTTCAGCTAGAAGTTAATAGAAAAGATGAAAGAATATATTTGTGTATATTTAATAGAAAGAAGCAGGTTTTTGATAAAAGTATATACTGGGACTTTGATGAAATAATTGGTGCTATAAAAAGAAAGCTAAATCATCTGGCTTTGGTAAAGTATGACAAAAAAAGAACATATGGACAAGATTATTTTAAATATAGCAGTATATCGTTTTATAAATTCAAAGGCATAGAAACTTTTTTTGAATTGGTAGAAAAAGGAATAATAAGAATATACATATGTCTTGGTGTTTATAAAAGTGGTCCAAAGTCTGGATGTGAACATGATCATGGAATTAGATTTGATATAAAGGAATGTAATATGTTAAAATTGTATGATATATACGAAATTTAATTGCTTTTAAAAACAGTTAACGTGGGATTGGACCGTTCGTATAAGCACAAAAAAACTATTCATTTCTGAATAGTTAAACTCAAATGGTCGGAAAGACAGGATTTGAACCTGCAACCTCACGGTCCCAAACCGCGTGCACTACCAAATTGTGCTACTTTCCGAAAAGCAATATGATTATAACATATACTTAAAGTAAAATCAACATCTTTTTTAATAAAAGTGGCGCGCTCGAAGGGATTCGAACCCCTGACCTCCTGGTTCGTAGCCAGATGCTCTATCCAGCTGAGCTACGAGCGCACGTATTATTAAACCATCGGAGGTCAGAAATATCCAAACTTCAACCTCGATGTCATTAATTATAACACTTCTCATGTTCTTTTTCAATAGTATTTAATTAATTTACAATTTATTTATTCATTTTTATGCTGATTTTTTATACTTAGAATCTTTGTGTTTAACATTATACATGTTATAATAATGTAGAAGGAGGTATAACAATGTTAAATGAATTTAAAAAATTTATATCAAAGGGTAATGTTATTGATTTAGCAGTTGGAGTTATAATTGGTGGCGCATTTGGAAAGATTGTATCATCTTTGGTTAATGATATTTTGATGCCTATCATAGGAGCTATAATTGGAGGTATTGATTTTAGTAATTTATCAATTACAATAGGAAAAGCAAAAATCACATATGGTATGTTTATACAAAATGTAATTGATTTTTTAATAATAGCTTTTTGTATTTTTATTTTTATAAGGGCTATAAACAAATTAACTGATATGACTCATAAGTTTGAAAAAGGCAAAAAGAAAGATAAAGAAGAAGAAAAAGAAGAAATACAAGAAACAGAGTTAAGTATTTTAAAAGAAATACGTGATGAATTAAAAATAAAGAAAGTAAATAAAAGAAAGAAGATATAATCTACATGAGAATTAATATCTTCTTTTGATTTATTAATAATAATTTTAGAAAATCCTAAATAATTACATCTTCTATTAGTATTTTCATTTAAACTATGTTATATGCTGCAAGCATAAGCCCGGAGCATAAAAAAAGCAACCAATGGTTGTTTATTTTTAAGTGGTGGCTCCGGGCAGGATCGAACTGCCGACACCAGGATTTTCAGTCCTGTGCTCTACCGACTGAGCTACAGAGCCAAAATAAAAAAAATGGCGGTTCCGACGAGATTTGAACCCGCGATCTTCTGCGTGACAGGCAGACGTGTTAACCCCTACACCACGGAACCACATAACTTCTTAAAGCTCTTTAAGTATACTAAAAAAAGTGTATACTTGTCAAGTAAGATTAACAACTTTTTTAAAAATTTTTCATTTTTTCTATTTCATAAACTTATAAGAAAAAATTAAACTGCCTGTAAGCACAATTATACCTATAAAAACTTCAGAAAAAGAAGATATTATTGGTACAAGAGCTATCATTGATCCAAAAACAAAACCAATTATCATACTATATACATTTTTGAAATGTTTTTCTAATAAATAATTAATTAATTTTAGAAAAAATACCATTCCAACTAAAAAACCAAATATGAATGGAATTATAATATAAATGTCTGAAACCCCTATTTTTAAAGGATTAGCTGTCAATTTTAATACATACTCATACATTCCAAAAACTATTAATATAAAGGAACCACTTACACCTGGAATAACTTTTCCTATCGAATACGAATAACCTGCTATAAATAAAAGTATGAGGTTCTTTATGCTAATTTGAGTTAGTGAAGAAACATTTAATCTAATGGCTTTCTTTGATACAAGAAATAAAATTGACGATAAAATAAAAGTAAGTACTAAAATTTGGTAATTGGCTTTGCTACCATCTTTTTTTGATATTTCACTAAACAAATACGGTACCCCGCCTAATATTAAACCAATAAATAATGACTTTGTTATTGCCTCATAACATTCATAAAAATATAAAATTATATTACTAAAAAATATCAAGCCACATAAAATTCCGATTCCCAAAACAAAAAGATAAGTAAAGTTTTTCTTAAAGTCTTTAAATAAATTTGTTAATGAAGATATCATTTTCTCATATATACCGAAAACAACAGCTATTACTCCACCGCTTACACCAGGTATAACCATAGTTATTCCTATCACTATTCCTTTTAAAAAAAGCATCAAAAAAGACATATAATCACCAATAAATTATATGTCATGATTTTATTATCATTCAATTGAAAGAGTCATGCTAGTTGGTTCAATTTCTATAAATGTGTTACCATCATTTACAACAAGTTCATTACCCGTTGCTTTAATCTTATAAATTGTTTTACTACTTCTTGAATCTTTTTGCCATGTTATAGGAATTGCATAACCTTCTGATATATAATAGCCTTCTCCGCTTCCAATATTATTTAATCCTTGTCTGCCCTTACCTGATCCATCATTTAAATTATAATTATTTACTTTATAAGTTATTATGTTTTTAGCCGTGTAAGCTAATCCTGTAACATAATCTTTATGTTCCGCACCATTTTGATATCTAGTATAAAGTTTTGTTTCAGGGTTATAAGAAAAACTTGTTATATGAGATCTTGAAAAAGGAATTTTAACGTTATTGGCAACCAAAGCCCCATCGTAACTTGATAATTCTAGAGGTTTTGCCTGGTATTTTAATAGAAGACCTTTGTCTGTTGTTGTTCTATATCCTCTTTTTTGTGCAACTATTTTAAGCTTTTCCATTGTTGTATAAGCTCTATGTTCTGAGGAAATTTTTCTTAATGAGTTATCCCATGTAAATGCATTACTATTATCAGCATTTATAGCATTTATTCCAAGGGTTGATATGTCACTTTGGGCCTGAGGACTCCAACCAATATGTGCGTATATAGCGTCATTTTCTAAGGCATAATCGAGGTAGTAATGTCTAGAACTTCTAACTGAAGCAATTCTACTAGTGTCCTTGTCTTTAAACAAAGCCATCATTCTAGTTATTCCACCTTCTACTACTATTTCATATGTAATATATGCATCATTAATTCCGGCTTGATAGCCCCACACAGCTTTGTTATTATTTATCATTACAGCATATGGTCTACTTTTTGAATTTACATCTACAATCTTTATTGGATCTTCTTTTTTTGTTGTGGTTTTAGTAGTTGTCTTCTTTGGGGCTAACTTACCATTACCCTTGTTTCCATTTAATAATAAGACAAATCCCAAAACCAATATTACTAAAAGTAAAAATAAAATTATAAGTGTCTTTTTCGCCTTTTTACTAAGTTTTTTCTTTTTTCTCTCTTGCATATTTTTTCTCCTTTTTTTCTATATTTATATTATACATTTTTTAAACTAATTAAACAAGTTAAGTATTATGAATTTTAAGGAAATATTTTATTTTTTTAGAATATCTTTTGCTGCAATTAAGGCACTATTAAATGCCCAAGAAAGATTATATCCACCACAGTTACCATCAACATCTAAAACTTCTCCTATGGCGTATAATAAAGGTTTCTTTAGAGATTCTAAACCACTTGTAAATTCGTCTAACTTGGCGCCACCATTTGTTACTTGGGCAGCTTTGAAATCACCTGTTTCTATTATATTAAAATGCATATTTTTTAATACATAAGAAATATTTTCTAGTTCATTCTTATTTAAACTACCAATTTTTTTATCTGATAGTTTTAACGTGTTTGAAACAGCTTGAGCTATTTTTTTATTTAGTATGCAGCTTATTGCATCAGATACGTTATAGCTATCAAATTCTTTTAAATAACTATTAATATATGATTCATCATAATCAGGAACTAAGTCTACTATTATTTCTACTTTTTTGTTATCTTTTAGGTATTTATTTACGTCTCTCGATAGGTTAAATATACATATACCTGATAATGCATCTTTTGTAAATTGAATTTGTCCTTCTTCTTTTTTTAGAATGGATTCATCAACGCTTAAACTAACCACTACATTTGCACGAACTCCTTGTAAATCTTTTATGTATTTATAATTTGTTTTTAAATAAGTAAGAGACGGATATAACTTTGTTATAGTGTGACCAAATGATTTTAATATGTTATATCCATTATCTTTAGATTCTGCTTTAATATAAGTTTTTCCGCCTGTTGCAATAACTACTTTTTTACCCCTTAGGTTATTGTTGATTACAAAATAGTCATTTTTATAAGCCACATCTTTTACATCATAGTTGTATATTACATTAACTTTTTCTTTTTCTAATGCTCTTTCAAATGACTTACAAACGGTTATTGCTTGATTAGAATATGGATATAACCTTGTTGATGTATCTTCTTTTTTTGTTAAAATTCCAAATTTTTTCAAACAGTTTAAATATTCATTTTTTTGTAATGAGTTGGCAAACTTTTCCAAAGAAGAAGAACTATTGTAATTATCTATATTTATGTTTGTGTTACCTAAGTTGCATCTTCCATTACCTGTTATTAATAGTTTTTTACCTAGTTTGTCGTTCTTTTCTATTAAAGCTACCTTTAAATTTGGATTTTTATATTTTAATGTAAGCGCTAAAAAACACCCCGATGCACCTGCTCCTATTATAATTACGTCATACATAAAAAATCACCTCATGTATTTAATATATCAAAAAAGGACTTCTTTTGCTAGTATTAAAACAAGTTATGACAAGTAAAGTATTACATGAGTGGCAAGACCTGTATCTAAAATATTTATTATCATACAAAAAAAGAAAGTATTTTCTTACTTTCCATATTTTGTAAGTTCTTCTCTTAGCATTTCCATTGTTTTAGCAGGATTTGCTTTACCACGAGTTTTTTTCATAACCTGACCTACAAAGAAGTCTATCATTCTGGTTTTTTCAGGATTATATTCCCTTGCCTGTTCATCATTTTCTTTTAATACTTCCATAACAACATCATGAATAGATGCATCATCAGTAATTTGCATCATACCTTTTTCTTTTACGATTATGTTAGGCTCTTTGCCTGATTCAATCATGTCTTCAAATACTTCTTTAGCTTGCTTTGATGATATTGTTTTTTTATCAATTAAATCAATTAATTCTTTTATCATTTCTGGTTTAACAGGAACTTCTTCTAACTTCATTTCATTTTCATTTAAGTATCCCATAAGCATACCAGTTACCCAGTTACAAGCCTTTTTAGGATCTGCTCCTAAACTTACACAATCATTAAAGAAGTCAGAGTTTTCCTTTACTTTAACAAGTACTTCTGAATCATACTCTGATAAACTAAATTCATTCATGTACTTTTGTTTTCTTTCAAGTCTAAGCATAGGAATATTTTTTCTTATTTCATCAAGTAATTCATCTGTAACCTTAATTGGTGGGATGTTTGGCTCAATAAAGTATTTATAGTCTACCGCATCAGCCTTATCTCTCATCTTAAACGTTTCACCAGTTTCATCATCAAAACGTCTTGTTTCTTGTTCTACTTTTCCGCCGTTTTGAAGTATTTCTGATTGTCTTTCTATTTCAAAGTCAATTGCACGCCCTACATTATAAAATGAGTTAATGTTTTTCATTTCAACTTTAGTACCTAACTTGTCAGTATCTGAAATTGATACGTTAACGTCGCATCTCATTTGTCCTCTGTCACTTCTTGCTTCCGAAACTCCGCAGTAAACGATTAGTGAGCGGTAAGTCTCAAGGAATGCTAATGCTTCTTCTTTAGAGTGCAAGCAAGGCTCTGTTACAGTTTCTAATAAAGGCACACAAGATCTGTTATAATCTATTAAAGAATATGTATCATAGTGATCTAGTGATGCCGTATCTTCTTCTAGATGGGTATCGTGAATTAAAACTTTTTTTATTTGTCCGTCAACTTCGATATCAACTGCTCCATTTATACCTACAGGTTTAGTCATTTGAGTTATTTGATATCCTTTTGGTAAGTCTGGATAGTAATAGTTTTTTCTATCAAATAACATAACGTCTGGAGTAGTACAATTCATTGCCATAGAAACAATAAGTGCTCTTTTCCAAGCTTCCTTATTAGCGATAGGAAGTATTCCAGGAAAACCTAAATCTTGATATGCAACGTGGCTGTTTGGTGCTTCAGTGTACCCATTAATTGAAGGAGAAAAAACCTTTGAGTTAGAATCAAGTTCACAGTGAACTTCAAGTCCGATTGTTACTTTATACATAATTAGTTTTCCTCCTTTACTGAAAGTGGTACGAAACCAATTTTTTCTTCTAGTTTGTTTGCAATGTTACATACTACATCATCTGTCTTTATAGGTCCAGTTATGTTTATTGCAACTGGCATATCATCTATAATTCCAGATGGGATTGTAATTGATGGGAAGCCACCAAAGTTTCCTATTGCAAGATGGTTTTCTAAAAGTAAATACTTTTCTGATAACCTGTCCATTTCATCTGTAAAACGTGGTGCGATAGAGCCTGCATTTGGCATAATTAATCCATCATATTCTTTAAATAAGTTTGTCATAGCATCTACTACTAATCTTCTTATTCTTTGAGCGTTTTTAAATAATTTTTCTTGGTTTTCTTTTTGAAGAATAAATGATCCAATAACGAATCTTCTTCTTATTAATTCAGAAAATCCCTCAGTTCTAGTATTTATCATAACCTCATCTGGAGTGTGTCCTTCTTTTCTGTTACCAAACGGAATTCCAGTTAAGTTTGAGTTATTACTAGTTGCCTCCGCACAAGATATTGCCATATAAGATGGATAAATACCATTTAATATCTTTTTATCTATAGACTCTTCTTTAACTTCGATGCCTAATTCTTTAGCATATGAAAGCACTTTTAAGAAGTTATCATAGTATTTTTTATCATCTTTTAATTCGTCTACTATTTCTTTAATATAAAATAGTTTTCTTCCACTTACATCTTTATTTAGATTTTCTACAAAGTTTATGTTTGATGAGTCAAACGAGGTCATATCGTTATCATCCATTCCTTTGATGTTATCCATAACGCACGCTACATCTTTAACGTATTTTGCAAAGCATCCAACGTGGTCTAGGCTCGATGCAAAGGCAAATAATCCCCAGCGTGATACAAGGCCATATGTTGGTTTATATCCTACTACTCCGCCGTACCCTGCTGGCTTACGGATGGAGTCTCCGGTATCTGAACCAAGTGCATAAGGAACAATACCACGAGCTACAGCAGAAGCTGATCCTGCTGATGAACCACCTATCATACGAGACTTATCCCAAGGGTTTCTAACAATTCCAGTGTGTCCTGTTGTACCAGTTCCTCCCATAGCAAGTTCATCAAGTACCGTTTTACCAATCATAACCATACCAGATTCCTTTAACTTTTTAACAGCACTTGCGTCAAATACTGGAACGTAATTTGATAAGATGTTTGATGATGCGGTTGTAAGTACGTCTTTTGTTGAGAAATTATCTTTAATAGCACAAGGTATGCCGGATAAAACGTTATCTGTAACTTCACTTTCTTTTGCATCGTCAATGATTGTTACGAAACTGTTTAACTCATCTTGATACTTGTGAGCTCTTTTAAGTGATTCTTCTGTTAATTCTTTACTTGTTACAGCACCACTTTTTAAAGCTTCGTGTATTTCTTGTAAACTTTTATCTAAAATACTCATTAGCTTTCACCTCCTACTACTTTAGGAACTTTTAT
This sequence comes from uncultured Bacilli bacterium, assembly GCA_934148015.1. Lineage (GTDB taxonomy): Bacteria > Bacillota_I > Bacilli_A > RF39 > UBA660 > Aphodocola. The sequence continues at coordinate 61,291 of CAKPCU010000005.1, forward strand.
TTCATCATATACTGTATCGCTTGCGTTTTTAACTGCATCATCAGTTGTTAACGTGCTTGTTGCAACATCTTCCCTTAAGTGTGCTTCTTCATTAATAAATGGAAAAGTCATTGGTTCTACTTTTTCTATTCCGTCTATTTCTGTTATTAAATCCATGTGTTTTAAAATTGTTTCAAATTCCTTTTCGAATGATGGGAACTCTTCTTCTTTCATTTTAAACATAAGTTTAAGTGCATAATCTTGTATGTTATCTCTTGTTATTTTTTGCATTTTATAAAAGTCTCCTTATCTTAGTTTAATGTGTGTTTCTCTAAGTTGTTGTTCTGTAACTTCATTTGGTGTACCAGTAAGTACGTCTTCACCATTTTGATTTAATGGGAATGCAACTGTTTCTCTTACGCTTTCTTCTTCACCTAACATCATAAGTGATCTATCTATTCCAAGTGCCATACCTGCATGTGGTGGGCATCCGTATTTAAATGCTGTATAAAGTGCACTAAATTTTTTCTTGATGTCTTCTTCTGTATATCCAGCAAGAGAAAATGCCTTTAGTAAAACTTCTGGTCTGTTGTTTCTAACTGCTCCTGAAACAAGTTCAACACCATTACATACAACGTCAAACTGGTCTGCATAAATATCTAATGGATCCATGGTTTCTAGTGCCTTCATGCCTCCTCTTGGCATACTAAATGGATTGTGCATAAAGTCTAGTTTACCAGTTATTTCACTTATTTCATACATTGGCATATCCGTTACAAAGCAGAATTCAAATAGATTATGATCCATTAAGTCTAGCTTACGACCTAATTCAGTTCTAATTAAACCTGCGTTTTTGCAAACAACGTCACGTCTTTTATCAGCGATGAAGAAAAGTACGCTTCCGCAAGTTAAACCAGCCTTATCAAATAATGCTTTTCTATCATCTTCCGTTAAGAATTTATCGATAGGCCCTTTAAAGCTATTATCTTCCATAACTGATATGTAACCAATACCAGGCATATCAATTGATTTTGCATAGTCTACTATTTCGTTAAACCAGCTGTTTGG